>NZ_JBSPKW010000026.1:0-70866 GCF_053848065.1 Mesorhizobium sp. BHscii | reverse complement strand
ATGAGCGGCGCGACCGGCGAATGACCAACAATTCCTACGATACCGCACATTGCCGTTTTCCCCGTTTCCCCGCAGAAACCCGGCGCTATTTAGGGATGGCCGGTCTGCCGCGAAAATCACATTGCATTTCGTCGCGTATCAGCCGCAACGGTCTTGCACAGATGCACCATGACAGGGCGCTCTTGCAATCCGGTTACCGCGATCGCTCGGTTTGTCCGCGAATGCATGTTATCCCGTCCCAATGGTTCTGAAATCCGTCAAAGACATGATGCGGTCATGAACGAACAAATCGACACGGTGACGCTTTGGCGTCCAGTTGGGCCTGAAGAGCTGAAACTGATTGAGAAGTCGGGCATGCGGGCGTTTCCGCCGCGCCTTCCCGAGCAACCCATTTTCTACCCCGTTCTGTCCGAAGATTATGCCGTGCAGATCGCGCGTGACTGGAACGTACCAGCCAGCGGTTCGGGCTTCGTTACCCGGTTTGACGTTTTGAAGAGCTTTCTCGACCAGTATTGGGTCGAACATGCCGGTAGCAGGGCACATCTGGAATACTGGATCCCCGCCGAAGATCTTCCTGAATTCAACAGGGCAATTGTCGGCAGGATCGAGGTGACGGCTGCTTTCGGCGCAGATGCGAACCTTGCCGGCTAACGCCGAATGATCACCCACCGGCCTTCTTCGCCGCCGCGGCCGAAGCAAAACGCTCGCGCAATTCCTTGCCCTTGCCGGCCAGCGTCCTCTGGCGGGCGCGGCCAAAGGCCAGCGCATCGTCGGGGACACTTTCGGTGATCACGCTGCCCGAAGCGATGTAGCCGCCCTTGCCGATTGTAACAGGCGCCACCAGCGAGGAGTTCGAGCCGATAAAGGCGCCCTCGCCGATGTCGGTGAAGAACTTCGAGTAGCCGTCGTAGTTGCAGGTGATGGTGCCGGCGCCGATGTTGGCGCCGGCGCCGACGCGGGCATCGCCGATATAGGTCAGGTGATTGACCTTGGCCCCCTCCCCGATCGTCGCCTGCTTGACCTCGCAGAAATTGCCAACCTTGGCCTTTTGCTTGAGATCGGCGCCCGGCCGCAGCCGCGCGTACGGGCCGACATCGCAGTTCGAAGCGATGGTGGCGCCTTCAATGTGGCTGAAGGCATGGATCTTGGCGCCCGTGGCGATTTTCACGCCCGGCCCGAACCAGACATTGGGTTCGACGATCGTGTCGGCACCGATTTGGGTGTCGTATGAGAAGAACACGGTTTCTGGCGCAATCAATGTGACGCCGGAGAGCATGGCCTCGCGCCGCCGGCGCGTCTGCCAAATGCCTTCCGCCTCGGCGAGTTCGGCGCGGTTGTTGATGCCGAGCACATTCTCGAAGCCGGCTTCCGTTGCAACGACATCGAGGCCCTGCCCGCCGGCGATCTCGACAATGTCGGTGAGGTAATATTCGCCCTTGGCGTTCTTGTTGCCGACTTGATCGAGCAGTTGCAGCGCGTGCATGCCCGCAACCGCCATCAGCCCGCCATTGCAGAAGGTGATTTTCTTTTCTTCGTCGGTGCAGTCCTTTTCCTCGCGGATGGCGATGAGCTTGCCGCCCTTTTCGATCAGCCGGCCGTAGCCGGTAGGATTGGGCGTGCGGAAGCCGACCACAACGACGGCAGCGCCTTCGGCCAGCTTCAGGCGCGCAGCGGCCAGCACCTCCGGGTCGATCAGCGGCGTATCGCCGAACATCACCAGGATCTCGTCGTAACCTTTAGATATCGCAGCTCGAGCCGCCAGCACGGCATGCGCCGTACCGAGCCGCTTGTCCTGGACGAAGGTTTCCGCCTTCGGCGCGAACTTTTGCGTGGCCTTACGCATCTCGTCCGCGCCATGGCCGATCACCAGCGCCAGATCACCGCTGCCTGCGGCTTCCGCAGCCCTCACGACATGGGCGACCATCGGCAGGCCGGCGATCGGGTGCAGTACTTTTGGCACAGCGCTTTTCATGCGCGTGCCTTCGCCGGCGGCGAGGATGACGGACAGGCAGGTTCTCTGGCTCATGGAAGGGCGACCATATGAAAAGGGTTGGAAATCAACGCATGTCTAGCACTGGCGCGATGCTGCACCAATGCGGTTAAATTCCGGTGAGGTGGTGGAGCAGCTGACTCCAGGTTAGCGGGTCCGCAATTCAATCCTGTGCGCGCAATTCCAGCTTATATGAGCAACAAGCCTATCCCAATTGGCCCAACACCGGGAAATTCTCCAGCAGCCAATAGGAGGCTGCCTGGACGCCGCCTGTCAGGAAAAACACACCGGCGATGACCAGCAGCGCGCCCATGGCCTTTTCGACACGGCCGAGATGGACGCGGAATTTCGAGAGAAAGCGCATGAAGGCGCCGGAAAACAGCGCCGCGATCAGGAATGGGATGCCGAGGCCGAGCGAATAGGCGGCGAGCAGAGCCGCGCCCTCGCCCACCGTCTCGCGGCCGCCGGCAAGCGTCAGGATCGGTCCCAGCACCGGTCCGATGCACGGCGTCCAGCCGAAGGCGAAGGCCAGTCCCATGACGTAGGCGGCAACGATACTGGCCGGCTTGCCCTGCGACTGGAAGCGCGCCTCACGCGACAGCAGCGGGATGCGCAATATGCCGAGGAAGTTCAACCCCATCAGGATGATGAGCACGCCGGCCGCCATGGCCAGCGGCTCCTGCCAGACGCGCAGCAGCCGTCCGATAGTCGAAGCGCCGGCGCCCAACGCCACGAACACGGTCGAGAATCCGAGAACGAAGGCAATCGAAGCATAAAGCAGCGCGGCGCGTGCGTCGGCCTTGGCCGTGACGCCGGCATTGCCGCGGAAATCATCGACCGACACGCCGGCCATGTAGCAGAGATAGGGCGGCACCAGCGGCAGCACGCAAGGCGACAGGAACGAGATCGCCCCCGCCCCGACCGCGCTGACATAGCCGATATCCAATGCCATTTCCCGAAACTCCAACTGTATCGGCGCCGGTATAGCGGCGCACGGGTTTGTCCGCCAATCACCATTGCGTGGCAAGTTGCCGCCCTGCATCGAGGAAGAAACGACACACCAGGCGCGTTGATGCAACGAGGCGGCGGCTTTCCGCGCGCTTCTCGATCATATCAGGGGGAACCCCATGAAATCGATCACAGTTGGGCTGGCGGTGCTTTTACTCGGCACCGCCGCCTCCTATGCCGCCGAAGCATGGAAGGAAGCCGATGTAGGCGGCACCAATTATACCGATGCCAACGGCATGACCCTTTACACCTACGACAAGGACGAGACGGGCAAGTCGAACTGCTACGACAAATGCGCCACCAGTTGGCCGCCGCTGAAGACGGAGGCCGACGCCAAAGTCGAGGGCGAATGGACGATCGTCGACCGCACCGAGGGCACCAAGATGTGGGCCTATGAAGGCAAGCCGCTCTACACGTTCATCGAGGATAAGAAGGCTGGCGATGTGACCGGCGACGGCGTCGGCGGCGTCTGGCACATAGCCAAAGCCGACTAGTCCCGAACCTGCATCCCGCCTTGACCGGCGCGAAATCGCTGACTGCCGCGTATCCCTGCAGGCCTTCCGGCGGCCAGCTTCTTGTACTGTCCCGATGGACGTACGAGCCCCACTCGCCACGCCTGTCTCGCCCGCCGACAGAGCATCATACCGGACATCTCTTAAGCTGGGGCTGGCGCATGATCGATGTTTCTCTTATATCCGCGGAGGAATTTGTTCCGGATTCATTGCCGGTTTGTCCAACAAGAGGGCAGCCGCTCCCCTTACCCGGAATTGCGGATATTACATGACGCGCCCTTGGGGTGTGCGCTGAATGCAGGACTGCATTTTGGGCGCTTCCCCTTGACCGGATGCAAAAGCGCGGCCATGTGAGCGACAATTGTACGAGATTTCGTCGCGCGCAGCGGAATTCTTCTGCCGCACCACAGCTGATATGAGACCTCATGGACGTCGTCGTCGTCGAATCGCCGGCCAAAGCGAAGACAATCAACAAGTACCTCGGAAAGAACTATAAGGTCCTGGCCTCGTTCGGCCACGTCCGCGATCTGCCGGCCAAGGATGGCTCGGTGCGTCCGGACGAGGATTTTGCCATGTCCTGGGCTGTCGACACCGCCTCGAGCAAACGTCTTGCCGACATCGCCAAGGCGGTCAAGGACGCCGACGGCCTGATCCTCGCCACCGATCCGGATCGCGAGGGCGAAGCCATTTCCTGGCACGTTCTGGAAGTGCTGAAGCAGAAGCGCGCGCTGAAGGACAAGCCGGTCAGCCGCGTCGTCTTCAACGCCATCACCAAATCGTCGGTGCTGGAAGCTATGGCCAATCCGCGTCAGATCGATGCGCCGCTGGTCGACGCCTATCTCGCTCGCCGCGCGCTCGACTATCTCGTCGGCTTCACCCTGTCGCCCGTGCTGTGGCGCAAGCTGCCCGGCGCCCGTTCCGCCGGCCGCGTGCAGTCGGTGGCATTGCGGCTCGTCTGCGACCGCGAATTGGAGATCGAGCGCTTCATTCGCGAGGAATACTGGCAGATATCAGCTCTCCTCGGCACGCCGCGCAAGGAAAATTTTGAGGCGCGGCTGACCGCCTTCGACCGCAAGAAGCTGCAAAAGCTCGACATTTCGACCAAGGCGCAGGCCGACGATATCAAGGCGATGCTCGAAGGCGCGACCTTCAAGGTGCTGTCGGTCGAAGCCAAGCCGACCAAGCGCAATCCAGCCCCGCCCTTCACCACCTCGACGCTGCAGCAGGCCGCCTCCTCGCGCCTCGGCTTTTCAGCAAACCGCACCATGCAGGTGGCGCAGCGGCTCTATGAAGGCATGGACATCGGCGGCGAGACCACCGGCCTGATCACCTATATGCGAACCGACGGCGTGCAGATGGCGCCCGAGGCGATCACTGCCGCCCGCGATGCGATCGCCAAGGAATTCGGCCCAAAATACCTGCCCGAAAAGCCGCGCCACTACACGACCAAGGCCAAGAATGCCCAGGAGGCGCACGAAGCGATCCGCCCGACCGATTTCATGCGCACGCCGGCTTCGGTCAGGCAATATCTCGATGCCGATCAGGCACGGCTTTACGAGATCGTGTGGAAACGCGCTATCGCCAGCCAGATGCAGCCGGCCGAGATCGAGCGCACCACTGCCGAGATCGAGGCGGTCAACGGCGCTCGCACCGCGGAGCTTCGCGCAATCGGTTCGGTCGTTCGCTTCGACGGCTTCATTGCCGCCTATACCGACCAGAAGGATGAGGATTCGGAAGACGAGGAAGACCGCCGTCTGCCCGAGATCCGTGCCGGCGAACAGCTCGCCCGCGAGGCGATCAACGCCACCCAGCACACCACCGAGCCACCGCCGCGCTATTCGGAAGCCTCGCTGATCAAGAAGCTGGAAGAGCTCGGCATCGGTCGGCCGTCGACCTACACGGCGATCCTGAAGACGCTCGAGGACCGCGATTACGTCAGCATGGACAAGCGCAAGTTGTTGCCGCAGGCGAAGGGCCGGCTGTTGTCGGCCTTCCTCGAAAGCTTCTTCGAGCGCTATGTCGAATATGATTTCACCGCCTCGCTCGAGGAAAAACTCGACGAAATCTCGGACGGCAAGCTCGCCTGGAAGGATGTGCTACGCGATTTCTGGAAGGATTTTTCGGGCGCCGTCGCCGACATCAAGGAATTGCGCGTCACCGACGTGCTCGATGCATTGAACGAAGAACTGGCGCCGCTGGTGTTTCCCGCGCGGGAAGACGGTTCGAACCCCCGCATCTGCCCGAAATGCGGCACCGGCAACCTGTCGCTGAAGCTCGGCAAATTCGGCGCCTTTGTCGGCTGTTCGAACTATCCCGAATGCTCCTTCACCCGCCAGCTCGGCGACGCCGCCAACCCCAATGGCGAAACTGGCAATGGCGAGGACGGCACCAAGGTGCTTGGCAAGGACCCCTACACGGCGGAGGAAATCACCCTGCGCAGCGGTCGTTTCGGCCCCTATATCCAGCGCGGCGACGGAAAGGAAGCCAAGCGCTCCAGCCTGCCCAAGGGCTGGACAGTCGATTCGATCGACCACGAAAAGGCCCTCGCCTTACTGTCGCTGCCGCGCGACGTCGGCAAGCATCCGGAATCCGGCAAGATGATCTCGGCCGGGCTGGGGCGCTACGGCCCGTTCGTGCTGCATGACGGCACCTACGCCAATCTCGAGAATATCGAGGACGTGTTCTCGATCGGTCTCAACCGCGCCGTGTCTGTGATTGCCGAGAAGCAGTTGAAGGGCCCGGGCGGCCGCAATGGCGGCACGTCCGCCGCCTTGAAGGAGCTCGGCGAGCATCCGGCTGGCGGCGGTAAGATCGTTGTGCGTGACGGCAAATACGGGCCTTATGTTAATTTCGGCAAGGTCAATGCGACGCTGCCGAAGGGCAAGGACCCGCAGTCGGTGACGATCGAGGACGCGTTGGCGCTGATTGCCGAGAAGGAAGCCAAGGGCGGCAATGGCGGCAGAAAGCCCTTCCGCAAAGCGGCCGCACCTGCCAAAAAGCCTGCGGCGGCCAAAAAACCGGCGGCCCAAAAACCAGCGGCCCAAAAACCAGCGGCCAAGAAAGTGGCCAACAAAAAGGGATAGGGCATCGTGGCGCGCAGGGTATCCGGAAGAAGTCATGGCGATCTGCGCACCGCCGACACGAGAGCCAAGGTTAGGGATAACTACCGGCCGTCCCGCGACGAGATCCTGCGCTACATCGCCGAAAATCCGGATCGCTCAGGAAAACGCGATATCGCCAAGGCGTTTGCGCTGCGCGGCGAGGACCGTATCTGGCTGAAAGACATTTTGCGCGACCTGCAGGATGAGGGCCTGCTGACCAAGGAACGCAAGCGGCTGGCCCGCGTCGGCGCCCTCGCCCATGTCGCCGTGCTCGACATCTTTGGCCGAGACGCCGACGGCGTGCTGCTGGCGCACCCAACCGAAGCCGTGGGCAACGGCGAGCCTCCTGTCATAGCGATCCGCGTGTCGCGCGGCGGCGGCCCGACACCGGGCATCGGCGACCGCGTGCTGGCCAAGACCTTTCCAACCGATGACGCGACGGGCCCCGCCTACACCGGGCGGGTGATGAAGATCTTCGAGAAGCGCACCGATGCCGTTCTCGGCGTTTTTCGCGTTCTGCAGGACGGCACCTTCCGCATCGAGCCTGTCGAAAGACGCCAGCCGGAGCTGGTCGTCGACAAGGAATTCCAGAACGGCGCCAAGAACGGCGATCTGGTCGAGGTCGAGCCGGCGCGGGCCTCCCGCTATGGACTGCCCAGAGCCAAGGTGCTGACGGTGCTCGGTTCGCTGACCAACGAAAAGGCGGTCTCGATGATCGCCATCCACGCGCATGACATTCCACATATTTTCCCGGCAGACGTCATTGCCGAGGCAGAGGCGGTCAAACCGGCGACGCTGGCCGGCCGCGAGGACTGGCGCAAGCTGCCGCTGGTCACCATCGATCCGGCCGACGCCAAGGACCATGACGATGCGGTGTTCGCCATATCGGATCCGGACGAAAAGAACCCCGGCGGCGTGGTGGTTACCGTAGCGATTGCCGATGTCGCCGCTTATGTGCGCTATGGCACCGCGCTCGATCGCGAGGCGCTGAAGCGCGGCAATTCGGTCTATTTCCCGGATCGCGTCGTGCCGATGCTGCCGGAGCGCATCTCCAACGACCTTTGTTCGCTGCGCGAAGGCCAGGACCGCCCGGCGCTGGCGGTCCGCATGACCTTCTCGGCCGATGGCCGCAAGCTCAGGCATTCATTCCACCGCATCATGATGAAATCGGCGGCGAAACTCGCCTATCCGCAAGCGCAAGCCGCGATCGACGGCGCGCCGGACGACAAGACCGGCCCGATCCTCGACACGGTGCTGAAGGCGCTGTGGGATGCCTACGCCGTCGTCAAGCGCGGCCGTGAGACGCGCCAGCCGCTCGAGCTTGAACTGCCTGAGCGGAAAATCCTGCTCAAGGAGGACGGCACCGTCGACCGGGTCGTCGTGCCGGAGCGGCTCGACGCACACAAGCTGATCGAAGAATTCATGATCCAGGCCAATGTCGCGGCGGCCGAGACGCTGGAGGCGAAACGGCAGGCGCTGGTCTACCGCATCCATGACGCGCCTTCGCTCGCCAAGCAGGAATCGCTGCGCGAATTCCTGCAGACGCTTGGGCTGTCGCTCGCACGCGGGGCGCAGATGCGGCCCAACCAGTTCAACGGGATTCTGGATCGCGTCCGCGGCGCCGACCATGAGGGACTGGTCAACGAGGTGGTGCTGCGCACCCAGATGCAGGCCGAATATTCGCCCAGCAACATCGGCCATTTCGGCCTCAATCTGAAACGCTACGCGCATTTCACCTCGCCGATCCGTAGATATGCCGACCTGATCGTACATCGCGGGCTGATTGCCGCCCTCGACTTTGGTGCAGGCGGACTGACGCAAGATGAGGCGGAGCGGTTGGAAGAGGTTTCAGCACTGATCTCGGCCACTGAGCGCCGCGCCATGGCCGCCGAACGCGACACGGTCGACCGGCTGATCGCCGCCTATCTGGCCGAGCGTGTCGACGATCGTTTCGATGCACGCATTTCGGGCGTCACCAAATCGGGACTATTTGTCCAATTGCCGCAGTATGGCGCAGATGGTTTCATCCCGGTGTCAAGCCTGGACGGCGATTACTATATATACGACGAAACTGCCCGATCGCTTTTCGGAGAGCGCACCGGCAAGGGCTATCAGCTTGCCGACCGCGTCGAGGTTCGCCTGATCGAGGTGGCGCCTATGGCCGGCGCGATGCGTTTCGAGATGCTGACCGACCCAAAGCCGCTGCCCGGCTCCAAACGGTCGTTTCACAAGGCCAAAGGCCGCGCCCGCGCGTCGCAATCGCGTCCAGGCTCGCGCGGCAGGAGACGATAATGCCAAGCGATTTGAACATGAACCAACAGGTTTTCGGCGGCGAACATCATTCGGGCCGCATCGCCCGCCCGCTGTGGACGGCGATGAAGCGTGGCGCGCTTAGCCGCTGCCCGCATTGCGGCGAGGGAAAGCTGTTTCGCGCTTTCGTCAAGACCGTCGATAAATGCGATCATTGCGGCGAGGAGCTCCATCACCACCGCGCCGACGACCTGCCGGCCTATCTGGTGGTTGTTATCGTCGGCCACATCGTGCTCGGCGCGTTCATGGGTGTCGAAGCGACCTCCACTTTGTCCACCTGGCAGCACATCGCCATCTGGGTGCCGCTGACCATCCTCATGGCGATCATCTTGCTGCAGCCGGTCAAGGGCGCTGTCATCGGCCTGCAATGGGCGTTCTATATGCACGGCTTCGGTGGGGAAGAAGATCTGATCGAGTCGCATCCCGAGGCTTGAAACCGAGGCTGGCGCAAATCGGCATGGCTGGACGCCACTTTCGCATCGGAGAAGATTCCGCTAGGTCGTGCGCATGGACGTTATGACCAAGGCGGAAGTCGACAAGGTTCAGCGGATCGCGCCCGACGCCAAGCCTATACGCCCGCGCGACGCCGCGACGCTGATCCTGCTCGACCGCAAGGGCGACGAGTTCCTGGTGCTGATGGGCCGGCGGCACGCCCGTCACGCATTCATGCCGGGGAAATTCGTCTTTCCCGGTGGTCGTACCGATCCGGCCGACAGCCGAATTCCCGTTGCCACAGCGTTGCACCATGAGGAACAGGCGAGGCTGACCGCCGGCGTCGGCCGCACCAGCCCGGCCCGCGCCCGCGCCATCGCCCTGTCGGCGATTCGCGAGACCTATGAAGAAGCCGGCCTGCTGATCGGCCAAAAAGGCGCCTTCGCCACGACCAGGCGCGATTGGCAGGGTTTTGCCGAGCACGGCGTAAGACCCTCGCTGGAAGCGCTGCGCTTCATCGCGCGCGCCATCACGCCGCCAAACCGGGTGCGGCGCTTCGATACGCGCTTCTTCAGCGCCTGGCGCGAAGATGTCGCCGTGGAGTTGCCGGACGGCGGTCCGACCAACGAGCTGGAGGAACTGGTCTGGCTGCCGCTCGCCAAGGCCAGAGATGCTGATATTCCCGACATCACCAGGGCCATCCTCGAGGAGCTGGAAAAGCGGCTCGTCGATGATCCGCTGCTGCGTCCCGGTGGTTCCGTGCCGTTCTACCGGCTTGTCCGCAATCGCTTCGTTCGCGAAATTCTGTAGAGCATAGAGCATTCACATCCCATGACGGTCGATACCCAGCAAGAGGTTGCGGAACGCGTACATTGGCTGCCGATGATCGCGGCGATCTCCTCGATCAGTGTCGTCGGCATCGCCATCGGCCTCGGCATGCCGCTGCTCAGCGTCATTCTCGAAACGCGCGGCCATTCGGCGTCGATGATCGGCTTCAACACCGCTGTCGCCGGCCTCGCCTCGATCGTCGGCGCACCGCTCGCCACCCCGCTCGCCATGCGCTTAGGCGTCGCCTGGACGATGCTCGCCATGATCGCAACAGGAGTGCTGGCCTTTGTCGGCTTCCATTTCGCGCCGGACTTCTGGATGTGGTTTCCCCTGCGCGTCCTGCTGCACATCGCGCTGACGGTGCTGTTCATCCTGTCGGAATTCTGGATCAGCACATCGGCGCCGCCACACCGGCGCGGTCTCGTCCTCGGCATCTACGCCACCGTGCTGTCGCTCGGCTTTGCCGCCGGGCCGTGGCTGTTCGCCCAGCTCGGCAGCACCGGCTTCCTGCCCTTCGGCGTGATCATGGCGCTGGTGACGCTGGCCGCCATCCCAGTTCTGGCGGCACGCAACGAGAGCCCGACGATCGTCTCCAATGGCGAAACCAGCAACTTCCTGCGCTACATCTGGTTGGTGCCGACGGCGACCGCCGCGGTGCTGGTGTTCGGCGCGGTCGAGACCGGCGGCTTTGCGCTGTTCCCCGTTTATGGCAACCGCATCGGCTATTCCGAGGCCGATGCCGCCCTCCTGCTCACCATGATCGGCCTCGGCAACGTGCTGTTGCAAATCCCGCTCGGCATGATCAGCGACCGTGTCAGCGACCGCCGTTATCTGCTTCTGGTGTGTGCAACCATCGGGCTTGCCGGCACTATCTTCATGCCGCACTTCGCGCAGGACTGGCATCTGATGGCGGCGCTTCTGTTCGTCTGGGGTGGCGTGGTCGCGGCCATGTACACGATCGGCCTGGCCCATCTCGGCTCGCAGCTTTCCGGTCACGACCTGGCCTCGGCCAACGCTGCCTTCGTGCTCTGCTATGGCGTCGGCATGGTGCTCGGCCCGCAGGCGATCGGCATCGGCATGGACCTTTTCGGACCCTCCGGCTTCGGCTGGGCGCTCGGCGTGTTCTTCGCCTTCTATATCGCGCTGGTCGGCGCCAGGCTCGCCCGAAAAATCCTGTAGAAAGACCCGATCGATTCCTCATGTGGCGCAAGGCTGCTGACATGACCGTGTCAGCAGCACCTGGGTAGATTGTCAGCAACACGCCACGAATTTGAGGATGCCGCCATGATCGACTCCGGGTTTGAAACGAAATCGGTGCGGATGGAATTGCTGCTGCTTGTAACCTTTCAAGCGCCGGCCTCCGATGTCGACCGCATCATGGAAGCTGTGGTCGCGATCGCTCCGCTGACCATGGGCAAATACAACAGCAATGCCTACCAGTCGGCGCACGGCATCGAGCGCTACCGGCCACTCGAAGGCGCGGCTGCAGGTGCCGAGACGGAATTGCGCAGACGGCATGGCACGGTGGAGGTGTCGTTCGAACTGCCCGACGATCAGGCGTTGGCCGCCCGCATTGTCGAAGCGATATTCCAGGCCCACAGCTATCAGGAGCCGGTGATCCGCATTCAGCCGATCCTCGCCAGCCGCTCCAAGGGCTTGGACGACCGCTCCAACCCGAACCGCTGGGGGAACACTACGGGAGACTTGAAGAAGGCCGCTCCGCCGGTTAGGGAAGACGCATAGTTAGGAACATTCTCGGCTGCCGGCTGGCTGATATTGACCACAGCTTGCACAAGCGACTGCACCGAAGCCTCACGGGGTTGACTTTCCGGGCGCGTTCTTTATGTGTCGCGCCAAGTTTCCCGCGTCCGGGTGTTTCCCCGTGCTCCAGCGGCCAAAACTCCACGAACATAACGGACGAACACAATGGCCAAAGCCGCAAACATCAAGATCAAGCTTCTGTCGACCGCAGACACCGGTTTCTTCTACGTGACCAGCAAGAACAGCCGCACCAAGACGGACAAGCTGTCGTTCCGCAAATACGATCCGGTTGCCAAGAAGCACGTCGAGTTCAAGGAAACCAAGATCAAGTAATCTGGTTTCCTGCTTTAAAGCCAAAACGCCGCCCCTATGGGCGGCGTTTTGGTTTTCAAGGCTCGAAAAAGTCCAAAATGTCCAATGGTTGTTGCAGAGTCTTGATGCATTTTGGGGGCCGGTCGGCGTTTGGCAGCGGTACGAGGAGGCCACTATGTGCCAGCGCCGGCCGGCCGACCCCACGGACCCAGGAGATGCGGCGGACCTGAATCATGGGGTATTCTTCGGATCGATCCGGCTATCTACCTCGCGCCGGTTCCGTCATTGATCTGCACATTTGCGCAACAGCCTGTGAAAATCAACAATTTCTTAACCAAGCCCGGCGAATCGCTTGCGTTAAGGTAAATTCGTAACCCTGTCGCACTGAATGGAGAATTGGCCTTACGCCGCCTTGGCGACGACGCGGTTGCGGCCGGCGCTCTTGGCTTCGTAGAGCGCGAGATCGGCGCGCTTCATCAGCCCGGCAACCGTGTCCACGCCCTTCAGCACCGACGACACGCCGACGCTGACGGTAACCTCGATCGTCTTGCCGTCGTGACCGACTGCAAACGGCATAAGAGCGATTTCGGCGCGAATGCGCTCCGCGACCTTTTCGGCGACGGCGCCGTCCGTGTCCGGCATCACCACGACGAACTCCTCGCCACCGAAACGGCAGGCGAGATCGATGCCGCGCACATTCTTACGCAGCCGCCGCGCAAATTCGCGCAGCACCTCGTCGCCGCCGTCATGGCCATGTGCATCGTTGATCGTCTTGAAGCGGTCGAGATCGGTGATCATCATCGACAGCGGCCGTCGCCGCGCTACGGCACGGTCGAACAACGTCTGCAGGTGGCTGTCGAGGTATCGGCGATTGTGCAGCCCAGTCAGCGCGTCTGTCACCGCCATCTCGATGGTCTGGGTGACGCTGGCACGCAGCTGGTCGTTGTAGCGCTTGCGGCGCACCTGCGTGCGTAGCCGAGCGGTCAGCTCCTGCTGGTCGATCGGCCGCATCAGATAGTCGTTGATGCCGAGTTCGAGGCCGCGGATGATGCGCCCCTCCTCACCCTCCTGCGCCAGAAGGATGATTGGCACGAAACGGGTGCGATCGAGCGAACGCAATTGTGAGCAGAGCCTGAGCGGATCGAAATCGGCAAAGGCCGTCGAGATCATCACGCATTCATAGGGCGTTTCGGCGGCCTGGAAGAAGCCGGCATGCGGATCGGTGGCGATGTCGAGGTCGGCGGTGCCGCGCAGCATTTTCTGGACCCGCTCGAAGGAGGATTTGCGCTCGTCGATGAGCAGAACCTTCGGCGTGGTGTCTGCGGACGCGAAGTTGCGGCTCAACAGCTCCTCGATGCCGATATTGCGCGTGGTCGAGGCGCGCAAGCGCAGCTCGTCGGTCAACGTCTTCAGCCTGACCAGGCTTTTGACGCGCGTCATCAGCTGCAGATCGTTGGCCGGCTTGGTCAGAAAATCGTCGGCACCGGCCTCGAGGCCGCGCACCCGGTCCGAAACCTGGTCGAGCGCGGTGATCATGACGACGGGGATGTGCGACGTCGCCGGGTCGCTCTTCAGCCGCCGGCAGACCTCGAACCCGTCCATGTCAGGCATCATCACGTCGAGCAGCACGACATCGACCTTGCCGTTTTCGCAGGTCTCGATCGCGTCCAGCCCGTTCGTGGCGGTCAGCACCTCGAAATATTCGGCAAGCAGCCGGACCTCGAGCAGCCTCACATTGGCAGGGATGTCGTCGACGACGAGGATCCGTGCAGTCATCTCATAAAGCTCCGGCTCGGCTGGAAGGGCGCATCAGGCGTCGCCCAGGTAGGATTTGATGGTTTCGATGAAACGCGGCACCGAGATCGGCTTGGAAATATACGCTTCGCAGCCACCTTGGCGGATACGCTCCTCATCGCCCTTCATCGCGAATGCAGTGACGGCAATGACCGGTATGACATGGAGGTCGTCGTCTTCCTTCAGCCATTTGGTCACCTCCAGCCCCGACACTTCGGGCAACTGGATGTCCATCAAAATAAGGTCCGGCTTGTGCAGTCTCGCCAGATCCAGCGCTTCCAGGCCATTGCGCGTGCGTACCGTCTCGTAACCGCTCGCTTCGATGAGGTCCCGAAAGAGCTTCATGTTGAGCTCATTGTCCTCGACGATCATGACCTTCTTAGGCATCAAATTCCCGTCTCGGCCTGCCTTCCGCTCGAAGGTTGCCGTCATGCGCCCTCGCCGGTACGCACCAAACACTGCTCGACTCTACGGCAATATAATTGACGAAACGGAAACCGGCTGCCGGAAAAGCTTCGGATTTCACCTCGGACACCGCATTGCAGAGTTAGATGGCTTGCCGCAGGCGACGCTTGCGATTACTGCCAAAAAGAGACTCATTCCACCGCGCAAGAAGGTAGTGATGGCAAACGCAGCGTCAATGCGCGAGGAAGCGGAAACCATTGCCGTGAAGGCATTGGGCTTCGTCGCCGCCGATCCGGAACTTCTGCCCCGTTTCCTGGCGATCACCGGCATCGAGGCGCATTCCATCCGCCAGGCAGCCGGCGAGCCGGGTTTCTTGGCCGGCGTGCTGCAGTTCATCCTCGCCCACGAGCCGACGCTCATGCGGTTCGCGGCGGAGACCGGCACGCCGCCGGCTTCCGTCGGCAAGGCGCTGCGGGCACTGCCGCTTGGCGACGACGACCATGAACATTCGATATGAGCGACGACCGGATCGCGAAAACGCCTACGGCGTCGTTTCTTCTTCGCTGTCGTCGCCTTCATCATTCGCAACCGGATCGGCCGGCTTCACCATGACACCATTGACCGTGACCGAACCGTCCGGCTTGCCGTTGACGACCCATTCGATGCGACCGTCCGGCAGCGTCTTGCCGAATCCCTTGATCGCAAGCGCCACCGGCACATATTGCGCGGCTTCCGGCTCCGTCTTCGCCGCCGCCTGCAGGCTTTCCACAATTCTGTCATAGCCTGCGATATCGATCGTCACATTTGCCTCGGGCTTCATGCCGGGGAACGTCATCTCGCCTTCCATCGCGATTTCCATGTCGCCGTTCTTCACCGTGCTGTGGCCGATGACAAATTTCGGCGTCTTGGCCATGAAATCAGCCTTGATCTGATCGCCAAAGTCGGCCGGCAACGGCGGATTCTTGTTGAGATCAAAGGCCTCGATCGCCTTTTTCGCCATGCTGTCGAGACCGATGTTGGCGCCGCCGAAATTCAGATTAATGTCGGTGGGCAGCAGCGCCGTACCCCAGGCGGGCACAAGATTCTGAGGGATCGTCAATCCTGCGGCCTTGATCGTATAGTTGACTGCTCCGTTCTGGGCGATGCCGTCGGTCCCGAAGCTGGTGCCCAGCTCCGTCGCTCCGAAATGCCCGACCGGGCTTTCGACAGTGACATCCTTGAATCCGTAGCTTCCGTCGATCCGCTCCCACAGCGGCAGCGCGGCGAGTAAAAGCGATTTGAGCTGCGCCTGGTTGGCCTTCAGCTTGGCTTCGTCTTCATTGGCGACGGCAAATGCCAGCAGGTCGAGAAATGGCTTTGTCCGCATTCCTTTGCCGGTCGCATTCACCGACAGTTCTGGCGATTTGATTGTAAGCGGGAATTTCAGCCCGCTTTTGGGATCGTCAAAATCAAGCGTTTCGGCAAAATCGGCGATCGTCTGCGTCGCGGTGAAATCCACGCCGCCATTCGCAGCTTGGGTTGCGTTCATAGTGGCAGTACCGGCGCCGGTGCTCACCTCCGCGCGCTGCATGGTGTCCCGGGTTTTCATCGTCATCCCGGCCGTCGAGTGTGTGGCGCTGGTGAAAGCCGCCAGTTCGGTGTCATAGACGCCGGTGAACTTGCTGTCTTTGATCGAGAATTGCATGCTCTGCGGGCCTTCCGGCCCCATGAACTCGAAGGACCCGCTTGGCGACAAATCCGCAGAGACATTCCACGTCCCGTTGCTGCTTGGCTTGACGAGGAATGCGTAGGGGCTGAAGTCGAACTTGAAGGAATGCTGCGTCGCCAACAGGTTCACGACAGGTTTGAAGTCGACGGCGAGTTTGTAAGCGTCGCCTTCCACGGAAACCTTCAGGAAACCGCTGTCGATCGCCTTGCTGCCGATGTAGCGAGACAAATTTTCGGAGAGCTGCTTCGCACCCTCGCCATCGACGGTCTGGCCTAAGGCAGGCGCGCTGAGCGCGAGAACAAAGACGGCCGGCAGAACACGGTTCACGCAGAATCTCCGTTGCTATTCTTCTGGTAGAAAACTCCAATCGTAACCGTAAGCCGAAACGGGTAAGGTGCAATCCCTCCTGAGCGCTAGGTCCCGGCCACCGTTCATGAAGCAGCGGCGCGGCGCGACGTGGTTGATGCAATGCGCCCTGCCCGATCGCGGTGTTCGCCAGCATCGACGATGCATCAGCCTGTCGCCCCAGCAAGAGCTCGCGTCATCGGAGCTTCACATCGCCTTCTTCGGCGTGACGACGCAAGCGGCGCGGGCATTGAGCAGGCCCCAACCGAAGACGGCGTCCTTGCCGGGCGCGCCGAGATCTTCCGCCGACTTGCCGAGCGCATCATGAATGTCGGCTGCGGTGGCGCTGCTGTTTGCCGACTTCATCAACGCCGCTGCGGCGGCAACAAACGGCGTCGCGAAGGAGGTACCGGTCTTCAGCCGTGCGCCGCTGACCGACGCGGCCGTCCATACTTCGACGCCGGGGGCGGCCAGGTCGATATGCTCGCCGCGGCCGGCACGCCTGTAGGGGCGTTTCATGCGGTCCACCGCCGTCACCGCGATCACTTCCGCGTAGGCCGCCGGATAGGCAGGTCCGGCCTTGGGACCTCCATTGCCGGCAGCGGCGACGATCACCATGCCGCCTTCGGAAAGTTTTCGGACAAACTGTTCGAGAAGGGCATTCGCAGGACCCGACAGGCTCATATTCGTCACCTGCACGCCGCGCACGGAAAGAAGATCGAGTGCGCGAAGAAGATCATAGACGTCCGAGCGGTCATCCTGGCGATCGCCCCGGTGAAACGCATCGACCGCGATGAGCCTAGCCTGCGGCAGGAGGCCCGGGGTACGGCTGTCGGCGCCGCCGACGAGCAGCGCCGCGACGGCGGTGCCGTGCTGGCGGCCGGACTCGGGAAAGCCGTGGTCCGAAAGGCGAAGAACTTCGACCCGGCCATTCGCGAAGGCGGCATGCGCAGGATTGATCGCCGTGTCGATGAGGCCGATCGTGACATTGCCACCGCAACCGGCGGGAAGACCGGTATTAGTCGGCCAGCCGATCAGGCCTGCGGCGGCGCAGTGGGATCCGGCACATTCGGCTTCTTGTCCGGGCCGGTAGTAATGCACGAAATCCGCTGTCGACTGCGGAGCGGCGTCGATGACAAGATCGCGCGCAGCCTCCGGCGGCATGTTGGGCGGTATGCGCAGCCGGACCAGCTCCGACCCCAGAAGCTGGATGTCGGTGCGGTCAAGGACGGTGAAGCCCGTTGCCTGAAGCCGACCGATTTCAGCCGAACTCAGCCCGGTCGCTACGATCTGGTCCGGCGCCCGAGACGGCAAAGGGACGGCGGGCCGTTGCGCGCGCCTGCCGCCGCGTCTTGGCGGACGCGGAAGAAACCGATCGGTCAGCGTGCGAAACAGATTCGTTCCGGTCGACCGGCGAGGAATCGCTCCCGATCCACCAGACGACGAGCCGGATTGACCGCCGCCACCGTCATCACCACCACCATCGTCACCACCACCGTCATCATCGGCGAACGCCGATCTTGGTCCGAACTCTCCGAGCACCAGCAGGCCGCCCGTCGGATGAAGATCGACCATTAACGCGACGGCTACCCAGAAAGGCAGCAGGGCTCTTGGTCTCAGCCAGGCGGTGGCGCCCATATCTCCCTCACATTTCCGCCGTTGCCGATTTTCAACATCGCGAGGCTAGCGGACCTATCCGACAATAAGCTAGCTTTGCGAGGAAACGGGTGCGGGGCCGCTTTATTCCAAAATAACTTGGAGCAACATGCCGGAAAAAACCGACCGCGTCCAAGACCAGCTTGTCGCTTTTCTCCCGAATCTCCGCCGGTTCGCGATTGCGCTCTGCCGGTCCCGCGATATTGCGGACGATCTCGTTCAGCGAGCCTGCGAACGGGCGCTCGCCAACGAGCAGCGTTTCGAGCAAGGAACGCGCTTCGACGCGTGGATGTTCAAAATTCTCCGAAATCTGTGGATCGATGACATCCGCAGGCGCAAGGTCGCCGGCCCGCAGGACGATGTCGACGAGCGCCATGACATCGCCGGCATTTCCGGTGAGCGCGAGATGGAGGCGCGGCTGGCGCTGAACAGCGTGGCGCAAGCCATTGGCGAACTTGCCGGCGATCAGCGCGACGTGCTGCTTCTGGTCTGTGTCGAAGAGCTTTCCTACAAGGAAGCCGCGGAAGTCCTTGCCGTGCCGATCGGGACGGTGATGAGCAGACTGGCCCGGGCAAGAAAGAATCTGGCGGAGGCGACGGGAATATCCATGGCTCCCACCCGTTCTGCGGTCACAAAAGGGGCTAGCAAATGACCGAAGAGACGTTTTCGGACGAGATCCTGATGCGGTTCGCCGATGGTGAGCTTGATCCGGAGACGGTCGCCAGGATCGAGCAGGCGATGGAGATCGATGACCGTCTGGTTACCAGGGTTGCCATGTTCATCGAAACCAGAGCGCAGGCGCAGGCCGCGCTGAAGCCGCTGCTCGACGAGCCGGTTCCCGAAAAACTTGTGGCCGCCGTTGAGCAAATGATCGAGGCCAGGCGCGCCGTCGAGAAGGCGGCATCGGCATTGCCCTTCGGCGGCGGGCGCATAGCGGCGCCTCCATCGAGGTCTCACTGGAGGCTGCCGATTGCCGCCTCTCTCGCGGCGGCCGTCGTCGGCGCGCTCACCGGGTATTGGGCAGCAGGTACCAACGAACGCAGGCAGGGCGGGCTATGGGTTGCCGGCGTCATTAGGCCGGCCCTGGCCCAAGCCCTTGAAACGGTCGAGTCCGGCAAGGAAATCAGGCTCGCCGGGATCAGTGACCGATTCCGGGCTATCGCTACCTTTCGCAACAATTCGCAGGATTTGTGCCGAGAATTCGAGGTTGACTCGCAGGACCGCTCCACGGTGGTGTCGGTCGCCTGCCGTTCCGGCGACGAATGGCGCGTCAGCTTCGCGGTCGTGGCCCCCGGCGACGCCGGAGGCTATGCCCCGGCCTCGTCGACCGAAGCCCTCGACGCCTATCTTTCGGCGATCGAAGCGGGCGCTCCGATGTCAGCCGAGGAGGAAGTCCAAGCGTTGACCGAGGTCCGTCGGAAGGACCGGAAGTGAAGCTGCAACGGCCCCCGTTCTCTAAATGGAATCCGGCTTTCTCTGAATGGAATAAAGCCGGCAATCGCCCGTTACTCCGCCGGACCGCAACTGCCGGTCCAGTCTGAAACAAGGAGTAACTACCATGACAAGACACTGGAAACTCAAGTCGACACTGGTCGCAGGAATGGCAGCGCTCGCGAGCACCGCGGCGCAGGCGAAGGAATATCCCGCGGCGTCACCGGAAACCGAGGGTCCGCCGGCCGCAATGACCAGCCAAAGCGAAGGTGCCTTCATCGTCGCGGGCAACAGTTCGTCCAATTCGAGCTCCAATTCGTCGTCCAACGGTTCATCGAATTCCAGCTCCAACTCGTCGAGCAATTCGAGTTCGAACTCCAGCTCCAATTCGTCGAGCAACTCGAATTCGAACTCATCGTCGAACAGCTCCTCCAATTCGAACTCGAACAGTTCGGATCGCGGTCCGCGCAACTGGCGGTTCCGCTAGCAATTCACAAAGAAACGGGGCCTAGCGGCCCCGTTTCGCATTCTTCTCCGCAAAAAAAGTCTAGCGGGCCGCGCGGGCCCATTTGCGATACCAGCCTTCGCCCGCAATCGTGTTGCGATAGACAGTTTCGCGCTCCGTCGCCTCGGCTCCGGTCTCCGCCCGGATTTCTGCCTTGAGTGCGGCATCTTCGCGGCGAACCGGTATGACCTGGACGAGCGGCGTGCCCTTTTCGATGACGTAGAGGCCGTCGGGCGCGGTCGCGAAAAACGGAAAATGGATGTCGGCTGCGTACCTATCGGTATCGACGATGCCGGCGACGCATTCGAAAGGCTGAGCCGGCCTGTTGAGCGGCGGCAGGAACAAACAACTCCAGCCCGGCGGGGTCCGTATCGACCAGTAATTGTGAAATTTACATGGGGGTGCCGGTTCCTTCGGGTTGCCGGCGACCTGATGGGCGCCATGATTGCTCACCATCACCCTGTCGAACTCCCAGCCGGCATCGACGACGCGGCCGCCGTCCTTGATCTCAAGGCGGACGGTCGCCGCGAGCGGCAGGATCCAGCCGGTTGTCATCGCATCGAGAAACGGCATGCAGCGCTTGACGGTCAGACCATTGTTGGTGGCCGACGCTTGCTGCGAATCGACTGCCGGCAATTTGCGGAACCAGTCCGGCAGAACCGTCTTGGCTGCTACTGGCGGCGCGATGACGCCATAATCTTCCGGCCGACAGACAAACCGGATCGAGCGAGTGGTCTGGGAAAAATGAAACATTGATAGCCTCCAAGGAAAAATCCGAGGAGGAACGGGCCGCAGGCGGATTTATTCCTGCTGGATGTCAACCGTCTGATTATGCAGGCCGGCTACGAGATTTGGCCGCCGCCGAGCGACCGTCGCGGCAGCGGCGCGCACAGCACACTGATTAAAGCACCAATCGCATCAGCGGTCGGCCCGCCTTGCGCTCGACCAGCCTCTCGAAGCCGGCTTTCTCGAAGACCCGCGACGAGCCGACGAACAGCCCGATCGAACGCGAATCTTTCGACAGGTCGATCGGACACGCCTCGACCAGCCGCGCGCCATTCTGGCGAGCAAACTCGATGCCGCCTTCGACCAGCCGGTGCGTCACGCCCCTGCCGCGCGCCTTGACGCGGATGAAGAAGCAGGAAATCGCCCACACGCCCGGATCCACGGCGTCGGCGGGATCGACGGGCGCCGATCCCCTGCCCTTATTGTTCCATTCGGGCACATGGGCGCGCGGGCCGATCTGCATCCAGCCGACCGCCTTGCCATCCTCGAACGCCAGCAGGCCCGGTGGCGGCCCGGCCTCGATCCGCGCCTTGATGTGGTCCTTGTTCCGCTCCCGGTTGCTGGCGCGGCGCGCTGCCGGCGACAGCCGGAAATGTGTGCACCAGCAGCCGTAGCAGGCACCTTGCTTACCGAAAAGATCTTCGAAATCAGCCCAAAGCTCGGGCACCAGCGGCGCTATGGTCGTATTCATGAGCTCTCTCCCGGCCTACCGCCTTGTCGTGGCGTCCGTCCTGACGTACCATTGCCTTTGTTCTCTTTATGTTCGCAGCGATGGCGGCCTCTGTCAACAATCCCGATCACGGTTTTTGTCGCGACTGCCTGACCTTCCAGCGCGGCGAGGCCCGGCGCTGCGAACGTTGCGGCAGTCCACGGCTTGCCCGCCATCCGGAGCTCTACCGGCTGCATCTTGCCCATATCGACTGCGACGCGTTTTATGCGGCGGTCGAAAAGCGCGACAACCCGGCGCTGAAGGACCGGCCGTTGATTATCGGCGGCGGCAAGCGCGGCGTCGTCTCCACCGCTTGCTACATCGCCCGCATCCACGGGGTGCGCTCGGCGATGCCGATGTTCAAGGCGCTCGAATCCTGTCCGGAAGCGGTCGTCATCCCGCCGGACATGGAAAAATATGCACGCCTCGGCCGCGAGGTGCGCGCCATGATGCAGGCGCTGACGCCGCTGGTCGAGCCGATCTCTATCGACGAAGCATTTCTGGATCTTGCCGGCACCGAGCGTCTGCATGGCTTGCCGCCGGCGGTGGTGCTGGCGCGCTTCGCGCTTGGCGTGGAGAAGGAGATCGGCATCACCGTTTCAGCAGGCCTTTCCTACTGCAAGTTCCTGGCCAAGGTAGCATCGGACTTTCGCAAGCCGCGCGGTTTTTCGGTGATCGGCGAGGCCGAGGCATCTGGCTTTTTGGCCGAGCAGCCGGTGACGCTGATCTGGGGTGTGGGAAAAGCTTTCGCCGCCACGCTTGAACGGGACGGCGTCCGGATGATTGGCCAGTTGCAACGCATGGAGCGCGGCGACTTGATGCGCCGCTACGGCGTGATGGGCGACCGGCTCTATCATCTTTCACGCGGCGAGGACGACCGCCGCGTCCATCCCGACCAGGATGCGAAGAGCGTATCGGCGGAGACCACCTTCGACACCGACATCGCTTCCCTGGATGAATTGGTTTCGGTGCTGAGAGCGCTGTCGGAAAAGGTTTCCGGGCGGCTGAAGAAATCCGGCATTGCCGGACGCACCGTCGTGCTGAAGCTGAAGACCCAGGATTTCAAGACCCGCACGCGCAACCGCCAGCTCGGCGATCCGACACGGCTGGCCGACCGCATTTTTTCGACCGGGCTCGAACTGCTGCGCAAGGAAGCGGACGGCACAAGATACCGGCTGCTCGGCATCGGTGTCAGCGACCTCTCGAATGACGACAAGGCCGATCCGCCCGATCTCGTCGATATTCAGTCGCGCAAGCGCGCCATGGCCGAAGGCGCCATCGACACGCTACGCGACAAGTTCGGCCGCAGGGCGGTGGAGACCGGCTACACCTTCGGCAAGGGCCGCAACGCCCACCCGCCCGAGCCGATCGAGGACTGAGTACGATTCTGAACCGAGAGGTCCGCGTAAGCGAAAAGTGGAACCCGGTTCGGAAAAGATCATGCCACAAAAAGATAGAGCGGCTGTCAGATGCGCCTCAAGTCGATCCGGCTGGTCAAAACGCGCTCGCCGGTTTTCGGATCGACGTCGATAACGGTCAGCCGCATCCCGTCCTCGCCATTCTTCTCGACCGTCATTTGCGCCGTGCGATCGCCGTTGACCTCCTTCGCCCAACGGATGCCGAGATTGATCGCATTGCCTGAGCGCCTGCCGCTGAGCTGCGCCGGCCCGGTGCGGGACCCGACATAGGTCCCGGTGTACTTCGTCCCGCGGGACTTCAGATCGGCACTGATGGCGCGCGTCACCACGACGAGACCGCGGCAGGTGCCGTCCAGCGACAATGAGCTCGATGTCGCGTCGGAATTGAAGCGGCAGGAGACGCTCACCGTCGGCGCCTCGGTGGTTACCTTGACGGTCCCCTTGCCGGCGAAGTTTCCCTCGAACGAGCGGAGAAAATCGGCCTCGTCGGCATGAGCCGCGCCAGCCGCAGCCGTCAGGCAGCCGGCAAGTACAAATCGTGCAAATGATTTCATGGGATCTCTCCTCGTTGATATCGGAACGACGATATTTCCAATGAACTGGCTGTTGGACCAACGCCCGCCGTGACGGCAGGTTCCGCCTTCAACATGACCGTTTTGCAACACGTCGCTTCTGGCCCAGCCGAATGCGTCGACTAGCGGTTGCGGTGAAAGTCCCGGCTTGCGACATAGCGCGCATGGCACCCTCACCCTCGATCCCCCGGGCCGCGTTCTGGATGGCGCTGTCGATCGCATCGTTTCTGACGATGTCGGTCGCCGGCCGCGCCACGACGGCCGAGCTCAACGTATTCCAGGTGCTGGAGCTGCGCTCGGTGATCGGCCTTTTCATCCTCCTGCCGCTGGTGATGATATCAGGCGGTTTTGCGGCAATGCGCACCAAACGCCCCTTGGCTCATATCGCCCGCAATGTCGTCCATTTTGTCGGCCAGGCGGCATGGCTATACGCCTTGACGCTGATCCCGCTGGCCGTGCTGATCTCCATCGAATTCACGACGCCCATCTGGACGGCCATTCTGGCGGTCGGCTTTCTTGGTGAAAGACTAAGCCGGCCAAGACTTGCGGCCATCGTGCTCGGACTGATCGGTGTGGTGATCATCGTCCGTCCGGGCGTCGGCTCCGTCGATCCGGGACATATCGTCGTGCTGGGTGCCGCGGTCTGCTTCGGCATATCTGTGGTCCTGGTCAAATCGCTGACGCGGACGGACAGCGTCGTGTCCATCATCTTCTGGATGCTGGTCATACAGTCGGTGCTCGGCCTTATCCCGGCGCTGTACGAATGGCGCAACCCGCCGCTCGAACTATGGCCGTGGATCCTGCTGATCGCCTTCACCGGCATGTCGTCGCATTTCTGCATGGCCCGCGCGCTCGCCTATGCCGACGCGACCGTCATCTCGCCGATGGACTTTTTGCGCGTGCCGCTGTCAGCGCTGATCGGCTGGCTGCTCTACCACGAGCAGATCGATGCTTTCACCGCCGGCGGCGCCTTGCTGATCCTGTTGGGCAATCTGCTCAATCTGCAGAAAAAAGCGAGCAAACCAGCGGAAGTGGCAGCGTCTTAGCATTTTGCAGCCAAGCATCTTCGTTTGGTGTCCGACAAAATGCGTGAAAGCAAAGAGTTAGAGCGCGGTTTTAGTTCCAGCAAAACCGCGCTCTGACCTCGCATCCTAGTCGCCTTCGTCGGGGATGTTGAGGATATGCCCGCAGGCCTTGCAGTGGACGGCGTCGGCTTCATGCCGCTGAAGGCCGCATTGCGGGCAGGGAAAAAACACCTTGTTGGGACGGAAGAGCGCCTGCGCCAGCCTGACGAACAGCGATATGCCGATGATCATGGTGACGATGGCGGTGAGCTTGCCGGCGATACCCGGCAGGACGATGTCACCGAAGCCGGTCGTGGTCACCGTGGCGACGGTGAAATAAAGCGCGTCGACATAGCCTTCGAGACCGGCCCCAGTGCGGAAGAAGAAGGTGTAGACAAAACCGGTGATGACAAGGAGGAATGTCAGGAGATTGATGACTGCGTGGCTCGCCTCGCGCCATTTTTTGAGGCCGCGCATCTCGAGATACCGCCACAGCGCGCCGCTGCGCGACAGCGACCACAGCCGCAATATGCGCAGGAAGCCCAGATTGGCTAGCGCTGAAGGCATCAGCAGCGTCAGCAGGATAAATGCATCGACCCACGACGCCGGCTGTTTCATCAGGCGCAGCATGTCGTTGGAGGCAAGCAGCCGCGCAATCATGTCGGCGGCGACAAGCGCTGCCACGGAATAATCGAGCCAGAGGAACGAAGGCGACTCCTGGATCACCGGTGTGGCGATGAAGAAGGCGATGATGGCAAGGTCGATGATGATCGCGACCAGTTGAAACCGGAAAGCCGCGGGCGTGCGCCCGTGATAGAGCTTGCGCAGCGTGCCGCGCAGCCGCGTCAAGGCTGAATCCCGAGCTCCGTCCCTGTCTGGCGCCTTCATGACAACTGCGATAACGCTCACTGCGACAGCCGTCCAGTGGGGCAGAGCAGGGTGAAGCCGCTGTGGCTTGAGAACATCCGGAGCGTTTCAGACCCGGAAAGCGATCAGACCGGTTCTGCCTCGATGATGCTGATGCGAGGTCCAGCTTCAACGATATTGGCGACCTGAAAATCCGACGCCGCAAGCAGCAACTCGAATTCTTCTGCCGTGCGCTCCTGCCCGCCCGGCATGACCAGCATGTTCAGATCGCCGAATTTTGCGCCGGCGCCTTCGTTGGGCGGCGCCAGAATGCCCTCAAGCACCAGCAGTTTGCCGTCTGGGCGCATCGCCCGGCGGCAGGTTTTCAGGATCCGGATGTTTGTGTCGTCGTCCCAGTCATGCAGGATCCATTTAAGCACAACCGCATCGGCGCCCTCGGGCACCGAGAGGAAGAAATCGCCGGCGACGATGTCGCATCGATCGGCCACGCCCGCGGCGTCAAAGACCGGGCCGGCCCTCGCCACGACCTGCGGCTGATCGAAAAGAATGCCGCGCTGGCCGGGATTGCGGCAGAGAATTTCGGCAAGCAGCGCGCCCTGCCCGCCCGCGACATCCATGACAACAGAGAACGGCCGGAAGTCATAGGCCGCGATCACCGCGGCGGCGACGCCACGCGACATGGCCGTCATCGCGCGGTCGAAGATGACGGACTCTTCCGGATGCTCCGCCCGGTATTCCCAAACGCCCTTGCCATGAGCGTGGCGAAAGGCATTTTCGCCGGTGCTGACACTGTGCAGCAGATCGCTCCATGCCTGACGGAAATACGGCCGTCCGGCCAGAATCGCCCACGGTGCGACCGAATGCTGAACATCGGATCGCAACGCGCCGCCAACCGGGGTCAGCGAGAAAAACCGGTCTTCCGCTTCATGGAACACGCCGACCGATGCCAGGGCGCGCAGCAGCCGGTAGAGCGCTTGCGGATGGGTATTGGTCAACGCGGCAAGTTCGCCGCTGGTGCGTTTTCCGTCCTTGAGATGGTCTGCGATGCCCAGTGTGGCGGCGACGCATACCGCCTGAGATACCTGGAACCCATTGACAATTTTCTGGAGTTCGGCAGCAGCTGTCCGCTCGTCCATGAGGCTCTCCCCCCGGCCGCCGAAAGCGCCAGGCCAGCAACCGAAAAGACGAGTTGATGGCATGGCGGGCCGACCTCACGATACCAGTGGCAATGTCACCGGGCAATCCGGCGCTGGGCATGCTGGCGCTGGCTTGGCGGAACACGGTCCAAACAAACGAGGCTGTGCTTAGCTCACACCAGCTCTACTTCCACCACGCCCGGCACCGCGCGCATGGCCGACGCGATCTGTGGCGAGACGCGGTAACGGTTGGGCAGTTCGATCTCGACCTCGCCCTGCGCCTCATCCTTGATGACGATAATGCTCACCTGGCTATCGCCGCGCTGGGTAAGCTGCGATTGAATCGCCGACGCCGGTCGGTCATCCCTGACAAAGATGCGCAAGGCCTTCTGGATGCGGCTTGCCTCGTCCTCCAGCGACTGCACCGTCTGGATGCGCAGATTGACGCCTTCGGGCCTGTCCTCGGCCGAAACGGTGATCACCACCGATCGGCCGGGCTCGAGCAGGTCGCGATACTGCGCCAGACCTTCGGAAAAAAGCACCGCTTCATACTGGCCCGACGTGTCGGAGAACTGCACGACGCCCATTTTGTTGCCGGTGCGCGTCTTGCGCTCCTGCTTGGTGGTGACGGTGCCGGCAAGCCGCCCGGCGGCAGCACCGCGTTTGACCGCGGCCGAGAACTCGGCCCAGTTCTGCACCCGCATCTTCTGCAGCGCCGCCTTGTATTCGTCCAGCGGATGCGCGGAGAGATAGAAGCCGACCACCTGGAATTCACGGTGCAGACGGTCGGCGGCAAGCCACGGGTCGGTCGCCGGCAGGTTGAGCGCCTGCGACTGTGCGCCGAGCGAAGCACCGAAAATGTCGTGCTGGCCCGACATTGCATTCTGCTGCGCCAGCGACGCCAGCCCCATCATCCGCTCGACGCCCGCCATCATCGCGGCGCGGTCGTGGCCGAAGCAGTCGAGCGCGCCGGCCATGATCAGGCTTTCGAAGACGCGCTTGCCGACGATCTTCGGATCGACCCTTTCGCAGAAATCGGCGAGGTTCTTGAACGGTTTCTCGCCGCGCATGGCGACGATATGCTCGACCGCCGCGTCGCCGACGCCCTTGAGCGCGGCCAGCGAATAAAAGATCCGGTTCTCGCCGACTTCAAAGGCCCGGAAGCTTGATATCACCGACGGCGCCACGACGTCGATGCCGAGGCGCAGCGCATCCTGGCGGAAATCGGCGAGCTTGTCGGTGTTGCCCATGTCGAGCGTCATCGACGCGGCCAGGAACTCGACCGGGTAGTGCGCCTTCAGATAGGCCGTCTGGTAGGAGACGACGGCATAGGCGGCCGCATGCGACTTGTTGAAACCGTAGTCGGCGAACTTTGCCAGCAGGTCGAAAATGAAGTCGGCTTGCGGCTTGCCGACGCCGCGCTCGACTGCGCCCGAAACAAAGCGCTCGCGCTGCTTGTCCATCTCGGCGCGGATCTTCTTGCCCATGGCGCGGCGCAGCAAATCGGCTTCTCCGAGCGAATAGCCGGCAAGTTCCTGCGCGATCTGCATCACCTGTTCCTGGTAGACGATAACGCCTTGCGTCTCCTTCACCAGATGGTCGATCTTCGGATGGATCGACGCCATCTCCTCCTCGCCATGCTTTCTGGCGTTGTAGGTCGGGATGTTCTCCATCGGCCCCGGCCGGTAAAGCGCGACCAGCGCGATGATGTCCTCGATGCAGTCGGGGCGCATGCCGATCAGCGCCTTGCGCATGCCTGCACTTTCCACCTGGAACACGCCGACCACTTCGCCGCGCGACAGCATGGCATAGGTATCGGGGTCGTCGAGCGGAATGTGGGCGAGATCGATCTCGATGCCGCGGCGGCGGATCAGCTTGACCGCGGTCTCCAGCACCGTCAGCGTCTTCAGGCCGAGGAAGTCGAACTTCACCAGCCCGGCCTGCTCGACATACTTCATGTTGAACTGGGTGACCGGCATGTCGGAGCGCGGGTCGCGGTACATTGGCACCAGCTCCCACAGTGGCCGGTCGCCGATGACGATGCCGGCGGCATGCGTCGAGGCGTGGCGGTAGAGCCCTTCCAGCTTCTGCGCCATGTCGAGCAGCGTCTGCACGATCGGCTCGCGCTCGGCCTCTTCGGCAAAGCGCGGCTCGTTGGCGATGGCGTCGGCGAGCTTGACCGGATTGGCCGGGTTCGACGGCACCATCTTAGAGAGCTTGTCGACCTGGCCATAGGGCATCTGAAGCACCCGGCCGACATCGCGAAGCACTGCGCGGGCCTGCAGCGTGCCGAAGGTGATGATCTGGCCGACCTGGTCGCGTCCGTATTTCTGCTGGACGTAGCGGATGACCTCCTCGCGCCGGTCCTGGCAGAAATCGATGTCGAAGTCGGGCATCGACACGCGGTCTGGATTGAGGAAGCGCTCGAACAGCAGCGAGAAGCGCAGCGGATCGATGTCGGTGATGGTCGTCGAATATGCAACCAGCGAGCCGGCGCCCGATCCGCGGCCCGGCCCGACCGGAATGCCTTGCGCCTTCGCCCATTTGATGAAGTCGGCGACGATCAGGAAGTAGCCGGGATATTTCATCCTCTCGATGACCCCGAGCTCGAAATCCAGCCTTTCGCGATATTGTTCGGCTGTGTAGCCAGCGGTCGGGCCGTGCGCTGCGAGCCGCGCCTCCAGCCCTTCATGCGCCTGTCTGGCAAGCTCCTGCGCCTCCGCCTTCACCGCCGCATCGGCGTCGGCGACGTCGCCGCCGGCAAAGCGGGGCAGGATCGGGTTGCGGGTCTTGGGATAGTAGGAGCAGCGCAGCGCGATTTCGACGGTGTTGTCGATCGCTTCCGGCAGATCGGCGAACAGCCTCGCCATGTCAGCCTGGCTTCTCAGAAAATTGTCGGGCGACAGGCGCCGGCGATTGTCCACGGCGACCACCGAACCTTCGGCGATGGCGATCAGCGCATCATGCGCCTCATAGTCGTCGCGCGAGGAGAAAAACGCCTCGTTGGTGGCAACCAGCGGCAAGTCATTGATGTAGGCGAGGTCGACTGACGATTTTTCGATGGCCCGGTCATAACCGGAAACCCGTTCCAGCTCGACATAGAGCCGGTCGCCGAACAGCGCCTTGAGCGCCAAAAGCCGCGTCTCGGCGAGGTCGCGGCGGTCCTCTTTCAGAGCATTGCCGATCGGGCCGCGCGGCCCGCCGCTGAGACAGATCAGGCCGTCGCAATGGCCGTGCAGCATCTCGGTCGTCAGATGCACGGCCTCGCCGGGCGGCGTTTCGAGATAGACCCGGCTGACCAGCCTGACCAGATTGCTGTAGCCGGCCTCGGTCGCCGCGATCAGGACCACGGGCCGCATTTCCGGGCCTTGCCGTCTGCGGTCGCGCTGGCTGTCGCTGGCTTCACCGGAAAAGGCGAGAGCGGTCTGGCAGCCGATGATCGGCTGAATGCCCTCCTTTACCGCCTTTTGCGCAAATTCGAGCGCGCCGAACAGATTGTTGGTGTCGGTGACGGCGATGGCCGGGGCGTCATCCTTCACCGCATGGCCGACAACGGTGCCGAGCTGCAGTGCGCCTTCGAGCAGCGAATAGGCCGAATGCACGCGCAGATGAATGAACGGCCGCGCAGGCGCTTCCGGCCGCGATGCCTTCATGAAGGCCTCACGCCGCAACGGGTCGCGTGGAAGTGTCTCATTCGCCATGGTTTTTTTAGCGCCGCTTGAAAGGACTCAGCCGATGAAGATGTATTGTCCGGCACCGGATGATGCGAGTCCAGCAATTGCCATTCGAGCCGTGCAAGTTCGCGATCGTTGGCTTTGTGAAGGCATTAATGCTAGGAATATATGCATGGTGTTAATTGCGCCAACGACCCGCCGCCGAGGCGGGTTTTATTTTCAGCCTCACGCGAATTCCATGATCACCGCATCGACTGCGAGGCTGTCGCCCGGCTTAGCCTTGAGTTTCGACACGGTAAGATCGCGCTCGGCGCGCAGCACGTTTTCCATCTTCATCGCCTCGACGACCGCCAGCGTCTCGCCGGCCTTGACCTCCTGCCCCTCGGCAACGGCAATCGACACGACGAGGCCGGGCATCGGGCAGAGCAGCATCTTCGACGTGTCGGGCGCCACTTTTTCCGGCATCAGCCTTTCGAGCTCCGCGGTGCGCGGCAGCATGGCGCGTGCCGTCACCGACATGCCTTTCCAGGCGATGCGAAATCCGTTCGGCACCGGCCTGATCTGCGCGGCAACCCCGCGGTCGCCGACCGTGCCGCGCCAAATGAGATCGCCCGGCCGCCAGTCGGACGCCACTGTCAGCGCCTTGCCACCGTCGATCGACATGTGGAGCTCCAGCGGAATGGAAATCATGCCTCCAAGGACAGAGGCCGAAAGGTAATCCTCGCCGATCTTGATCACCCAGTCGCGTTTCAGGGCACCCGAATGCGGCGCCAGCCGCCCGCCCAGCCGGTCGAGCCGGTCGCGGCGCAGCAGTTCGACCGCGGTGGCGATGGCTGCGAAAATGGCCTTTTCCTGGCTAACAGGCGCGATCGGCGCGAAGCCATCAGGATATTCCTCTGATATGAAGGCGGTCGATATCAGCCCTTCCCGCCAGCGCGGATGCTGCATCAGCGCCGCCAGGAACGGCATGTTGTGCTCGATGCCGTCGACGACGAAGCTGTCGAGCGCCTCCGACATGGCGTCGATGGCGGCGAGCCGCGTCGGTGCCCAGGTGCACAGCTTGGCGACCATCGGATCATAGAACATCGAGATTTCCGAACCCTCGGTGACGCCGGTATCGTTTCGGACGACGACGTCGCCGAACCGTCCCTCTTCCGGTGGCCGGTATCTCGTCAGCCGGCCAATCGACGGCAGGAAATTGCGATACGGGTCCTCGGCGTAGAGCCGGCTTTCCACCGCCCAGCCGTTCAGCTTGACATCGCTTTGCTTGATAGCGAGCTTTTCGCCGGCAGCTATGCGAATCATCTGCTCGACCAGATCGATGCCGGTGACGAGCTCGGTTACCGGGTGCTCGACCTGCAATCGCGTATTCATTTCAAGGAAATAGAAGTTCTTTTCGCTGTCGACGATGAACTCAACCGTGCCGGCGCTCTGATAGTCGACCGCCCTGGCCAGCGCCACCGACTGCTCGCCCATGGCTTTCCGGGTCTTGGCGTCGAGGAAGGGCGAAGGCGCCTCTTCGACGATCTTCTGGTTGCGGCGCTGGATCGAGCATTCGCGCTCGCCGAGATAAAGCGCGTTGCCGTGCGCGTCGGCCAGCACCTGGATCTCGATGTGGCGCGGATTGACCACGAACTTCTCGATGAAGACGCGGTCGTCGCCGAACGAGCTTTTGGCCTCGGACCGCGCCCGGTCGAACCCGTCGCGCACCTCGGCCTTGCTCCAGGCGATGCGCATGCCCTTGCCGCCGCCACCGGCCGAGGCCTTGATCATCACGGGATAGCCGATCTCGCCGGCTATTTTCTCGGCATGACCGGCATTCTCGATGACGCCAAGCCAGCCGGGTACCGTCGACACGTTTGCAGCATTGGCGAATTTCTTCGATTCGATCTTATCGCCCATCGCCCTGATCGCTTTGGGTTTCGGGCCGATGAAGATGATGCCTTCTTTCTCCAACGCTTCACAGAAGGATGCGCGTTCGGACAAAAACCCGTAGCCGGGATGCACGGCTTCAGCACCGGTCGCCTTGCAGGCGGCGATGATATTCTCCGGCACCAGATAGCTCTGCGCGGCCGGCGAAGGCCCGATATGCACAGCCTCGTCGGCCATCTCGACATGCACGGCGTCGCGATCGGCATCCGAATAGACCGCAACGGTGGCGATGCCCATCTTGCGCGCCGTCTTGATGACGCGGCAGGCGATCTCGCCACGATTGGCGATCAGGATTTTTGTGAACATGCGGGTTTTATTCCCTCGGCTGCCTTTCTTTGATGGGCTTCGCCCGGCCGGTCAAGGCAAGTTGGCGCATATCCCGGGCGCAAGTCGGCTGACACCGACCAAAACCCGGTCACGAACTGTCAATTCGTCCCATAGTCCAGAACCTGCAGATACGCTAAAGCTCGCCTCGATTGCCGATTTGGCTGGAGAGGAGAGCCCCGATGAAAACCCGTGCCGCTGTGGCAGTCGCTGCCGGAAAGCCGCTGGAGATCCTGGAGGTCGACCTCGACGGCCCGCGCAACGGCGAGGTGCTGGTCGAGATCAAGGCGACCGGCATCTGCCACACCGACGAATTCACGCTGTCGGGCGCCGATCCTGAAGGCATCTTTCCGGCGATCCTCGGCCATGAGGGTGCAGGCATCGTCGTCGATGTCGGCAAGGGCGTCACCTCGGTCAAGAAGGGCGACCACGTCATCCCGCTCTACACGCCGGAATGCCGGCAATGCCCGTCCTGCCTGTCCAGGAAAACCAATCTGTGCACCGCGATCCGCGCCACGCAAGGGCAAGGCCTGATGCCGGACGGCTCGTCGCGCTTCTCGATCGGCAAGGACAAGATCTTCCACTATATGGGCTGCTCGACCTTCTCCAACTTCACCGTGCTGCCCGAGATCGCGGTGGCCAAGGTCAATCCCGACGCGCCCTTCGACAAGATCTGCTACATCGGCTGCGGCGTCACCACCGGCATCGGCGCAGTGATCAACACGGCCAAGGTGGAGATCGGCGCCACGGCCGCCGTCTTCGGCCTCGGCGGCATTGGCCTCAACGTCATCCAGGGGCTGCGCCTTGCCGGCGCTGATATGATCATCGGCGTCGACCTGAACAACGACAAGAAGGAATGGGGCGAGAAATTCGGTATGACGCATTTCGTCAATCCGACGGAGATCGATGGCGATATCGTGCCCTATCTCGTCAACATGACCAAGCGCGGCGCCGACCAGATCGGCGGCGCCGACTATACGTTCGACTGCACGGGCAGCACCAAGGTGATGCGGCAGGCCCTTGAAGCATCGCACCGCGGCTGGGGCAAGTCGGTCGTCATCGGCGTTGCCGGCGCCGGCCAGGAGATCTCGACGCGGCCGTTCCAGCTGGTCACCGGACGCACCTGGATGGGCACCGCCTTTGGCGGCGCGCGCGGCCGCACCGACGTGCCGAAGATCGTCGACTGGTACATGGACGGCAAAATCGAGATCGACCCGATGATCACCCACACGCTGAAGCTGGAGGACATCAACAAGGGTTTTGACCTGATGCATCAGGGCAAGAGCATCAGGAGCGTGGTGGTTTACTAGGTGAAGGAGGTTCAAATTCGCGTTCGTATTGCCGTTCGCAGTCACCGCGAAGTTAATCAGGCACTCCCATGAATCCTGAGACTCTCAATTGGAGAATGAAGCTCCGGAACGGGCGGATGAAGACAGCGTTCCGTCACTTCACGGTTCTGGCCGAGGGCGAGGTTGTATCTCCCAATGAGGACTTTGAAACAGAGCCCGGGCCGGCTTTCTTTGGAATGAAAGTTTGGGCGTCGGACGCGGATCAAGCGATCGATATGATACGCACCATCGGCCAACACATTGGTTTCTCCTCCACTGGAAGAATTTACGTCTATAACACTGAGCCCACTGAGCCGCCCGGCACCGAGCCGCGCGGCTACGAGCTGAAATTCACGCCGTATGAACACGACTAACATCAACCAAGAACGAAGCCGCCTACAGATTCTCGTCGATGCCGATGCCTGTCCGGTGAAGGCTGAGGTCGAGAAAGTCGCCGAGCGCCATGGCATCGTCGTCACCTTCGTCTCCAATGGCGGCCTGCGCCCGTCGCGCGATCCGATGATCCGCAACGTCGTCGTTTCCAAGGGCGCCGACGCGGCGGACGACTGGATCGTCGACAATGCCAAGCCCAACGACATTGTGGTGACAGCCGACATCCCGCTCGCCGCCCGCACGGTGGCACTCGGCGCCCACGTGCTTGGGCCGACCGGGCGCCCGTTCACGCCGGAAACGATCGGCATGGCGGTGGCCATGCGCGACCTCAAGCAGCATCTGCGCGAGACCGGCGAGAGCAAGGGCTACAATGCCGGTTTCGCGCCGCAGGACCGCTCACGGTTTCTCGGCGAGCTCGACCGCATCTTGCGGCGCGCGCTGAAATCCGCCGCACCGGGCTAGCGCTTTGAACCGGAGATCGCGCAGCAAAATCGGGAATCGATCTTCGGCATCATGGGCACAGTCAAAAGTGTTATAATGTCCGAGTCCTAAAAGACGAGCGGCGTAAGACGGACCGCCATCAGAGGCCGGGCCATGACGACCGAGATGCCCCTGAAGAAACCACTTCACCGCCACATGCAGTTCGCGGTGTCGGCCTGCATCGGTGTAGTGGCGCTGGCGATCGCGCTGCTCTTGCGCACTCCGCTCGCCTTTTCCATCGGCGCCAATGCGTTTTTCGCCGCCTACACCGTCATCGTCGTCGCCCAGATGCCGCTGCTCACCGACCGCTATCTGAGCAAGAATGCCCGCGCCACCGACCAGCCGGTGCTGGTCATCTTTGGCGTGACGCTGATTGTCGTCGCCGTCGCCATCATCTCGTTGTTCCAATTGATCAATCGCGAGCGCAGCGCGCATCCTGTCGAACTCACCTTCGCGCTGCTGTCGATCCCGCTCGGCTGGTTCACCATCCACGCCATGACGGCGCTGCATTACGCCCATGTTTACTGGCTGAACGATGAAGAGACCGACCCCGGCAGCAAAGCGAAGCAGAGAAAGCCCGTCGGCGGCCTCGTGTTTGCGGGTAAGGAGCGGCCGGACGGCTGGGATTTCCTCTATTTCTCGACCACCGTCGGCATGACTTCACAAACCTCCGATACCGCGGTTTCGACCACGCAAATGCGTCGCATCGTGCTCTTGCATTCGATCGTGTCGTTCTTTTTCAATACAGTGATCGTCGCCGCCGCGGTCAACCTCGCCGTTAGTCTCGGGAGCCGGTAGTACCAGGCAGGCCGTAATAATTTCGTGATCGGATGAAACATCGCTTTGGCTGGCAACGTATTGGGAGGAGAACGATCGGAAAGGCCGACTGAGCGGCCGGAAGGACGCGAAAAAATGGAATCGGTTGTCAGGAGTCAATCCACCGTCGGGCCAGATACTGCCGCGCCGAAGGACGCAACGCTGATCTACCGGCAGTCGCGCTGGACTCGGCTGACGCACTGGCTCTGGGCCATCTCGCTGTTCTTCATGCTACTTTCCGGCCTGCAGATCTTCAACGCCCGCCCTCAGCTCTATATCGGCAAGGAGTCGGGATTCGCATACAACAACACCATCTTCGCCATCGGCGCCGAGAACACCGCAAACGGTCCGCGCGGCTACACCGAAATCTTCGGCAAGCGCTTCGATACGACCGGTGTGCTCGGCTGGTCGGGACCGGCGGGTCGGGAGACGTCCCGCGCCTTCCCGTCCTGGGCGACGATCCCCTCCTACTACGACCTCGGCACCGCCCGCGTCGTCCATTTCTTCTTCGCCTGGATACTGACCACGACACTGGTCGTCTGGCTGGTCGCCAGCCTGATGAACGGCCATCTCCGCCGCGATCTTGCCCCGCGCATCGACGATCTCAGGCGCTTGCCGCGAGACATCACCGATCATGCCAGGCTCAAGTTCCACCACAGGCGCGAGTACAACACGCTGCAGAAGATCGCCTATGGCGGCGTCATGTTCGTGCTACTGCCGCTGATGATCATCACCGGCCTTGCCATGTCGCCGAGCATGAACGCGGTGCTGCCGTTCCTCAACGATCTGCTCGGCGGCCGGCAGACGGCGAGGACGATTCATTTCATCGTAATGCTGCTGCTCGTCGGCTTCTTCATCGTCCATATACTGATGATCTTCGCCGCCGGCCCGATCAACGAGTTGCGTTCCATCATCACCGGCTGGTACCGAACCGATCCGCCGGCGGCCCATGGCAGCAAGACGCCCCAAAGGAGTGCGTGAGATGGCGAAGTTTGAGATCAGCCCCAAACTACAGATAAGCCGAAGAAAATTCCTGACCTCGGCCAGCCTCGGCGTCTCCGGCATCATGCTGTCGGGTTGCGATGCTTTCGACAGCCAGCTTGGCGTGGGCGACGGCCTGCGCAGCTTCCTCGAAGGCGCCAACGGCCTTACCTGGCGCGCGCAACGCCTGCTTGCCGGCGATTCGCTGGCGCCGGAATTCACCGAAGCCGACATTCGCCAGCCGCAGCGGCCGAACGGCGTCACCGCGCCAGACGACGATGTCTACAAGGGCCTGCTCGCCAACAATTTCGCCGACTGGCGGCTCGAGGTTTCCGGCCTCGTCGAAAAGCCGCTGTCGCTGACGCGCGAGCAGCTGATGAGCATGCCAAGCCGCACCCAGATCACCCGCCACGACTGCGTCGAAGGCTGGAGCTGCATCGCCAAATGGACCGGCACGCCGCTGTCGCTGGTGCTTGATCAGGCGGTGGTCAAGCCGCAGGCGCGATACGTCATGTTCCACTGCCTCGACACGATCGACCGCAGCCTGTCCGGCGACATCAAATATTACGGTTCGATCGACCTGTTCGATGCCCGTCATCCGCAGACGATCCTTGCCTATGGCTTGAACGGCAAGCCGCTGCCGGTCGAGAACGGCGCGCCGTTGCGTGTCCGCGTCGAGCGCCAGATCGGCTACAAGATGCCGAAATATCTCCGCAAGATCGAACTGGTCGACGGTTTCGCCACTATCGGCGGCGGCAGGGGCGGCTACTGGGAGGACAACGGCTACGACTGGTACGGCGGCATTTGAGGCCATAGCTCCGCCATTTCCGATCAGTGTTTTAGTGCTTTTGCTCAAGCGACCTTGTCGATTAGCGGTTTGAGCACCGGATGGATTTCCGGCGAGGCATGCTTGATCAGTGTCAGCAGCGCGCGCTCGTTCTCGCGCAGCGGCCGGTCGCGGCCGATGCGCTCAGCCAGCCACTTCGCCTCGCTGGCGTCGATGGTTTCGGCGCGGCGGGCCAGTGCCTCGGCTGCCTTGTTCTTCGATTCCCATTCGGATTCGATATCGCCCGGCGCGCGATAGGCTTCCATGATGCCGGCGAGGCCGCCCGATACCATGCGGCCAAAGAAACTGCCGATCCCCGGTTCCGCCTGCTCGAAGAAAGAATCCCGGCGCAGTGCCACGTCGCGCCTCGGCGCTTCGTAGCCGGCCGAGCACATGACGAAATTGGCGATCGCTTTGACGAACAGATCATTCCATGACGGATCGTTGTTGGCTGCCGCTGTCCGCTCATTGATCTTGAACAGCATCTCGGCCTCGGCGCGGGTGATCGCGATGTTGCCGTCGCCGCCATGGGCATAGAGGATGCGGCGCAGAAGCTCGACTTCCGCCTTGGCGATCAGGCCGGGAACCAGCTTGCCGTCGTGCATCAGCGGCCCCTTGCCGTCCAGAACGGCATTGGCGACCTGCGCCAGCGCATAAACGCAAAGCCCGTTCGGCGACGATTTCGCCTTTTCCAGCACATGCACCAGCAATTCGAGTTCGGTCCGGCTATCGACCATGCCGTCGCGCGAAATCGCTCGGACCAGCCAGTCGGCATTGTCCTGCGAGATATAGCCCGCCGGCTTTTCCTGATGAACGATGAAGTCGGTCACAGCTTCGACGAAAAAAACAGGCCATTGCGCGCATTTGTCCTTGGCCGTTGCGTCGAGCGCAAACAGCGCCTCGGCCTCGCCGCGCGTCACCACGCCGTCGCCAAACACCTCGCGGCGCAGCATGACCACGTCTTCCGCTGTGATCCAATTTTTCGAGGTCAGCCCGGCCACAGGCGCGCTCATCGTTAATTCGCCCATTTCGTTCCCCGTCCGAACGTCGTTTGGACCCAACATATCGGGAGTTCGTTGAGAAACCGGCAAACCGCGTCGTTAGCGAAGACTTGTCGGTAAGGTGTCGCTGGGAGGTGACAAGGTGTCGCCCGCAGGCTATGGATGGCGAGTCGAGGGCTCAAATTGAGTCCTACCTGTTTGCGGGAGAGAGCAGCGAGAGCTGCCGCCGAAGGGGAAATCGCCCGAAATCTCTCAGGCAAAAGAACCGTAGACGGGAAAGACACTCTGGAAAGTCGGGGCTTGCCCCCGCGCCGAAGGTGTAAGCGCTGCCGACAGAGTTACGGGGCGCGAGTCTCTCAGGCTTCAGACAGAGGGGCACGGACTGGTCGCCACTCGCGGCCGATTGCGTGCGACTCTGGAGACGACATGACGGGCGACGACACCAAACACCTTCCCCTCGAAGACCTGCACGCGGCCGCCGGTGCGCGCTTTGGCGCGTTCGCCGGCTGGTCGATGCCGCTGACTTATCCGGCCGGCGTGATGAAGGAGCACCTTCATACCCGCGAACATGCCGGCCTGTTCGACATCTCGCACATGAAGCTGTTCGAGATCAGTGGCTCGGGCGCTGAAGCACTGCTCAATCGTGCCTGCCCGTTCGACGCCGGCGCGCTTGAAGTTTCCCAGTCCAAATACACGTTCTTTCTCAATGAAGCCGCCGGCATCCTCGACGATCTGATCGTCACCAGGCTCGGCCAGCAACGCTTCATGGTCGTCGCCAATGCCGGTAATGCCGAAGCCGACGAAAAGCACCTTCGTGGGCTTGCCCTGGATGTTGAGGCAAAGGGGGATTTTGATGCCAAGATCGATGCACTCGACCGCGTCTTCCTGGCGGTCCAGGGGCCTGAAGCCTGGGCCGCCCTGTCCCGTGCCGGCATCGAGACCGGCTCGCTGCTGTTCATGCACGGCTTTGAGCCCCGCGAAAACTGGTTCATGAGCCGGTCGGGCTATACCGGTGAAGACGGTTTCGAGATCGGCCTGCCGGAAGCGGATGCGCGAAATCTCGTCGCCAAGCTGCTTGAGGACGAGCGCGTGATGTGGGTTGGGTTGGCCGCCCGGGACAGTCTGCGGCTCGAAGCAGGGCTGTGCCTGCACGGGCTGGACATCACGCCTGAGATCGACCCGGCCAGCGCCGTGCTGATGTGGGCGATCCCAAAGGAGGTTCGCGCCTCTGGCGCTTTCATCGGCGCCGACGCATTGCGTTCAATCCTGGAGCGCGGCCCGGCGCAGAAACGCGTCGGACTGAAGCCGGAAGGCCGCCAGCCGGTGCGCACCGGCGCTGCCCTTTTCGACACCGACGGCAATCCCGCCGGCCACGTCACCTCCGGCGGCTTCGGCCCCTCGGCCGCCCATCCGGTTGCCATGGGTTACGTGCAGGCGGCGCTGGCCAAACCTGGCGCAAAACTCTTCGCCGACGTTCGCGGGACCAAAATCCCGGTCGATATCAGTCCCCTGCCCTTCACGCCCCATCGCTACCGCAAAGGATGAACTTCATGGCAAAAACCTATTTCACCGAAGATCACGAATGGCTCCGCGTCGAAGGCGGTATCGCCACCGTCGGCATCACCAACTACGCGCAGGAGCAACTCGGCGATCTCGTCTTCGTCGAATTGCCGGAGCTTGGGAAAAAGCTGGCCAAGGGCGATACGGCCGTCGTGGTCGAATCCGTCAAGGCGGCATCGGACGTCTATGCACCGGTCGACGGCGAGATCACCGAGGCCAACACCTCGCTCTCGTCGGACCCGTCTTTGGTCAATTCGGCGGCGACCAGCGACGGCTGGTTGTGGAAGATGAGGCTGGCCGATGAAAGCCAACTCGAAGGTCTCCTGGATGAGACCGCCTACAAAGCCCATATTGGTTGATAGCAGGACCAGGAAGATGACCGCAGCACCCTACGCCTTCTCGGCCCGCCATATTGGCCACGACCTCAATGACGTCAGAGCCATGCTGGCGACGATCGGCGTTCCCTCAGTCGAGACGCTGATCAGCCAGGCTGTGCCGAGATCGATCCGGCTCGACCGGCCGCTGGCTTTGCCGGCCCCGGCGAGCGAAGCGGAGGCGCTGGCCGAGCTTTCGGCGACGATGGCCAAAAATACCGTGTTGAAGAGCTTTATCGGTGCCGGTTACCACGGCGTCCACGTGCCGCCGGTCATCCAGCGCAATCTGTTCGAGAACCCGGCCTGGTATACGGCTTACACTCCCTACCAGGCCGAGATCAGCCAGGGCCGGCTCGAAATGCTGTTCAATTTCCAGACCTTGGTCACTGAGCTGACCGGCCTGCCGGTGGCGTCGGCCTCGCTGCTCGACGAGGCGACGGCGGTGGCCGAGGCGGTCGGCATTGCATTGCGCCATCATCGCGACAAGCGGACCAAGGTGGCGCTTGCCGGCACGCCGCACCCGCAGACGCTCGACGTCGTGCGCACCCGCGCCGAGCCGCTCGGCATCGAGGTCGACGGCGACACGATCGACGACAACACCGCCGCTCTGCTGGTCTCCTGGCCTGATACGTTTGGCGTCTATGGCGACCACAAGGCGGCAATCGAGAAGGCCCGCGCCACCGGCGCGCTGGTCGTTTTCGTTGCCGATCCGCTCGGCCTGACGCTGACCGACGCGCCGGCTACGCTTGGCGCCGACATCGCCGTCGGCCCGATGCAGCGCTTTGGCGTGCCGATGGGCTTTGGCGGGCCGCACGCCGCCTATTGCGCTGTTTCCGACAGGCTGACGCGGTTGATGCCCGGCCGCCTTGTCGGCCAGTCCACTGACAGCAAGGGCCGCCCCGGCTATCGTCTCGCCTTGCAGACGCGCGAACAGCACATCCGCCGCGACAAGGCGACCTCCAACATCTGCACCGCGCAGGCGCTGCTCGCCAACATGGCGACGGCCTATGCGATCTGGCATGGCCCTGCCGGGCTGCAGGCGATTGCCGGCCGAATCCATTCATTGGCCAACCGGCTGGCGACCGGTCTCACCGCGCCAGGAATTTCGGTGCTTGGCGCAAGCCGCTTCGACACGGTGACGGTGGAAGTGAAAGGCAGAGCCGGCGCGATCGCCGCCGCTGCTGAAAAGACCGGCCGATTGCTGCGCGTCATCGACGCCGACCACATCGGCATCAGCTTCGACGAGACCTCGACCGATGCCGATCTGGACGCCATTGCAGCACTGTTCGGCGCCAAGGCAGGCGCTGCTGGCACCAGCACCACTCCGGGCAAGCCACGTGGTAAGGCGTTTCTCAGCCAGCCGGTCTTCCACGAAAACCACTCGGAAACGGAGATGATGCGCTTCTTGCGCCGGCTGGCCGACAAGGACCTGGCGCTCGACCGCGCCATGATCCCGCTCGGCTCCTGCACGATGAAGCTCAACGCCGCCGCCGAGATGATGCCGGTGAGCTGGCCAAGCGTCGCCAATCTGCATCCATTCGCGCCGGCCGGGCATTCGGCAGGCTATCGCGCGATGGTCGGCGAACTGGAAGGCTGGCTGTCGGAGATCACTGGCTTCGATGCGGTCAGCCTGCAGCCCAATGCCGGCAGCCAGGGCGAGTATGCCGGGCTGCTCGCCATTCGCGGCTATCACCGCTCGCGCGGCGAAGGCCACCGCACCGTCTGCCTGATCCCGTCATCCGCGCATGGCACCAATCCGGCGAGTGCGGCGATGGCCGGCATGAGCGTCGTCGTCGTGCGCTGCACCGAGGATGGCAATATCGATATGGACGATATGAGTGCCAAAGCCAATGAGCATTCCAAGAATCTCGCCGCGCTTATGTTCACCTATCCTTCGACGCATGGCGTATACGAGGAAGGCGCGCGCCACCTCTGCGCCCTCATTCACGAGCATGGCGCCCAGGTCTATTTCGACGGCGCCAACCTCAACGCCTTGGTCGGCCTCGCTCGCCCCGGCGACATCGGCGCCGATGTCTGCCACATGAACCTGCACAAGACCTTCTGCATCCCGCATGGCGGCGGCGGTCCCGGCGTCGGCCCGATCGGCGTCAAGGCGCATCTGAGAGCTTATCTGCCCGGCCACGTCACCGAAGGCTCGGGCCATGCCGTGTCGGCCGCACCGTTCGGCAGCGCTTCGATCCTGCCGATCACCTGGATGTATATCCGCATGATGGGCGCTTCCGGCCTCAAGCAGGCGACCGAGACGGCGATCGTTTCCGCCAACTACGTGGCGACGCGGCTCGCGCCGCACTTCCCGCTCCTCTACAAGGGCAGGCACGATCGCATCGCCCATGAATGCATCCTCGACACCCGCGTGCTGAAGGAGAGCTCCGGCATCAGCGTCGACGATATCGCCAAGCGGCTGATCGATTATGGTTTCCATGCGCCGACCATGTCGTTTCCGGTGGCCGGCACGCTAATGGTCGAGCCGACCGAGTCCGAACCCAAGAGCGAACTCGATCGCTTCTGCGAGGCGATGATCGCGATATCAGGCGAGGCAGCCAAGGTGGCGAAAGGCGAATGGCCATTGGCCGACAATCCGTTGGTCAATGCGCCGCATACCGCGGCCGAGGCGCTGGCCGGCCAGTGGACCCATCCCTATTCGCGCCTGGAGGCGGCCTACCCCGCCGGTGATGCCGACATATCAGCCAAATACTGGCCGCCGGTGTCGCGCATCGACAATGTCGCCGGCGACCGCAACCTCGTCTGCTCCTGCCCGCCGCTGTCGGAATATCTGGGGGCGGCGGAATAGAACCAGCCGATTGCGACGCAGACTGCCCCCTCATTTCCCGCGCACACGCAATGAGGGTGGCTGATGCGGCAAACCCCTGAAGGCCGGAGTTTCGACCCATTTCGGCCGCTTGGTTGCCGGATGGTTTTGCAGTAAGAGCCCTATCCTCGAACGTAACAGGAACCTCCGTCGCCTGCCCGCAAAAAGCGTGGCAGTATCGGATGGTGATTCGCAGCATCGCAATCCAGGACCAGCATGGACGACAACAACGATCTTTTCGGCACTATGGACAAGCAGTCGCAACCGGTTCGCGCCACCGCTCGCCCGGCCGACCCGCTGGTGCAGGCGGCGAAGCGCCCGGCATCCCGCGACGGCAGCGAGAGCTACAGCGCCGCCGACATCGAGGTTCTGGAAGGGCTGGAGCCGGTGCGGCGGCGGCCCGGAATGTATATCGGCGGCACCGACGACAAGGCTATGCACCATTTGTTCGCCGAGGTCATCGACAATTCAATGGACGAGGCGGTCGCCGGCCACGCGACCTTCATCGATGTCGAGCTTTCGGCCGATGGATATCTGGCGGTGACCGACAATGGCCGCGGCATTCCGGTCGATCCGCATCCGAAATTCAAGAAGCCGGCGCTCGAAGTCATCATGACGACGCTGCATTCGGGCGGCAAGTTCGATAGCAAGGTCTACGAAACCTCGGGCGGCCTGCACGGCGTCGGCGTCTCCGTCGTCAACGCACTGTCGGACCATCTCGAGGTCGAGGTCGCGCGCGGACGCCAGCTCTATCGCCAGCGTTTTTCGCGCGGCGTTCCGGTGACCGGCCTGGAGCAACTCGGCGAGGTGCATAACAGGCGCGGCACCAGGATACGCTTCCATCCCGACGAGCAGATCTTCGGCAAGGGTGCGGCATTCGAGCCGGCGCGGCTCTACCGCATGACGCGCTCGAAGGCCTATCTGTTCGGCGGCGTCGAGATCCGCTGGACCTGCGATCCGTCGCTGATCAAGGAGAAGGACACGACGCCGGCTAAGGCCGAGTTCCATTTTCCCGGTGGCCTCAAGGACTATCTGAAAGCCTCGCTCGGCGACGAATTCCAGGTCACCCGCGAAATTTTTGCCGGCAAAAGCGACAGGCAAGGCGGCCACGGTTCGCTCGAATGGGCGGTGACCTGGTTCGGCGGCGACGGGTTCCTCAATTCCTATTGCAACACCATTCCGACCGGCGAAGGCGGCACGCACGAGGCCGGCTTCCGCAATGTCTTGACGCGCGGCTTGCGTGCCTATGCCGATCTGGTCGGCAACAAGCGTGCTTCGATCGTCACGTCGGAAGACGTCATGATCTCAGCGGCAGGCATGCTGTCGGTGTTCATCCGCGAGCCGGAATTCGTCGGTCAGACAAAGGACAGGCTGGCCACGATCGAAGCGATCAGGATCGTCGAGACCGCCATCCGCGACCCCTTCGATCACTGGCTGGCCGATAATCCCCAGGAAGCTTCGAAGCTGCTCGAATGGGTGATCGCGCGTGCCGACGAGCGGGTGCGCCGGCGCCAGGAAAAGGAAATCTCGCGCAAGAGCGCGGTGCGCAAGCTGCGGCTGCCCGGCAAGCTCGCCGACTGCACGCAGAATGCCGCGGCCGGCGCAGAACTCTTCATCGTCGAGGGCGATTCGGCCGGCGGCTCGGCGAAACAGGCGCGCGACCGCGCCAGCCAGGCGGTGCTGCCGCTGCGCGGCAAAATCCTCAACGTCGCCAGCGCCGGCAACGACAAACTTGCCGGCAACCAGCAGATTTCCGACCTGATCCAGGCGCTTGGCTGTGGCACACGCTCGAAGTACCGCGATCAGGATCTGCGCTACGACCGGGTCATCATCATGACAGATGCCGACGTCGACGGCGCCCATATCGCTTCGTTGCTGATCACCTTCTTCTATCAGGAGATGCCGAGCCTGGTCCGCGGCGGCCATCTCTATCTGGCGGTGCCACCGCTCTACTCGATCCGGCAAGGCGGCAAGGTCGGCTATGCCCGCGACGATGCGCACAAGGACGAACTTCTGCGCACCGAGTTCACCGGGCGCGGCAAGGTCGAAATCGGCCGCTTCAAGGGGTTGGGCGAAATGATGGCCGCCCAGCTGAAGGAAACCACCATGGACCCGAGAAAGCGCACGCTGCTCAGGGTCGATGTTATCGAGGCCGAGGCGGCGACCAAGGATGCGGTCGACGCGCTGATGGGCACCAAGCCGGAAGCCCGCTTCCGCTTCATCCAGGAACGTGCGGAATTCGCCGAGACCGAAGTGCTGGATATCTGAGCGTCTTCTGCTCGGCGACCGCAAACGGCGATCGTTGCTGCAGATCGCGGCCTCGCTGCGCATCATCCCCGCCGCGATCAAGGATTTCCCGGATTTCTTCGCGAAGGAAGGGTAATCCCATCAATGTGCCAAGCACTAGAAACGCGATTGAAGCAAGCCGGTGCCGCTTTGCATGTCAAGCAGCGCTGAAAGAGCCGAAATAGTTGAGTCTGCTGCTTTGAAATCCGGCGACTTCTGCAATTTTGTGTCCTATTTGCAACAACAAAGAGGAACCGTTGTCCAACCGACTCGAAGAGAGACCGCGCATATGGACCAAAGCCAGCAGTCTAAGGTAGTAGTTTACTATCATTAGGGGGCAAATTATGCGCAAGATTCTTCTCGCATCCATTCTCGTTATTGGCTCATCCGAGGTTGCAATCTCGGCCGACGCTGTGATTGATACACTACCCGTTGAGTCGGCCTACAACTGGAGCGGCGCCTATTTGGGCGGATTTATCGGCTACGGTTTTGGTGACACCGAACATCTCAATCCGCCCGGTGAGACGGGAAATCTGGACATCGACGGGGTCATCGGCGGCGTCGCCGTGGGCTACAACTACCAGGTGGACCATTACGTTCTTGGCGTCGAGGCAGACATTGCCTGGTCGGGCATAGACGGTTCCCATGGGCCAGCTTTGTTCAACACCTTCAATTGCGGGTCGGGCCCGTGCGAGACTGAAGTCAACTGGCTTGCCACAATTCGCGGCAGGGCGGGCTATGCTTTCGACAATATCCTGCCATACGTAACTGGTGGTGTGGCGATCGGAGGCGTGGATGCACGCATCCAAAATGCTCCCACGTTGCAGGACGGCGAGGAGACTCAGATCGGCTGGACGGTGGGCGCAGGTATTGAGTACGGCATCACGCAGCAATGGACCGCCAAGGTCGAATATCTCTACACTGATCTCGGAGATTGGCGATACGACAGCGACGGCTCGGACTTCAGCGCCACGGCAAAGTTCTCAACCGTGAAGTTCGGCGTCAATTACCGATTCTGACTATCGGCCTGTCCTGATTTCTCGCTCGGGTGTTGTAAAACGCCCGAGCTTCTGGTGTTGCGCAAACCACAGACAGTCCGTTTGAGTGTCAGGCCGCCGCGATCGCCAGCGCATGGCCGCGCGCGTTTTCGCGCAGCGCATCGAGATGGATCGATTTGACCAATCCGGCGAGATCGCCTTCGGCGGACTGCCCGCCCAGTTCCTTCAGCATCAGCCAGCTGACTTCCTGGACGCCGGCCAGGCGCTTGCCATTGGCGACCTCGCGCCAGATCTTCAGCGCGCGCAGGATGATCCCATGCGTAGCCGTGGCAAGGCCGGCGCTGCGGAACAGCGCCTGCAGCGCCACATCGTGCCCGCCGGCCAGCAGCGCTCTTACCCGTTGTTCGGATTGCTGGCTGAGCGCGACCAGCGCCGAGCCGAAGAAATCGACCTTGCCATGCGCGATGGTGCGAATGATGAAACTTGCGGTCAGGTCGCCGCGCAGGCGCAGATGCTCGATGAGCGCCGCATGTTCCTCCTGGCGCGTGCCTTCGATCAGCGTCACGGAAGCCTTGACGCAGGCGTCGCGCATGACGCGCTCGGCTCTGGCACGGCCCATCAACGCCAGCACCAGCGGCGAACCTTTGAGCGTTTCACCAAGTTTTATCAGCAGCATATGCCGGCAGTCGGCGGGCAGACGCGCGTCTGATATCAGCGCTTCGCGCACCGAAGGCAGATGGCCATGGCGTTCGGCGATACGGCGAAAGCTGAGCGAAGCTATGTCGGCGCCGCTGTTGGCGAGAAGCGTGGCGCAGGCTTCCGGCTCGCCGATTTCGGCGATCGCCGCGGCAACCGCCATGGAGACGCGCGCACGATCGGCGATCAGTTTCTGCGTCGCGTTCTGGCCGCCGGCAACGCAGTCGATCAGATCAGCATCGGTCAGCAGCGGCGAACGTGCCAGCACCAGGCTTGCGACTTCCGGTTGATCGGACGCCAGCGCGCTGATGATCTGCAGCGGCGCGTGATGGCTCATCGACAGCGCCTCTGCAATCGCCAGCCGCACTTTCGACGAAGCATCGTCGAGCAGCAGCGTCAGCGCGGCCTCCGCCGCGCAGCGGTCCTCGAAATGCAAATCGGCATTGATGTAGGCGCGAGCCAGAGCGCGTGCCGCAGCAGCGCGCTCCGAAACCTTGGCCGTGTAGATCCATTTCAGGAAATGCGAAACAACCATGCCGTCCGCTACGCCCCTAACCCGAGTCCGTTCCCGCCCCAGTGAAGACCGTAGGCAGAAATGGTTTACGAACGGTTCACCATGTTTGTTAACTGGCTTGCGAGCGCGGTATGCAGCGCCTATCAATCCCTTAGAGGGGCGCACAGAAGTACGCTCTAACACTTTGAATCTTCGCATCGTGCTTTCCGAACATCCGTTCCGATTTTCAGGCCGATGCGGCAGCGGAGGAGATCGAGCATGGCCGGGCTTTATCTGGAAGAGTTCGTCGTCGGCCATGTCTTCCGGCACACGCTGCGGAAAACCGTCACCGAAAGCGACAACATGCTGTTTTCGGTAATGACGCTGAACCCGCAACCGCTGCACATCGATTTCGACTTCGCCGCCAAGAGCGAATGGGGCAAGCCGCTGGTCAATTCGCTGTTCACGCTGGGCCTGATGATCGGCATTTCGGTGAACGACATCACCGTCGGCACCACCATCGCCAATCTCGGCATGAAGGAGACGGTGTTTCCGCATCCGGTCTTCCACGGCGACACCATCCGCGTCGAGACGACGGTGGTGTCGGTGCGCGACTCCAGGTCGAAGCCGGACCGCGGTATCGTCGAATTCGAGCACCGCGCCTACAATCAGAACGACGTGCTCGTCGCCAAATGCACAAGGCAGGCGATGATGATGAAGAAGAAGGCGGCCTGACCGATGCGCTCGCTGCTGTTCGTTCCAGGCGATTCCGAAAAGAAGCTGGAAAAGGCGTTTGGCGCCGGCGCCGACGTGGTCATCGTCGATCTCGAGGATTCGGTCGCGCCACAAAACAAGGCCTTGGCACGCGATATCGCCGCACGCTTCATCCCCGAGCACAGGCATCAAACCAGATCCGCGATCTATGTCCGCATCAACGATCTCTCGACCGGCCTGACCGATGACGATCTGGCGGCGCTCGTGCCGGTGAAACCCCACGGGATCATGCTGCCGAAGTCGAATGGCGGACAGGATGTCCAGCATCTCTCGGCAAAGCTCAGGGTGCACGAGGCCGAAAGCGGGCTGCCGGATGGTGAGATAAAAATCCTGCCGATCATCACCGAAACAGCTGCCGGCGTGCTGGCGGCTGCGACCTACGCCAACGCAAGCGCGCGGCTTGTCGGCTTGACCTGGGGTGCGGAAGACCTCTCGGCAGCAATCGGTGCGCGCATGGCCCGCGACGAGAATGGCCGCTACACCGATGTGTTCCGCTTCGCCCGCACTATGACCATCCTTGCCGCGGCTGCCGCGGAAGTCGCGGCGATCGACACGGTTTTTCCGCACTTTCGCCACATGGCCGGCTTCGAGGCGGAATGCGCCGAGGCAGAGCGCGACGGGTTCACCGGCAAGATGGCAGTCCATCCGGCGCAAGTGCCGGTCATCAACGCTGCCTTTACGCCGTCGACCGAGGCGGTGAAACACTCCCTGGCGATCGTTCAGGCATTCGAGGCGGCTGGAAATCCCGGCGTCGTCGGCATCGATGGCAAAATGTACGACCGGCCGCATCTGCGGCTGGCAGAGCGGCTTGTGGCGCGAGCCAGGGCGGCAGGGATTTCCACCTGATCTTTTGCCAGCCCTAATCTTTCTCCAGCCCTAATCCTTTCCCCACCGAGGCCGGCGCATCGAAAAGATCTCGCTGACGCTGGCATAATCCATGTAGCCGAGACGGCCGACATTGCCCGCCCTGACGATATCGAAGATGCCGTCTTTCAGGAATGCATCGTCGATATGCACGCCGACGACTTCGCCGGCAACGACGATGGCGCTGGTCAGCGTCCCGTCCAGCGCCTTTGGCCGCAAGATCTCCGTCACCCGGCATTCAAGCGCCGCGGGCGCTGCCGCGACGCGGGGCGGCGCAACCAGACGCGACGGCGCCATTGTGAGATCGGCATAGTCGAATTCGGTCACGCCGCGCGGCGCATCGACCGCCGTGCGGACCATTTTTTCAGCAAGATCGCGGCTGACGAGGTTGGCGACGAACTCGCCCGTCTCTTCGGCGAAGGTAGCGCTGTCCTTCTCGCCTTCGGACGAAAACCAGACGACGAAGGGCCGCGTCGAAAAAGCATTGAAGAAGGAATAGGGAGCGAGGTTGATCTCGCCGGCCTTGTTCACCGTCGAGATCCAGCCGATCGGCCGTGGCGCCACGATCGCCTTGGACGGGTCATGCGGCAGCCCATGCCCCTTTGCCGGCTCGTAGAACATTCAGCCCACCCACGGCCCTGCATAGTCGGCATAGAGCTTTGCCGGATCAGGCCGGGGCCGCTCCGGCGCCGGCCCCTGATAGGAACCGATATGGATAAAGCCGACGACGCGCTCATGCGGCGCCAGCCCCAGGATCGCCCTGCCCTCCGGCACATCGGAATACCAGTTGCTGATCATGTTGGTGCCATAGCCCAGCGCATTGGCTGATATCATCAGGTTCATCGCCGCCATGCCGCCCGACAGGAACATCTCCCATTGTGGGATTTTTGGATTTTCCTTCGGGCTCGACACCACGCCGATCACCAGGGGCGCGCGTGAAAAGCGCGCCAGTTCCTGGTTGTGGCGGCCTTCTGGCAGCGGCCCTTCGCGCTGTTCGGCAAGTGCCGCCAGCTTCTTGCCGATCTCGACGCGTGCCTCACCCCGGTAGAGGATGAAACGCCAGGGCTCGAGCCGGCCGTGGTCTGGCACCCGCGAGGCGGCGGCAATCATCGTCGCGATGTCAGCGTCGTTGGGAGCCGGTTCCTTCAACTCCGGGATCGGCACGGAATTTCGGGTCAGCAGAAAGTCGATGATCGGCGACGCCATGGGCGCAAGTCTCCTTGGAATTTGAGCTGAAGCGCACCATCGGGACATCGGGCGGCTCGGGCATTGGCGCGGCGCGCCGGACAAAGAGCCCTCTAGCAGAAGCCGATCGGACTCTTAAGCCTTGAAATTGCCACCGCCTTAGGCTTCAACGCAAGGCATGTTTGAGGGGACAATGCGTCTTTTCCTGATCTGGCTCGCTGCCGCACTGTTCATGGTGCCGGTTTCGCTTGCGGTCGCGCAGGATGCGGACGGCCTCGGTGATCTGAAACTTCCCGGAATTTCGAGCTATGCGCCTCCGAAAAGCGAGATACCACTGGCGTCGGGGAGCAGTGGGGCAATCACGCTGTCGGCGCAATTGACCGACAAGGGTGCCGACATCACGCGCGGCATCGTCTGGCGCGTCTTCAAGCCTGAACCCACCGGCGACGGCAAGCTGCCGATGGTCGCTTCCGCCCATGGCGGCAGCGCGGTGTTCCAGCTCGAGCCCGGCAGCTATCTGGTCCATGCCTCCTACGGCCGGGCCGGCGCCACCAAGCGCATCACCGTCGGCAACGACGCCAAGCGCGAAAGCCTCGTGCTCGATGCCGGCGGGCTCAAGCTCGATGCCGTACTGTCGGGCGGGGTGCGCATACCGCCGAAGAAACTGCGGTTTTCGATCTATGAAGGCCAAGCCGAGGCCAATCACGATCGCGCCCTGATCATACCCGATGTCGAGCCGAACAGCGTCGTGCGGCTGAACGCGGGCGTCTACCACGTCGTCTCGACCTATGGCTCGGTGAATGCGGTCATCCGTTCCGACATCCGCGTCGAAGCCGGCAAGCTGACCGAAGCGGCCGTCGAGCACCGTGCGGCGGAGATGACCATGAAGCTGGTACGCGAGCCGGGTGGAGAGGCGATCGCCGACACCTCCTGGTCGTTGCTCAACGAATCCGGCGATCCCATTAAGGAAACCGTAGGCGCCTTTGCTTCGATGGTGCTTGCCGAAGGCGACTACACCATCATCGCCAAGAACCGCGACCGCATCTATCAGAAGGATTTTACCGTCGTGGCCGGGCAGAACAAGGAAATCGAGGTTCTGGCCACGGAGGCCTCGGCGATGGATCCCGAGGAAGGCGCGGACTAACCGTCCGGACACTGCCGTGTAGATTCGGGTCCAGCAGCCTATGATTTGCCGATCAGGCTAACTTGCGTATGCGTCGCGGCAGGAACTGGCCGCGGCCGCGCGGTTCGGCCGGCGCCAGATCGAAAACGCCACGATGGAGGCGGTCGAGCAAAGCCTTGCGGTCGCGCAGCGGCTCCAGTTCATCCCGTCCCAACACGTCACCGATGCACACGTCGATCGATTTGCCCGACAGCCGCGCGAATTCGTGGATGAGTAGGGAAATGCGCAGCGTCAGCGAAGCCCTCCCGACTAACTTCGCCACACGCCCGTCGCGCTCGGCCATGTTCATTGGTCCGCTGACCAGGTGGAACAGCCGCCCGTTCTGGCCGGAAAAGTGCATTGGGACAACCGATGCCTTGGCATCCTGGACGAGACGGGCCGGAAACATCTTCCACGGCAGATCGCGCGCCCGGCCAAAACCTTTCGGCGCAGTGGCGACGCCGCCTGCGGGGAAGACGACGATGATGACGCCCTCTTTCAGCAACCGCACCGCTTCATGGCGTACCGCCATGTTGTTCTTCAGCGCGTCCTTGGCCTCGGAAAAGTCGATCGGCAGCGAATAGGGCTCCATCTCGCGGATCTTGAGCAGATCCTTGTGGATCATGACACGGAACGGGCGCTGAAGCTGCTCGGCCAGCGAGAGCACCGCCATGCCGTCGCCGATGCCGAACGGATGATTGGCGACGATCACCAGCGGCGTATCAGGCAATTTTGCCGGCGGCCATTGGCCGGTGGTCCGCACCTGGACATCGATCAGCTCCAGCATGCGGCTGAACACACGTTCGCCGGCCGGCACCACATGGCGGCGCCAAGAGTCATAGAGGGCCGCGAAGCGATCGCGGCCAGACAGGCCTTCGATGGAATGGATGAACCAGCGCGTCAAAGCCGGCTGATCCGGACCGGCGTAAGAAAGCTCGGGAAACGGTCTTTCGTGAATCTTCAGCTTGAGCATGAAGGCTCGTTACAAGGCTGGCGTGACAAGCATATGAAAATAGCGGGCATGTGAAATAGCGGCATGTGAAAATGGCGGTGGATCGCTGCACCGCCATTTGCCGATGATCTGACTGAACTCAGGCGGCTCGTTTGCGCTTGCGGTCGGGCGTCACCGCCTCTTCGGTAAGCATTGCCACCGCCTGGCCAAGGCCAAGTGACTCCTGGTCGCGCGAGCCGAGCCGGCGAATGTTGACCGTCTCTTCCTCCGCCTCGCGCTTGCCGCAGACGAGGATGACTGGAACCTTGGCCAGCGAGTGCTCGCGGACCTTGTAGTTGATCTTCTCGTTGCGAAGATCGGCCTCCGCCAACAGTCCGGCCGCCTTCAGCTGCGCGACGACCTTTTGCGCGTAATCGTCGGCATCGGAGGTGATCGTCGCCACCACCACCTGCAGCGGTGCGAACCACAGCGGGAAATGGCCCGAATAATTCTCGATCAGAATGCCGAGGAAGCGCTCCATCGAACCGCAAATGGCGCGATGCACCATCACCGGCTGCTTCTTTTCCGAATCGGAGCCGATGTAGAAGGCGCCAAAACGTTCCGGCAAGTTGAAGTCGACCTGCGTGGTGCCGCATTGCCAGTCGCGGCCGATGGCGTCGCGCAGCACATATTCGAACTTCGGCCCGTAGAACGTGCCCTCGCCCGGATTGACGCCCGTCTTGATCCGGTTGCCCGACCGTGCCGCGATCTTGTCGAGCACGTCCTGCAGCACACCCTCGGCATGATCCCACATCGCGTCGGTGCCGACGCGTTTTTCGGGGCGGGTCGCCAGCTTGACGGTGATTTCGTCGAAGCCGAAGTCTGCGTAGGTCGACAGGATCAGGTCGTTGATCTTGATGCACTCGTCGGCGAGCTGTTCCTCGGTGCAGAAGATGTGGGCATCGTCCTGAGTAAAGCCGCGCACGCGCATCAGCCCATGCAGCGCGCCGGACGGCTCATAGCGATGAACGGCGCCGAATTCAGCCAATCTTACAGGCAGATCTCGGTATGACTTCAATCCATGCTTGAAGATTTGGACGTGGCCGGGACAGTTCATCGGCTTCAGCGCGAAGACGCGGTCGTCATCAGTGTCGTCGCCGGCAACCGTCACCTTGAACATATTGTCCCTGTACCAGCCCCAGTGGCCTGAAGTCTCCCACAGCGAGTTGTCGAGCACTTGCGGAGCGTTGACTTCCTGATAACCGAGGTCGTCGAGGCGACGGCGCATGTAGTTAACCAGGTTCTGGAACATTCTCCAGCCCTTGGCGTGCCAGAAGACGACGCCCGGCCCCTCTTCCTGGAAATGGAACAGGTCCATCTCGCGGCCGAGCTTCCGGTGATCGCGCTTTTCGGCTTCCTCCAGCATCATCTGGTAGGCATCGAGCTGCGCCTGGTCGGCCCAGGCCGTGCCGTAGATGCGGGTCAGCATCGGGTTGTTGCTGTCGCCGCGCCAATAGGCGCCGGCCACCTTCATCAGCTTGAAGGCGCTTCCGATCTGGCCGGTCGAGGCCATGTGCGGGCCGCGGCAGAGGTCGAACCAGTCGCCCTGCGCATAGATCTTGAGGTCCTGATCGTCGGGAATGGCGTCAATCAGTTCCACCTTGTAGCGCTCGCCCTTGTCGGCGAAGATTTTTTTCGCCTTCTCGCGCGACCACACCTCTTTGGTGAATGGCTTGTTGCGCGCGATGATCTCGCGCATCTTCTTCTCGATCACCGGAAAATCGTCGGGCGTGAACGGCTCGTTGCGGGCAAAATCATAGTAGAACCCGTTCTCGATCACCGGGCCGATGGTCACCTGCGTACCCGGCCACAATTCCTGCACGGCTTCGGCCAGCACGTGCGCTGCGTCGTGACGGATGAGCTCCAGCGCGCGCGGGTCTTCGCGGGTGATGATCTCGACCTTGCCGGACTTGCCGAGCGGGTCGGAAAGATCGCGCACCACGCCGTCGATGCTGTAGGCGACGGCTTTCTTGGCCAGCGACTTCGAGATCGATTCCGCCAGGCCGGCGCCGGTCATCGCCGCCTCGTAGTCGCGGACTGAGCCATCGGGAAATGTCAGGGAAACGGAATTCAGCATGAAGTTCTCCTATCCAGTCCCGCAAACGAGCGCGGGTGGTGAAATGCCGGATGCGTCCGGCGGCAGTCTTTTATGGGCAGATTCCCGTGCCGTAAAGGCGAATGGCCGATCACTTAGTTTTGTTTGACGAGATTCGGCAGCTCTTTCATGAACATCGCCCGCGTCCTGAGGCCCTTGGGCGTGTCCGATCGTTTCGTGTCGACCACCAGGCGGGCAAAGACGATCTTGCGGCCATCACTTTGCGCCCAGCCGACAAACCAGCCAAGCGAGCGGTTGACCTTGTCGGCGTCGTTGCGAAGCCCCGTAGTCCCGGTCTTGCCCTGCACCGTCCAGCCACCTGCCTGGAAGGTCGGCAAGATCGCCTCGGTCATCGCATAGGCCTTGTCCGAAACCGGCAGTTTGCGGGCAAGCAAGCGGCGCAGGAAATTCACCTGTTCGACCGGCGATATCCTGAGAGAAGAATTCACCCAGGACCGGGTGAGGCCATCATTCTTGCCGGCAATGCCGGATACATCGGTGTTGCCGTAGTCGAATTTCGACACGTAGCCGGCGAACCGCTCGCTGCCGAGCCGGCGGGTGATTTCCTGCGAAAACCACAGCACCGAGTCCTTTTCCCAGATCGTCGCGTCGACGGTTTTCTGGTCCCGCTTCACCGCATTGAACTCCGGCTTGTAATCCCATGCCGGCGTGTGCTCGTCGATCAGGATCCCCGCGTCGTAGCCGATCAGCGACAATGGGACCTTGAATGTCGAGGCGGGACTGAAGCGCTGGTCACAAACCCCTTGCCGATACAGAGTTTCGCCGCTTGCAGCATCCAGGATCAGCGTGCATTCAACGTCCTTCAGCGGCGCGGATTGAGCACGGATCGGAAAACCCAACAGCCAAGCCAGAAGGTAGAGAACCAATGCGAAAACGAATGGACGGCGGTCAATCTGGCGCATTTGGCAATCTCTCCTGAGGCATGTCAGGAGCGGCTTAGCGAGGCGTCTTGTCTCGATTTTGTCTTAAATACGCAACGTGGGGTTAAGGTTAGCAAGTCGTAAAGATCTGCCCGATTACCGAGCCCCTCTACCGGGATCAGCTTTCCGAGTCACTGCGTTTTTTTCCGATCCGCCAGTACCGCCAGGGCGCGAACCAGACGTAGCGATCGGCCAGCACATCCGGCACACGATCAATGCCGTGCGTTCCGCCCGGCCCGCAGCGCAGCACCCGGAAAAACCCCATCCAGCCGCCGGCCCATAATCCATGGCGGGCGATTGCCTCATGTGCGTATTCGGAACAGGTCGGCAGATGCCGGCAGGAATTGCCGACAAAGCCGGACAGCGTCAGCTGGTAAAAGCGCACAAGCGTCGTGCCGAGGATTCGGCCGGGCGTCTTGCGCCAGGGGCCGGGCCAGTTGCGCGTGTACCGCGGCCTCTGATGCTGGTGCGTGTGATCGGTCGCCATTTGACGGCTAAGCCGCCTGTTCGGCGCGCTTCTTCTCGATCTGGCCGATCGCGTCGACCACCGCATCGAAGGTCAGCATGGTCGAGGCATGGCGCGCCTTATAATCGCGCACCGGTTCTAAATATCTGAGGTCGGCGAAGCGGCCTTCGGGCGGTGTGCCGTTTTCCTTCAACATCTTCAGCATCGTCTCGCGCACAGCGCGCAATTCGCCCGCGCTGGCGCCGATGACATGTTGCGCCATGATCGAGGACGAAGCCTGGCCAAGCGCACAGGCCTTCACATCATGGGCGAAATCGGTGACGACGCCGTCATCCATCTTCAGATCGACAGTCACGGTCGAGCCGCACAGCTTGGAATGCGCGCGCGCGGTTGCATCGGGACGGTCGAGCCGGCCGATCCGCGCGATATTCCCGGCAAATCCCAGAATTTTCGCATTGTAGACGTCGTCGATCATATTTTTCCAATCCGTCGCCGCCGAGCGAACAGCGATTGCCGCTGACGGTCTTCCTTTCGCTCGGCACGATCATATATAATGCTGGTAGTCGGGTATGGACAAGGTAACCAACAGCCTCGTCCTTGCTCAAATCAGTTCACGCCGCTTACGGGCTGGAAACAGGGCACGTTTCTAACACCCGAAAGGTCGTGTCCGTTCAACTCGTTCCTCCTGAGAGGGGAACTACGGGAGACGCCTTTATGGATGCCGTCATCAAGAAATTCATGCCCCCCTCCGCCTATATGGAAAAGCCGGTCACCGATCGGCCGACCGAAGCCGAAGCCGAGGCCGCGGTTCGCACGCTGTTGCGCTGGACCGGCGACAATCCGGACCGGGAGGGCCTGGTCGATACGCCGAAGCGTGTGGTGAAGGCCTATCGCGAAATGTTCGGCGGCTACGACAAGTGCCCGGCCGAGGAACTCGGCCGCACCTTCGAGGAAGTCGCCGGCTATGACGACCTTGTCCTCGTCAAGGATATAACGTTCCATTCGCATTGCGAGCACCACATGGTGCCGATCATCGGCAAGGCGCATGTCGGCTATCTGCCGGACGGCAAGGTTGTCGGCCTGTCCAAGATCGCGCGCGTCGTCGATATCTTCGCCCAGCGACTGCAGACCCAGGAAGCCATGACCGCGCAGATCGCCGGCGTCATCCAGGACGTGCTCAATCCGCGCGGCGTCGCCGTCATGGTCGAAGCCGAGCATATGTGCATGGCCATGCGCGGAATCCGCAAGGAAGGCTCCACCACGCTGACCTCGACCTTCACCGGCGTCTTCAAGGACACGCCCGAGGAACAGGTCCGTTTCGTCACAATGGTGCGTGGCGGCAGGGGCTGAACGATCGTCGCCGGTCGCTAGCCATGATCCCGAGAAGTGGGTAAGGCTCTGAACAAGGACCGGCGATGTCGGCACTGAAATTCCCGAAAGCTCCATCAGACAAGAAAGCACTGGAAGAAAGCACGGTTTTTTCGCCGCGCTTCGATGCCAGCGGCCTCGTCACCGTCGTCGTCACCGATGCCGACCACGGCATGCTGCTGATGGTCGCGCACATGAACGCCGAAGCGCTGGCGCTGACGCTGGAAACCGGCATCGCCCACTACTGGTCGCGCTCGCGCAACGCTCTGTGGAAGAAGGGCGAAACGTCCGGGAATGTCCAGAACGTTGTCGAGATGCTCACGGATTGTGACCAGGACGCCATATGGTTGCGCGTCAAAGTGATGGGCCACGACGCAACCTGCCACACCGGCCGACGTTCCTGCTTTTATCGGACGGTGGGACTGATCGACGGCAAGGGGACGCGTGCCAGCGATGGGAGCAGGCCGCTGTTCGATGCGCAAGAAACGTATCGAAAGCCCCGTGAACCATCCAAATGAACCATTCGCCGAACTGCAGCCTCGTATATTCATGATTTCGATACGGCCAGCCTGTATGTTGGCCGTGGGACAAGGGAGATTGTGATGCTCGAATGGGCGTCATCGCTCAACAGACCGGACGTTCGAGAGGCCAATGGCCTGTCGTCGTCCGCCGGCGTATCCGAAACGAACCCCGCCAAGAAAACAGGCATCTCGCTGGCATTGGGCGGCGGCTGCGCGCGCGGCTGGGCCCATATCGGCGTGCTGCGCGCGCTCGACGAAGCAGGCATCGAAGTGTCGATGATCGCCGGCACCTCGATCGGCGCGCTGGTCGGCGGCTGCTATCTTGCCGGCAAGCTGGACGAGCTGGAAGAATTCGCCAGAAGCCTGACCAAGCGCCGCATTTTTGGTCTTCTCGATCTCAATCTGCGCGGCAGCGGCCTGTTCGGCGGCATGAAGCTCGACGCACGGCTGCGCGAGCATATGGCCGGCATCCGTTTCGAGGATTTGTCGAAACCATTCGTTTGTGTCACCTCGGAAATCCGCACCGGCCATGAAATCTGGCTGTCGGGCGGCTCGCTGATCACCGCTATGCGCGCCTCCTATGCACTGCCCGGCGTGTTCGAACCGGTCACTTGCAACGGGCGCGTGCTGGTCGACGGCGCGCTGGTCAATCCGGTTCCGGTCTCGGTCTGCCGCGCCTACGAGCAGCCGCTGGTGGTCGCGGTAAACCTTCACTATGATCTGTTCGGCCGCGCCGCCGTCATCAAGCACAGCGCCGGCGAACTGGTCGTCGAAAAGGATGCGCCAAGGCCCGGCCTGGTCGATACAGGGCACCAGTACCAAACACGGCTCGGCATCACCGGCGTTATGGTCGAAGCTTTCAACATCATCCAGGACCGCATTTCGCGTGCGCGGCTTGCCGGCGACCCGCCGGATATGTCGCTGCAGCCTAAGCTCAGCCATATCGGCCTGACCGAATTCCACCGCGCCGACGAGGCGATCCGCATCGGCTATCAGGTGACGGTGGCCCAGATCGGCGAGCTGGCCCGGCTGCAGACGGTTCTGGCTTAAATCATCGAAGACTTGTGCAGAAGCGAAAACCGCTCTCAGGCACGTGCGGCATCGACGATGCGGAACTGCACGGTGCGGTTGCCGTTCCAGTGGTTGCCCGACAGCGAACCGGCGACGTGCACCGGTTTGTCCCTGTTCGTGAACAGGAATTCGCCGAGCGCCGTATCGACGGCGCGAAAGGCGATCGCCTGGATCCGGCCGCCGCTTTCCGACTGCAACTCGGCGCGGATGTGATTGGTGCCGACCGGCCTCGCATCGGCAAGACGATGGCGCGGCAGCGCGAAGACCGGCGCGACATGCCCGGCGCCGAACGGGCCGGCTTTCTCCAGCGCATCGAGCAGGCCGAGCGTCGCACCCTCGGCGGCCAGCGCACCGTCGATCGCCAGGCTTTCCTCGCCCTGCAGCCGGAACACGTCGGCCGCCGCCCGTTCCTCGAAGAAGGCGCGGAGCGCGCCAAGTTTCGCCCGCTCCACCGTAATGCCGGCCGCCATGCCATGGCCGCCGCCTTTGACGATCAGCCCGGCAATGGCGGCCTCGCGCACCAGCCGGCCGAGATCGAAGCCCGACACCGAACGGCCTGAACCCGTGCCGACGCCATTGGCGTTGAAGGCGATGGCAAAGGCGGGCCGGCGCGCATGGTCCTTGAGCCGCGAGGCCAGCAGGCCGACGATGCCCGGATGCCAATTGGAACTGGCGGTCACGACGATGGCCGGCCCATTGCCGCCGGCAAGCTCGGCATCGGCCTCCACTCGTGCCGCGGCCAGCATTTCCAATTCCATCTGCTGCCGCTCCTGATTGAGCCGGTCCAGCGTCTCGGCGATGGTGCGGGCTTCGACGGGATCGTCGGTGGCGAGCAGGCGGCTGCCGAGTGCTGCGTCGCCGATGCGCCCCCCGGCATTGATGCGCGGGCCGATCAGATAGGCCAGATGGAAGGTGCTGACCGGCTCGCCGATGCGCGAGACCCGTGCCAACGCCGCCAACCCCTCGTTCCTCTGTTGGCGCGCCATCTGCAACCCCTTCACCACGAAGGCGCGGTTGACGCCGGTCAGCGGCACCACGTCGCAAACGGTCGCTAGGGCCACCAGGTCCAGCAGACCAAGCAGGTCCGGTGGTGCGGCATCCGGCAACCGGCCGCGCAGGATCCTCGCCGTCTGCACCAGAGCCAGGAAGACGACGCCGGCGGCGCAAAGATGGCCCTGCCCCGAAAGGTCGTCCTCGCGATTGGGATTGACGACCGCTTCCGCCGCCGGCAACGGACCGCCGAGCTGGTGATGATCGAGCACCACGACATCGGCGCCGGCAGCCTTCGCCGCGTCGATCGAGACAGCGCTGTTGGTGCCGCAGTCGACGGTGACGATCAGCGTCGCGCCACGCGAGACAAGTTCGCACATGGCTTCCGGATTGGGTCCGTACCCCTCGAAGATGCGGTCCGGTATATAGATCTCCGCTGGCACGGAGAAATGCGTGAGAAACCGCTTGAGCAGCGCCGATGAGGCCGCGCCGTCGACGTCGTAGTCGCCGAAGATCGCCACTCTTTCCCCGGTCACGATCGCATCAGCGATGCGGGCGGCGGCCTTGTCCATGTCGGTCAGCGAAGCCGGGTCCGGCAAAAGATCGCGGATGGTCGGATCAAGGAACCGCTCGGTCTGCTCGGCGGTCACGCCGCGCCCGGCAAGGACGCGCGCGACGATGTCCGGCACGCCAAAGCCTTGCGCTATCGCAAGCGCAGTCATGTCCTGCCGCTCGGTCAGCCGGTGTTCCCAGGAAACACCTGATGCCGACTGCCTGACGTCGAGGAAGATACGGTTTTCGCCCGTCATGCGACGCGCCATCTGCGGATTGTCATTTCTCACAATATGCGACGGCTAGCCGAGTCGGGAATCAAAACTTTTCCAGATCCTGGTGCCTTGCCTTGATCTCGCGAACGGTGCGCGACGACGAGCGCAGCACGATCGTATGCGTGGTGATGGAATTGCGCCCGAACTTGACCCCGGCCAGCATGTTGCCGTCGGTCACGCCGGTTGCGGCGAACAGCACGTCGCCGCGCGCCATGTCTTGTGTGCGGTAAACCCGCTTCGGGTCCGAGATGCCCATCTTCGCCGCGCGCGCCACCTTTTGCGGCGTGTCGAGGATCAGCCTTCCCTGGATCTGGCCGCCGGTGCAGCGCAACGCCGCCGCCGCCAGCACGCCCTCTGGGGCGCCGCCGGTGCCGAGATAGATGTCGATGCCGGTTTCATCCGGATCGGTGGTGTGGATGACGCCGGCGACGTCACCATCGCCGATCAGCCGGATCGCAGCGCCCGTGGCGCGCACGGCCTCGATCAGGCCGCCATGGCGCGGCCGGTCGAGGATGCAGGCGGTGATCTCCGGCACCGGCACGCCTTTGGCCCTGGCCAGGCTGGCGATGTTTTCGGCCGGCGAGGCATCGATGTCGATGACGCCGTCCGCATAGCCCGGGCCGACGGCGATCTTGTCCATATAGACGTCGGGCGCGAACAGCAGGCTGTCCTTTTCCGCAATGGCGATGACGGCCAGCGCATTGGGCAGGTTCTTGGCGCAGATCGTCGCGCCTTCGAGCGGATCGAGCGCGATATCGACCGCCGGGCCTTTGCCGGAGCCGACCTCTTCGCCGATATAGAGCATCGGCGCCTCGTCGCGTTCGCCCTCGCCGATCACCACCGTACCGTTGATGGCGAGGCGGCTGAGCTCCTCGCGCATGGCGTCTACTGCGACCTGGTCGGCGGCCTTTTCGTCGCCGCGTCCGCGCAACCTGGCCGCCGCAACCGCGGCGCGTTCGGTGACACGCACCAGTTCCATGGTGAGTATCCGGTCAAGGCCGGCGACGATGTTCTGGGCAATGTTCATCGGTGGACAATCCTCGTTGGCACATTGCCTCCCGTTAGAGCGCCGCGCGTCCATTGAGCGCGCAAAGGACGCTCTAAGTCTTTGAATCTACGCATCGTGCTTTCCCGAAAATCGATTCCGATTTCCGGGCCGATGCGTTAGAGGCGCGCCGGTTGTGTCAAAGCTCCATGACAACAGCAAGACCTGGGCGGGTCTTTCTTGAAAACGCAGCGATAACAATCGATTTGAGAAAGAGAATTCCTACTCTGCCCGCTCGATGCGAATGACTTGAGGCTTGTCGGTCAGATGGTCGTCCCTGGTGATGCCGTCGACGGCCTTGCGCACCGCCGCTTCTGTCGTCTCGTGGGTGACCAGGATCACCGTTTTCTGCAGTGCGGTATCGGGACCGGAGGCGTGCTGCACGATCGATTCCAGCGAAATGTCATTGTCGGCCATGCGCTTGGCGATGGCGGCAAAGACGCCGATGCGGTCATGCACGGTCAGCCGGATGAAATAGCCGCCGGCATGGCTGCGCATCTGCGCCTTCTTGTACGGCCGCAATTCCTTCGCCGGCAGGCCGAAGACCGGACCGTGCTGGAAACCGGGCCGGCTCTTGGCGATGTCGGCAATGTCGCCGACTACCGCCGATGCGGTGGCGTTGCCGCCGGCACCGGGACCGGAGAGCAGGAGTTCGCCAAGAATATCGGTTTCGATGGCCACCGCATTGGTGACGCCGTGCACCTGCGCGATGACCGAGGCCGTCGGCACCATGGTCGGGTGCACGCGCTGTTCGATCCCGCTTTCCGTGCGTTGGGCGACGCCGAGCAACTTTATCCGGTAGCCGAGATCGCCGGCCGCGCGGATGTCGGCCTGGCTGATGTTGGAGATCCCTTCCATGTAGATGTCGTTGGCGGCAATCCGCGTGCCGAAGGCAAGGCTGGTCAGGATCGACAGCTTATGCGCGGTGTCGTGGCCCTCGATGTCGAAGGTCGGGTCGGCCTCGGCATAGCCCAGCCGCTGCGCATCCTTCAGACAGGCGTCGAACGACAGGCCCTCGGCCTCCATGCGGGTCAGGATATAGTTGCAGGTGCCGTTGAGGATGCCGAAGACACGGGTCACCGAATTGCCGGCCATCGCCTCGCGCATCGTCTTGATGACCGGAATGCCGCCCGCCACCGCCGCCTCGTAATTGAGCAGCACGCCCTTCTTCTCGGCGATCTCGGCCAGCGCCACGCCATGCTTGGCGAGCAGCGCCTTGTTGGCGGTGACGACGTGGCGGCCGGTTTCAAGCGCTGCTTTCACGGATGATCGCGACGGTCCCTCGTCGCCGCCGATCAGCTCGACGAACACGTCGATCTCGGCGGTCTGCGCCATTCCTACCGGATCGTCGAACCACTTGGCCGCGCCGAGATCGACGCCGCGGTCGCGTTTGCGATCACGGGCCGAGACGGCTGACACGACGACCTCGCGGCCGCATTGCCGCGTCAGTTCCGCCGCCTTGTCGTGCAGCACGCGCGCCACCGACGCGCCGACGGTGCCGAGACCGGCAATTCCAACACGCAACGCTTCAGCCATGTCCGGCGACGCCCCCCAAGAATTTGGTCGATGTAGTGTCAGGCGCTCAACGATGTGCGGCCAGCGGCACCACATTGTTGGGCTGTTTGGCGCTGGACGCCAGGAAGCGCTTGATGTTTCGAGCCGCCTGCCGGATCCGGTGCTCGTTCTCGACCAGCGCGATGCGCACATGGTCGTCGCCATGCTCGCCGAAGCCGACACCCGGCGCCACCGCCACGTCAGCGTGCTCGATCAGAAGCTTGGAGAACTCGAGCGAACCGAGATGCTTGAACGGCTCCGGGATCGGCGCCCAGGCGAACATCGACGCCGCCGGCGCCGGGACAATCCAGCCGGCGCGGCTGAAGGCGTCGACCATGACGTCGCGACGCTTATGATAGATGTCGCGAACTTCGGCGATATCGGCGCCGTCGCCGTTGAGCGCGTGCGCAGCCGCCACCTGGATCGGCGTGAAGGCACCGTAGTCGAGATAGGACTTGACCCTGGTCAGCGCCGAGATCAGCCGCTCGTTGCCGACGGCAAAACCCATGCGCCAGCCGGGCATGGAAAAGGTCTTCGACATCGAGGTGAACTCGACCGCCACGTCAATCGCGCCCGGCACCTGCAGCACCGAGGGCGGCGGATTGCCGTCGAAATAGATTTCCGAATAGGCAAGGTCCGACAGGATGATGATGTCGTTCTTCTTGGCGAAGGCCACCACCTCCTTGTAGAAATCGAGCGAGGCGACCTGCGCCGTCGGGTTCGACGGGTAATTGAGGATCAACGCCAGCGGCTTCGGGATCGAATGGCGGATGCCGCGCTCCAGCGCGGGGATGAAGCCGTCGTCCGGTTCCACCTGCAACGAGCGGATCACGCCGCCCGACATGATGAAGCCGAAAGCGTGGATCGGATAGGTCGGGTTAGGGCACAGGATCACGTCGCCGGGGGCGGTGATCGCCTGCGCCATATTGGCAAAACCTTCCTTCGACCCCAGCGTCGCCACCACTTGCGTGTCCGGGTCGAGTTTCACCCCAAAACGGCGGCCATAGTAATTGGCCTGGGCGCGGCGCAGGCCCGGAATGCCGCGCGACGACGAATAGCGATGCGTGCGCGGATCGCGCACGACCTCGCACAATTTGTCGACGATGGCCTTGGGCGTCGGCAGATCCGGATTGCCCATGCCAAGGTCGATGATGTCGGCGCCGCGCGAGCGGGCACTGGCCTTCAGCCGGTTGACCTGCTCGAAGACATAGGGCGGAAGCCGGCGGACCTTGTGAAATTCTTCCATGTCAATTCCAGACGGTCAAAGGGGTTTTGGCGAAGGTGGTTGTCGGTCGCGCGATATAACCCTATTTGCAGGTAGGGTCGAGGGCAGGATCGCATTTGGCTTCGATCTGCTTCAGCGCGTCGGCGCCGTGCTTCCTTGCCAGTGTGTTCAGCGCCGCCGGGTTCGCAGCCTTGACCGCTCCGCCCTTTGAGGCCTGCGCCTGCCCGTCGGCCTTCAACTGGGCGAGCTTGGCGTTCTTTTCCGCCTCGGTGAATTGCTCCGCCGCCACCTGCGGCGGGATATTCAGGTTCGGATAGGTGCCGGTGTTCTTCGGCCCGTCGGTAGCCGCGACAGGCGTGGCGCCCTCGATGTTGGTGCTCGAACAGCCGGCGATCGCCAGCAAAACGACCGCCGCGCCCATGCGGCAAAAACGACCAGTGCCAGAAAAAACAGTTTCGCCAATATTAATCGTCATATTGTTTCCTTGGCAGCCGAGGTAGAGCGCGTTGGACCCTGTCCGATGTCCCATGATAATATGTCAAGAAAACGCTTCGGGAGGAACCCCGCGAACCATGTCCAAAACACCCGATTCGGGCAAAGCGGAAGATGACCAGGCTTCGACCGTCGAGCAATATCTGGTGAAGGACCCGGAGCGCTTCGCCTTGAACATGGCTCGCATGATCGAGCAGGCCGGCAAGGCGGCTTCCGCATGGGCCGAGCCGCGCGAAAAAGGCGACGTACGCGATCATGTCGCCGAGCCGGTCGTCGACATGGTGAAAACCTTCTCCAAGCTCAGCGAATACTGGCTTTCCGACCCGCAGCGTGCCCTGGAGGCGCAGACGCGGCTGTTCTCCGGCTACATGACCGTCTGGGCCAACTCCATCCAGCGTCTCGGCGCCGGCGGCGAAGATGCCGAAGACGCGGTCAAGCCCGAGCCCGGCGACAAGCGTTTCCAGGACCCGGAATGGGGCCGCAACGCCTTCTTCGATTTCCTCAAGCAGGCCTATCTCGTCACCTCGCGCTGGGCGGCCGAGCTGGTCGAGCACGCCGATGGCCTGGACGAGCACACCCGCCACAAGGCCAGCTTCTACGTCAAGCAGGTGTCCAACGCCATCTCGCCGTCGAATTTCATCCTGACCAACCCGGAGCTGTTTCGCGAGACCGTCGCTTCGAATGGCGAAAACCTGGTCCGCGGCATGAAGATGCTGGCCGAGGACATCGCCGCCGGCAAGGGCGACCTGAAACTCCGGCAGGCCGATTATTCGCCCTTCGAGATCGGCAAGAACCTCGCCACGACGCCCGGCAAGGTGGTGGGCCGCAGCGATGTCGCCGAGATCTTGCAGTACGATCCGGCGACCGAGACCGTACTCAAGCGGCCGCTACTGATCTGCCCGCCATGGATCAACAAATTCTATATTCTCGATCTCAACCCGCAAAAGTCCTTCATCCGCTGGGCGGTAGAGCAGGGTCACACCGTCTTCGTCATCTCCTGGATCAACCCGGACGAGCGGCACGGCACCAAGAGCTGGGAGGCCTATATCCGAGAGGGACTGCAATACGGCCTGGACACGATCGAAAAGGCCACCGGTGAAAAGGACGTCAATGCCGTCGGCTATTGCGTCGGCGGCACGCTTCTGGCGGCGGCCCTGGCGCTGATGGCGCAGGAAGGCGACCACCGCATCAAATCGGCCACCTTCTTCACCACGCAGGTCGATTTCACCTATGCCGGCGACCTGAAAGTGTTCGTCGACGAGGAGCAGGTAGCGGCCGTCGAAAAGGCGATGAACGAGAAAGGCTATCTCGACGGCACCAAGATGGCGACCGCCTTCAACATGCTGCGCTCGGGCGACCTGATCTGGCCCTATGTCGTCAACAACTACATGCGCGGCAAGGATCCCCTGCCCTTCGATCTGCTCTACTGGAACGCCGATTCGACCCGCATGGGCGCGGCCAACCATTCCTTCTATCTGCGCAACTGCTATCTCGAGAACAGACTTTCGCAAGGCATGATGGAGCTGGCGGGCCGCGTGGTTTCGCTGAAGGACGTCACCATCCCGGTCTACAACCTTGCCGCGAAGGAAGATCACATCGCGCCGGCGCTTTCGGTGTTCCTCGGTTCGAAGTATTTCGGCGGCGAAGTCGACTACGTCATGGCCGGCTCCGGCCACATCGCCGGTGTCGTCAATCCGCCGGCAGCGCAGAAATATCACTACTGGACCGGCGGCAAGCCGGCGGGCGACTTCGACCAGTGGATCGCCGAGGCCATAAACCATCCCGGCTCCTGGTGGCCGCACTGGCAACGCTGGGTCGAGGCGAAGGACAACACCCGCGTGCCGGCCCGCAAACCCGGCAAGCACATGAAAACTCTGGGCGACGCGCCAGGCACCTATGTCAAGGTGCGTGTGTAACCTTCTGTAATGTGTGGTGAGTTGACGCGCCGGTAAAAGAGGGCGAAATGGTGTCGTCAACCCTCAAGCAGTCTCGATTCCTCTTTAGCCGTCGAATTACTCTGGGGCTTGCGGATTTGACACAGGTCTCGTTTTCGTTCGGGGACAAGGATTTATTTCGGCGAGACGTTTCGACGCCGCCAATGACGTACCGGCCGGACATCGAGGGGGAATTTTGTTTTGAAATCAGCAGGATCGCGCCTCGCGAAGGGAGAAAGCCGCGCCATTGCGGCCGCGCTTTTCTCCGTGCTCCTGGCGTCCTGCACCTCGGCCGGCGACCCGTCCCTGTCCGTCGGCATGCCCGGTTATAACGCCTCTGCTACGGATATCAGCACGGCCTCTGGTACCCAACAGGTCGCCGTTGATTCGTCATCGCAGATCACGACTTCACAGATGACGATGACCGCCGAGGGCGACGCAAGCCTTCCCGAGCAGGTCGGCTATGTGCCAATGGGCAAGCCGGGAACCCAGGGGGGAGCCCCTCAGGGAGGCGCCAAGTCCGATGCCGGCCTCCCCGTCACGGCTCCTGCTCGCGCAGACGCTGCTGCGGGCCAGACGCCGCAGCCCCAGCAACAGTCCGCGCAGACGGTTGAACAGGCCGGCTCTGCTACGCAGAAGACTGTAACTGTCGATGCAGGCACGACCGCGCCGAAGTCCAAGGCCGAGGCCGCCGCGCCGGCGATGAACAACCCGGTTTATGTGACCGCCGGGGAGCCGCAGCCGCAAGCTTATGCGCCGAAGAAGAAGGGGTTCCTCGCCTCTTTGTTCAGCGCCACGCCGGCCTCGGCGGCGCCTGCCCCGCAGACCAGCAACAGGTCGGGCGAGCAATCGACGGCGGCGCAGCCCAAGGCGGCCGCAAAGCCGACCATCACGTTGGCCTCGGCCAAATCGGCTGAAAAGCCGGTGCAACTGGCTTCGATCGGCGATACCAGCCATTTCACCGATGACGCGCTGCCTGGCGTACGCAAGACCGCACTCTTCGAGATCAAGCGCAAATCCGGCCTCGACGACGACAGCGACGTCGATCTGAACGAGGATGAAGGCGGCGCCTATCAGGTGGCATCCGCTGCCGGGCTTGCCCGGCTGGCGCCCAACGGTCTTTTGAAGCAGACCGAGAATGTCGACGTTGCCTGCCTAAAACCTTCGCTGGTCCGTGTGCTGAAGACGATCGAGGGCCACTACGGCAAGAAGATGATCGTCACCTCCGGCTATCGTGACCCGGCCCGCAACCGCCGCGCCAACGGCGCCAAGAATTCGCTGCACATGTATTGCGCCGCTGCCGACATCCAGGTTCCAGGCGTCGCGAAAGCGCAACTGGCAAGCTACATCCGCAGCATGCCCGGGCGCGGCGGCGTCGGCACCTACTGCCATACCGAATCTGTTCACATCGACGTCGGTCCCGAGCGCGACTGGAACTGGCGCTGCCGCCGGCGGCGGTAACGGCTGGCTCTCTCTCTCATTACGCAACGTTCGCAATGTGCCGCCTCACGACGGCACGGTCGAACCGGGCTAAATCGCCGAAAATGCGCGGTTTTGCGGCCAATGAAAAAAGTTGTCGCAGGCGGCGGCAGACGGGTTGCCGGTTTGGTGCAAGGCAACTATAAGCGCTCACATCTGAGCGCGCCCATCGTCTAGCGGTCAGGACACCGCCCTTTCACGGCGGTAACAGGGGTTCGATTCCCCTTGGGCGTACCAGAGATTTCAACTGGCATGGCAATAGAGCATCAGATCCCAGTGCATGCAGCCGTACTCGTCGCCAAGGCGGTCGATGAGGACCTGGATATCAAATCCCTATTGGGCCGCACCTAAATTCCAGATGTCCCGATGCAGGCGCCATGTCCCGTCGTCGCCCTTCTTCCAGACGACGATGTACTTGCCCGCAACGGTGGAGAGGGCGCCGTCTTTGCTCGGCACATCGAGCGTAAATGCGCCAACTTCGTAGGCGAGGTTTGCGCTCTCTTCCACCTCCAGGGCCTTTAGGGTGAGATTCTTCATCCCGCTTTTGATCGCGCCCTGCCAGAATTCTTCCACGCCCTTGCGACCATCGACGCGCTTGCCGTCGGGCGGCAGCACGGCGGCATCCTCGGTATACATTTGACCGACCTCCACCGCGTTTCCGCTGTTGAAGGCGTCCGTGAATTTCGTCAGCGCAGCTTCGATGTCCTCGCGAGCCGACTGGGCGGCCGCAGACAACGCAGACGAAAGAAACAGCACAGCAGCAAATGCAAATAACTTAGCCACTCTCATCTCGTCCTCCCTTTGCGTGATCGATATATCCACCGGATGAATAGTGGGCCCAATCCGAGTGCGCCGCCGCGCCCGCTCAATGGCCAGGTCATGATTTACATTAGGCTTATCTGATATGACGGCGCAAGCGCAGCTGCGCAGCCAAGAGCGGGGCGTAAAGCCTCACCAGCGCGCGCGTTTCCGCCGGTCGCGCTGATGCTCTCGCGCGTCTCTCATAGTTCGTCCTTGGCCTTGCCATAGGCGTTCGGCGCAGTGTGGGGCGTGTAGATCAGGCCTGCTTTCTTGCCGCCACGCACAGCTCATCGCTGGCGGCGCGCGCGTCTTCACCGGGCGAGGCCTCATCAACGGCGAAGCCATCGTCCTCGATGAGAAGGCCCGTTCGGATTTTGCCGAACTGCGGAGGCAATCCCGCGACGCCTGTATGACCTGTATCTCGCCGCGGAATTTCTGGAAAGACGTTTGATGACCGGCACGGGAACGACCCGGCCCATGTTCTTCGAGGTGAACAAAGGCCGGGCCTGATCTAGTTTCCCGCCCGTAGCTCCTTCAGGTCACAGCGAATGATGCTGCCATGGAAAATGGCTGGCGAGCTGCGTTTGAGATGCATCTCCCGTCCCGTCGCTGTCCAAAGAGAGCGACCCGGTTGAACTGTCGTAGCTGACCTGGTCGGAACGATCATGCGCAGCCGTAGACAGAGCGTCGGATGACTCCCCTCCCGACTTGAGCCCGTCCAAGAAGGCCTGGTCGAAGTGAGGCTTGTCCTGCAGCTTTTCCTGGAGCCAGCTGAAGTCGAAGGCGTCGTGGCCTCCGCGGCCGGACATGATCTCGGCGGCGCCGCCCTTGCTAGCATTGGCGCCGACATTTTCATTATCGACGGTGTGGGCGAACCCGTTGCCGGCCGTCTTGTCGTGTGAACCGGCGAGCGACTCCGAGCCGCCAGAAAGGGCGGCCAACACCCGGTCGACACTGCTGCCTGCCTTTTCGCCGCCATTGTCGACATGGGAGGTGTCGTTGCCGTCATGGTTTGCCGCCCTGTCGGTGCCGGCGGCTGCATGGGTCGCATCGGCACCATGGACAGCATGAACACCGCCATTGCTGGTCGTGGGGCGGGAAGCGGCGGTCTCAGTGGAACTGCCATCGCTGGCGGCGGTCTCGGAAGCGGCGGCCGCAGTAGAGCTGTCGTCGCTGATGGTTGTGTCAGAAGCGGCGGTCGCAGTAGCGCTGTCGTCGCTGATGGTGGTGTCGAAAGCGGCGGCCGCAGTAGAGCTGTCGTCGCTGATGGTGACGTCGGCAGGGACAGTCGCGGTAGAGCTGTCATCGGTGGCGTCTGAAGCGGCGGTCCCAGCGGTGCTGAGATTGTGTTCCCGGAAAACAGCCTGCAGTTCCGGGGAGCTTTCAAGCGCGGTGTCGCCGTTCTGTGTTCCCCACTTATAGGTATAGTCAAAGGCCGG
>NZ_JBSPKW010000025.1:0-77723 GCF_053848065.1 Mesorhizobium sp. BHscii | reverse complement strand
GTTCATCATGGTGATGAAGGTCTTGGCGCCTGGAAAATGCTCATGGATCCAGTCGGATTCCGCCTTCAGGTCTTCAGCGGTCGCGTAGGTGCCCCACCTGCCGGTGGGATCCGGCTCGTCAGTAAGATAGAATCCAAACACATTCGGATTGCCAAGGAAAGGAGTGACTTTCTCGATGAACGATGAGGTCACTCCATCGGCCTCGCCAAGATAAACCAGGGCCTTCGTGCCCTCCGGCAATTCGTCAAGCTGGCTAGCGTATTGAACGTCAGCCAGATTGAAGCCGGCGGTCGCAACTTCGGCAGCGGATCCACCCGATGTATAGTGCAGAGTAGCCATTTATATTCCTTTTTTTTGCGCCCCGCGGTGCCTGCCTACTCGACAGGTATATTAGCTACAAATCACATACCTGCGCCCCTTGATAGAATTTTTGAGATTTTTTCGGAACGGGACGGCGTTCTGCAAGCCGGATCTCGTCGTTCAAACCGCGCGCTGCGGCCAGCGCTGCAAGGCTGCATAGCCTGCCTCTGTAAGGGCATAGACGCCGCGCTCGGCCCTGGCGAACCAGCCATAGACATTGTGAAGCAGGATCTTGGCGGCGCGTGGTGAAATGGCTTTCAAGTCGCGCGGGCGCTTCGGGCCGTCGACCATCGCAGCGGCGCAGGCCAGCGCATCCTGCCGGTAAGCGGTCATTATCGGCGTACGCGAGCCGCCGCCGACTACAGGGTCGCCGCGCCGGCGACGATGCTCGTCCACCAGGCGCGATCTTCGTCTCGGGTCTCGCCGGGGCGGCAAAGCGGCCGGGCTGAGCAGCAATTCGACGTTGCCGGCGGAACCAACCCCCAGAAGCCCGAACCCGAGCCGCCGGCAGAGTGCGCGGAACCGACGGTCATGCTCGCGGCCTTTGCCGCGGGCCGACATCCGCGCCGCCAGCCAGACCTCATCGCATGACGCAGCACGATCGACACCTTGAAGTATGAGTTCGAGGTTGAACTGCAATTTCAATTCGCAGATGACGACCACGGGCGGCTCGCCGTCACGCAGTCCCACGACGTCGCAACCACCAACTTCGCCTTTAACGGTGAATTCAAGGCTCTCAAGAAACCGCTTCACCGGGATGTAAAGAGACGTTTCCTGCATGCCGGAGCCATAGCCGATTCGTGACTGGCTGGCACAGCATCACCGAAGGCATGCCGCTCTGGGGGCAGATTTGCCGCTCGTCGAACGCATGGAAGTGTGGGATGCATTAAGCAGTTCGCTGGGACTGCCCGGCTCGGCCGCTAAGCCCTCAGCCCCCTTGCCTCGCCTCCGCGCTTGCGCGGAACCAGCATGTCCCTGGCCAGGAGGCGGCTTACCCGGCAGAACGCCATGAACGCCCGGCAAGCATCCTCGGTCTCGACCAGGTCGACCGTGGCGCCAAAGCAGGCATTGAACGCGGCCTGATAGACCGGGCCCTGCCGGCGAACCGGCCAGCCTTGCAGGAAATCAAGCGCCTGTTCGACGCTGTAGATTTCCTCGACCGGCAGGCCAGGCGCTGTCGTGATGCGCACCGGCACCTCGAATTGCAATCTGTCCATTCGTGTCTCTCCAGAGCCCGTTCCCCACTTGTTGCTCAGAAATATGTCGTCAGTGCGGACGAACACCCCGGCACGGGCTGGACAGGCACAGGATGAAGCCGCAAGACATGAATATCGCCGGCTTGAGCCCATCGCCGGCAGTTCGTCCTTGAACCTGGCGCCGTCCGGTGCCAAATCTGAGAGACTTTTCGCGCGGGCTCATCAGAAGCCCTTTCTTCCGGCAAGACGGACACAATGGTCACCTATCTCGACGCCGCCACGGCACCACTCAGAAACACCGGCCAGATCCGCCTTTACGGCGAAGAGGGCTTTGACGGCATGCGCAAAGCCTGCGACCTCACCGCACGCTGCCTCGACGAACTGGTGTCGATCGTCGCGCCGGGCGTTACCACTGAAACCATCGACCGCTTCGTCTTCGAATTCGGCATGGATCACGGCGCATTGCCGGCGACGCTCAACTATCGCGGCTACACGAAGTCATCCTGCACCTCGATCAACCACGTCGTCTGCCATGGCATTCCCGACAACAAGCCGTTGAAGGACGGCGACATCGTCAACATCGACGTCACCTACATCCTCCATGGCTGGCACGGCGACTCCTCGCGCATGTATCCGGTGGGCACGATCAAGCGCGCCGCCGAGCGCCTGCTCGAGGTCACGCATGAATGCCTGATGCGCGGCATCGCGGCGATCAGGCCCGGCGCCCGCACCGGCGCCATCGGCGCCGCCATCCAGACCTATGCCGAAGGCGAGCGCTGCTCGGTGGTGCGCGATTTCTGCGGCCACGGCGTCGGCCAGCTCTTTCACGACGCGCCGAACATCCTGCACTATGGCAGCGCCAGCGAGGGCGTCGAGATGCGGCCGGGCATGATCTTCACCGTCGAACCGATGATCAATCTAGGCCGGCCGCACGTAAAAGTGCTGTCGGATGGCTGGACGGCGGTGACACGCGACCGCTCGCTGTCGGCGCAGTACGAGCACACGATCGGCGTCACCGAGACCGGGTGCGAGATTTTCACGCTGTCGCCAAAAAACCTCGACCGCCCGGGCCTGCCGGCATAGTGTCCTGCCGGTATAGTGTTTCGACAAGTCGCGGGCATCTGCCCGGCAAATGCTGGATATGGGCGGCCTATGGGGAAAACCAGCGACGAAGACGCACGCATCTTCTTTCCCGAAAGACCGATAAAATCGCTCGCGAAAGCCAAGTCGGTCGAAAAGCCGCATTATCTCGGTCATCGCGACCGTTTGCGCCAACGGTTCGCGGCCGCGGGTTCCGACGCCCTCCCCGACTACGAATTGCTGGAGCTCTTGCTCTTCCGCCTGATCCCCCGCTCCGACACCAAGCCCGTCGCCAAGGCGCTGCTGGCGCGTTTCGGCACGCTTGCCGAGGTGCTTGGCGCGCCTGTCGCGCGACTTGAAGAGGTCAGGGGTATCGGCCCGGCAGTGGCGCTCGATCTGAAGATCGTTGCCGCGGCCGCCCAACGCGCGGCACGTAGCGAGATCAAAGGCCGCGAGGTCTTGTCGTCCTGGACGCAGGTTCTCGGATACTGCCGGTCGGTAATGGCCTTCGAGGAGCGCGAGCAGTTCCGTATCCTGTTTCTCGACAAGAAGAACGCGCTGATCGCCGACGAGGTGCAGCAGGTCGGCACCGTCGACCACACGCCGGTCTATCCGCGCGAAGTGGTCAAACGCGCGCTCGAACTCTCCGCCACGGCGATCATCTTGGCGCATAATCATCCGTCAGGGGATCCGACGCCGTCGCGCGCCGACATCGAGATGACCAAGCTGGTCATCGAGACGGCCAAACCGCTCGGCATCGCCGTCCACGATCACATCATCATCGGCAAGAAGGGTCATGCCAGCATGAAGGGCCTGCTGCTGATTTGACGCCCGATCTGAGCATGCATCGGCTTCTTGTCGAAAGCGGACGGTCTCGTGTCAAGAAATATCTCCAGGCAGAGAGGGGCGCGCCGCGAGAGCACGGCTACCAACCGCCATCGCGAGCGCGACGACAATCAGAACCGCCGCGACTGCGAACGTGATCCGCATGCCGGCGGCAACGGCCTCGGGGCGCGCCGTTGCGATGTCGATCGTCACTGAGGCGAATGCGAACACGGCGCCCATGGCGGATGCACCGGTGATGAGCCCGAGATTGCGCGACAAATTGAGCAAGCCGGAAATGACGCCCCGCTGGTCCGGGCGGATATCCGACATGACGGCGGTGTTGTTGGCCGTTTGGAACAGCGCATAGCCTGATGTGACGATTGCGATCGGAGCGATGTAGCCAGGGATGCCTGATATTGTCGGCATCATGGATAGAATGAGGCAACCGGCCGCTATCGCGATGAGCCCAATGATGGTCATGCGCCCAGCGCCAAAACGGTCCGCTATGCAACCAGCTGGCACGCCGGTCAGCGCGGCGACAAGCGGACCGACCGACATGACGACGCCAACAAGAGCCGCGTCGAGCCCGAGCGCACGAGACAGATAGAACGGCCCGACCACCAGTGTCGCCATCATCACCGTCGCGACGAGTGCGCTCGTGGCGAGGCTCGTACTCAGCGTCGCATTGCGGAATGCGGCCAATCGGATCAAAGGTGATGTCACCCTCGCCTCCACAAGCACAAAGAAGCCGGCTCCGAAAACGGCTGCCACCAACAGAGCCATGTTGAGCGGACCAAAACTGCCACGCCCGAACGTCATCGCGAGCGCATAGGCGCCAAGCGCCAAGGCAAGCAGCAGCGTGCCCACAACGTCGAAGCCGGCCCGATCCGTCTTCGACCCCCGGCGATCAGCCGGCAGGTAGCGATAGGCGAGAACAAGGGCCAGCAAACCCAATGGCACGTTGAAAAGGAAGATCGCCTGCCAGCCGGATCCGGCAATCAGAAGGCCCCCGAGGGACGGACCGAGAGCGGTGCCGATCGCCGACATCGTTCCGAGCAGCCCCATAGCGCTGCCGGTCCTTGCCTTCGGAACCGTATCACCGACGAAAGCCATGGTGAGGGCCATCATGATGGCCGCCCCCAAGCCCTGCGCCGCCCGCGCGGCGATCAGCAGCCAGAGCGTCGGCGCGACACCACATAGGACCGAAGCCGTCGTGAACAGGAACAGTCCGGCCAGCAACAGCCGCCGGCGACCAATGAGGTCACCGAGCCGTCCAACGCTGACGATCAGGGTGGTCACGGCGAGGAGATAAGCCAGCACGATCCACTGGACTTCCTGGAACGAGGCGTCGAACGCCTGCGCCAAGGTCGGCAAGGCAACATTGGCGATGCTGATGCCGAGCGAGGACAGCAACATTGACAGCGAAAGGCCGGCAAGCGCCCACCGAACCGAAGGTGCTGGTTCCACATTTCCGGTGACTGCCCGTCCTGCATCGATTGGCTTCAATATGAACTCCGTTTTCTGGCGGCTCCGGAAACGGAGCTGGCAGACACGTAGTCCTTTGCCTGACATGGCGGAAGACGCATCATTTGCACTTGATCATTGCGTTTGACGCTATGTCAGATCGTGCCAACCATGCTACGATCCATCTATGCCGCATCCCGATCTCAATCTGCTTGTCACCCTTGATGTGCTGCTGACGGAAGGCAGTGTGGCACGCGCCGCCAAGAGGCTGCGGCTTAGCCCGTCGGCGATGAGCCGGGCGCTGGCGCGATTGCGTGAGACGATCGGCGATCCGCTGTTGGTCAGGGCCGGACGCAGCCTTGTTCCAACACCCCGGGCCCTCGAGCTCCGCGAGCGCGTCGGTCAGCTTGTGGAGGACGCCGAAGCCGTTCTGCGTCCTGTTGAGACGCTCGACCTGAAACGGCTTGTGCGGACCTTCACGCTCAGAAACCAGGACGGCTTTGTTGAGAATTTCGGACCTGATCTCATTGCGCGCGTCGGCGAACAAGCACCGGGCGTGCGGCTGCGTTTTGTACTGAAGCCGGACAAGGACAGCACGCCCCTGCGCGACGGCAGTGTAGACCTGGAAACCGGCGTCGTCGGAAAGGCCACAGGACCGGAGGTGCGCGCGCAAGCGCTGTTCCGTGATCGGGTCGTCGGCGTCGTGCGGATGGGGCATCCCTTATGCGAGTTGACGATCACCCCTGCCCGTTATGCGGCCGGCCGGCACATCCTCCTCTCCCGTCGCGGGCTCGACAGGGGACCGATCGACCACGCGCTTGAGCCGCTAGGGTTGAAACGAGAGATCGTGACGGTCGTCGGCGGTTTTTCGGAAGCTCTGGCTCTGGCGCGCGCCTCGGACCTGATCGCCAGCGTTCCCGAACGATATACGGGGAACCTGCGCGACGGAATGTACTGTTTCCCTCTGCCGGTTCCCCTGCCGGAAATCACGGTTTCACTTTTGTGGCACCCGCGGCTCGATGCCGATCCGGCGCACCGCTGGCTGCGCGGGTGCGTTCGAGACGTTTGCGCCGGAATAACTCACTGGATTTCTTAGTGGGTTGAGGCGAGCGTTGCTGATCCGATCACGGCAACTCGGTGTTGCAGGTGCCGGCGATCTGGCCGACCGCCTCGCTGAATCCGGCAAGGTCGAAATCGGCCTCGCCTCGCCCCGACAGCAGCCCGAACCGCCAGGACAGTTGGAGCCGGTCTGCGGAAACCAATCGCCTGATCCCGTCGGCACCATCCCGAACCAGCCTCCTCCCCCGCGCGCCGACCGACCAGCTTTCGTTGACCTTGCTGGCCTTGTCGACGGTCACCGACACGGTGATGGTCCGGCTGGCGGAGACGGCATCGTTCAACTGCAGCCATTCGCTCCAGCGCGGTTCGCCATTCGCCCGACAGGCAATGGTCAGGATCGGGCTGTAGCTTAAGGTGCCGCCGCCCGTGATGAGCTTGTTGGTCGCATGGAGCGAGGCAGTGACCAGGCCATCGCTGCCGGTGTCGAACTGCCAATTGTCAAGGACGCTGTCGGCCTGGGCGATACCGCAGACCGAGGCGAAGAGGAACGCCGTGGCGACCGCGCCTCCGATGCCGACGAATAATTTCAACGATCCCTCCAACGACCCTGCACTTTGCAACTCGGCGCAGATAATGATCAAAACATCGTATCGCCAGCCGCCAACCGCTGCTTGGGCGCGAATCTGTCGCTTATCGCATCGGTCCGAGAATCGGGATCGATTCTCGGACGCACGATTCGTAGATAGTGAAAATTCGTTCAGAGTTTCTGCGTCCAAGTGGACGCACGTCGCTTTAAGGCGACTATGAAAAAGGATGCCTTGAGGGCGGTCTTTCATAATTCGGCGCAATGCCGTGTTGTTCGGCGCCTTTGGCAGCTTTTTCTTCGCTGCAGCCTTCTTCTTCTTGGGTTCTTCCGCATCATCGCCATTGCGTTTTCGGCTGACCGGAAGACCGCACTAGAATTTCGACGGGAAATCGAGCTATGATGCATTTGGCATTTCCCGGGGCGGCTTCGCGCCCTTGGAATGCCGGGAGGAAACGGGATATGGCCATCGCGCTTGTACTCGTTTTGGTAGTTGTGGGCTCAGTGTTGTTTCACTTCCTGAGCCCATGGTGGTGGACGCCGATTGCCTCTAACTGGGACTATATCGACAACACCATCATCATCACCTTCTGGATCACCGGCGTCGTCTTCGCCGCCGTCGTCCTATTCATGGCCTATTGCGTCTTCCGCTTCCGTCATCGGGAAGGGAACCAGGCGGCATACGAACCCGAGAACAAGCGGCTCGAATGGTGGCTGACGATCGTCACCGCAATCGGGGTCACGGCCATGCTCGTTCCCGGCCTGTTCGTCTGGAACCAGTTCGTCAGCGTCCCAAGCGACGCAACAGTGGTCGAAGTCGTCGGCCAGCAATGGCAATGGAGTTTCCGCCTGCCCGGCAAGGACGGCAAGCTCGGCACATCCGACACCCGCAACGTCAGCCCTGAAAATCCCCTGGGCGTGAACGCCAGTGATGCCAACGGCCAGGACGATGTCGTCGTCGAAGCCGCCGATCTGCATTTGCCGGTCGGCAAGCCGGTCAAGATGCTGCTCCGCTCGATCGACGTGCTGCATGATTTCTATGTCCCTGAATTCCGCGCCAAGATGGACATGATCCCGGGCTCGGTCACCTATTTCTGGTTCACCCCGACCAAGACCGGAACCTTCCAGGTCCTGTGCGCCGAACTTTGCGGCCAGGGGCACCCGTTGATGAATGGCGTGGTCATGGTCGACACGCAGGAAGATTATCTGGCGTGGCTCGGCGAACAGCAGACTTTCGCGCAATTGTCGGCCCCCCAGCAGGTGGGCTCGGCAGACTAGACGCCGGGAAAGACGGCGACGTGGGTTGAAAATTGCGGCAGGGCTCGAAACTGTCGAGTCTGCCGAAAAGGGCACGGAGTGTTCTTATGGTCGATATCACACCTGCAGATGCGGTACCGCCGGCCGAAGTCGCGGAGATGGAACTCTACCATCCGCACAGCTGGTGGACCAAATACGTCTTCTCGCAGGACGCCAAGGTCATCGCCATTCAGTATTCGGCGACGGCCACGGCAATCGGCATGGTGGCGCTGGTGCTGTCCTGGATGATGCGGCTGCAGCTCGGCTTCCCCGGCACGTTCGACTTCATCACCCCGGAAGCCTACTACCAGTTCATCACCATGCACGGCATGATCATGGTGATCTACCTGCTCACAGCACTCTTCCTGGGTGGCTTCGGCAACTACCTGATCCCACTGATGGTCGGCGCACGCGACATGGTCTTTCCCTATGTCAACATGCTGAGCTTCTGGATTTACCTGCTTGCCGTACTCGTTTTGGTGTCGAGCTTCTTTGCGCCCGGCGGACCGACAGGTGCCGGTTGGACGCTCTACCCGCCGCAGGCGATCATGACCGGCACACCAGGCGGCCAGGACTGGGGCATCATCCTGATGCTCGTCTCGCTGATCCTGTTCATCATCGGCTTCACGATGGGCGGCTTGAACTACGTGGTGACGGTGCTGCAGGCCCGCACACGCGGCATGACGCTGATGCGCCTGCCGCTGACCGTCTGGGGTATCTTCACCGCGACCGTCATGGCGCTGCTCGCCTTCCCGGCGCTGTTTGTCGCCTGCGTGATGATGCTGTTCGACCGTGCGCTCGGCACCAGCTTCTTCATGCCGGCGATCGTCGAGATGGGTGAACAATTGCAGCACGGCGGCGGCAGCCCGATCCTGTTCCAGCATCTGTTCTGGTTCTTCGGCCACCCCGAGGTCTACATCGTGGCGCTTCCGGCCTTCGGCATCGTATCCGACCTGATCAGCACCCATGCGCGCAAGAACATCTTCGGCTACCGGATGATGGTCTGGGCCATCGTCGGCATCGGCGCGCTGAGTTTCGTGGTCTGGGCGCACCATATGTATGTCAGCGGCATGCATCCCTATTTCGGCTTCTTCTTCGCCACCACGACATTGATCATTGCCGTCCCGACCGCGATCAAGGTCTACAATTGGGTGCTGACGCTGTGGCGCGGCGACATCCACCTCACCGTGCCGATGCTTTTTGCCCTGGCCTTCATCGTCACCTTCGTCAATGGCGGGCTGACCGGACTGTTTCTCGGCAACGTCGTCGTCGACGTTCCGCTATCGGACACGATGTTCGTCGTTGCCCATTTTCACATGGTCATGGGCGTTGCCCCGATCCTGGTGATCTTCGGGGCGATCTATCACTGGTACCCGAAGGTCACTGGCCGGATGCTGAACGAGGCCATGGGCCAGTTCCATTTCTGGGTCACCTTCCTCGGTGCCTATCTGATTTTCTTTCCCATGCACTACATCGGCCTGATGGGCGTGCCGCGCCGCTACCACGAACTGGCCAACACGGCGGTGATGACCGAGTCGGCCCACGATCTGAACGCGTTCATCAGCATCATGGCGTTCCTCGTCGGCTTTGCCCAGGTCGTGTTCCTGTTCAATCTGATCTGGAGCATCCGCCACGGCCGGGAGGCCGGCGGCAATCCGTGGCGCGCCACGACACTCGAATGGCAGACGCCCGAAACACCGCCCGCCCATGGCAATTTCGGCAAGGAACTGCCGATCGTCTATCGCTGGGCCTATGACTACAGCGTGCCGGGCGCCAAGGAGGATTTTATCCCGCAAAATATGCCGGGCTCCTTCGGATCCTCCAGGGAGCCGGCATGAGCGTCATTCTGGTCTTCCTCCTCGTGATCGCCGGCTTTGCCGGATGGTGGCTTTCCCACCAGCGGCTGATGGCCAAGCCATGGCTCGAGCAAGGTATGATCGGTGATGTCATCGGCCGGGAAGGATCAGCGTTGCCGACCGCCAAGATCGGCCTCGGCGTCTTCCTCGCCGTCGTCGGCTGCCTGTTTGCACTCTTCACCAGCGCCTATTTCATGCGCATGGCGCTGTCGGACTGGCAGGCGCTGCCGCTGCCGCGCGTGCTCTGGTTCAACACCGGCGTGCTGGTCCTGAGCAGCATCGCGCTGCAATGCGCCTCGGTCGCTGCGCGCCGGGGCCAAATCGACACGGTCAGGCTCGGCCTGGTCACGGCCGGGCTCACCGCGCTTGCCTTCCTGATCGGACAGCTTGTGGCATGGCGGGAACTGACCGCCGACGGCTACTTGCTGACCGCCAATCCGGCCAACAGTTTTTTCTACCTGATAACCGGGATGCATGGCCTGCACATCCTGGGAGGGCTGGTGGGTCTGAGCAGAACAACTGCCGGCGCCTGGAACGGAGCACGGCCGGAGCGGCTTCGCCTCAGCGTCGAATTGTGCGCCATGTACTGGCATTTCCTGCTTTTCGTCTGGCTCGCTATTTTCGCGCTTCTGGCCGGCTGGGCCGCGACTTTCATCGAGATTTGCCGACAGTTGCTGACCTAGGAGGGCCGGACGGATGGCAGACACGACACTGACGCATACTGGCCAAGCACAGCCGCGGCCGGCGGGCTTGCAAGGCGTCGCCGCCGACTGGTCTTCGGATCAGCGCGCGTTCAAAAACGTGTCCTGGGGCAAGGCCATGATGTGGATCTTCCTGCTCAGCGACACCTTCGTCTTCGGCTGCTTCCTGCTCTCCTACATGACCGCGCGCATGTCTACCCGAGTGCCGTGGCCCAATCCGAGCGAGGTCTTTGCCCTTCACATTGGCGGCTCGAATATTCCACTGATCCTTATCGCCATCATGACCTTCGTGCTGATCTCGAGCAGCGGAACGATGGCCATGGCGGTGAATTTCGGCTATCGCCACGACCGCCGCAAGACTGCGATCCTCATGCTTTTGACCGCAGCACTCGGCGCGACCTTCGTCGGGATGCAGGCCTTCGAATGGACCAAACTGATCACCGAAGGGGTACGGCCCTGGGGCAATCCGTGGGGTGCGGCGCAGTTCGGATCATCCTTCTTCATGATCACCGGCTTTCACGGCACCCATGTGACGTTCGGGGTGATCTTCCTGATCATCGTGGCGCGAAAGGTCTGGCGCGGCGATTACGACACGGGACGGCCTGGTTTCTTCACCAGCCGCAAGGGCCACTACGAGCACGTCGAGATCATGGGGCTCTACTGGCATTTCGTCGACCTGGTCTGGGTATTCATTTTCGCATTCTTCTATCTTTGGTGAGAAGCAGCATCTTTGAGAGGCAGATATGGCTGAGGTAACCGCAAACGGCCTGGCGCAGCACACGCTTCACGGAGCTCAAGCGCATGATCCGACGGCGATCGGCACCGCCCCCGCGGAAGTTCATCAGGAGCACCCGATCAAGCTCTATCTGGTGGTCTGGGCATGGCTGTTCATCCTCAGCGCCTGCTCCTATCTGGTCGATTATGTCGGCCTCCAAGGCTATCTCAGATGGTCGCTGATCCTGATCTTCATGATGCTCAAGGCCGGGCTGATCGTCGCGGTCTTCATGCACATGGCCTGGGAACGGCTGGCGCTGACATATGCGATCATGTTGCCGCCGATATTGGTGCTGGTGTTCGTGGCAATGATGGTCTTCGAATCGGATTACACGCTTCTCACCCGGACGGTGTTTTTTGGGGCCGAGCCCTGACGCGCATCCGGGTACAGGGCTTCGGCAGCATGTCCACCAAGAGCCGGAGATGCCATTTGCGGCCCGCTCTGCGTTGCCTTGAAACAATCGACAGCTGGCCCATTTTTGTTGGTAGGGAAACGACGGAAGCAAAATGATTGCCCTCGTCTCCACATGCGTCGCGAACTCCAGCGAGGGAGGCTCAAGATGACGATCGCAAACAGACTGAAGGACTTTATCGACGAGAAAGGAATTTCTTACGACACCGTCGAGCACCACCGCACTTCGACAAGCAGGCAGTCCGCCATAGCGGCGCATGTGCCCGGCAGCATAATGGCCAAATCGGTGGTCGTTCACCACGACGGTGGCTATGCGCTGGCCGTGGTGCCCAGCACGCACAGGATCGAGCTCGGCACGTTGCAGGACGTCATGGACCAGCGCATCGGACTCGCCTCCGAAGACGAGGTGGTTTCGCTCTTCGAGGATTGCGACACCGGCGCCATCCCGCCGATCGGCGCGGCCTACGATGTGCCGGTGATCCTCGATGAAAGCCTAGGCAATGCCGCCGACATCTATTTCGAGGGCGGTGACCACAGGACGCTCGTGCATGTCAGCGGCAAGGATTTCCGCAACCTGACCAGCGACGCACAACAAGCCCGCTTTAGCTACCCGGCTTACTGAAGGCTCAGCCCTTGCCGTACCGGCGCGCTCGCCGGTGCGGCAAGGCAGGATTTTTTCAGCTCGCCGGTTTGGTGGAAGCCGGCGCTTCCACAACTTTGCGATAGACGTGCCAGGTGGCGTGACCGAGGATCGGCAGCACGACCGCCAACCCGGCAAACACCGGCAGCGAGCCTATGATCAGGGCGACGGCGACGATCAGGCCCCACACTGCCATCACGATCGGGTTCGCCAGGACCACGCGCACCGAGGTGTGGATGGCTTCATAGGCGCCGACGTCGCGGTCGAGCAACAACGGGAACGCGACGACCGTGGTGCACAATACGACCGCGGCGAAGACGAAGCCGATGGCGTGGCCCAGGATAATCAGCGTCCAGCCGCGTCCGGTGGCGAATATTTCACTAATGAAGCTGGAGAGCGATTCCGGCGGGGCCGGGCCGAACACCTGCTGGTAAAATATCTGCGCGGTCAAAAGCCAGGCGATGAAGATCGCAAGCAGCATGATCCCGACCGCCGCGATGGCCGGCAGCGCCGGAGAATTCCTGACCTCGAAAGCGTGGCCCCAGGAGGCGTCGAGTCCGGCTTCCCGCCTGCGGCTGATCTCATACAGCCCGATCGCCGCGAATGGACCGATCAGCGCAAAACCTGACACCAGCGGAAACAACAGCGGCAACGCATTGTTGCCCGACGTCCAGACAGCGAGCACGACGCCGACAAGCGGATAGATCAGGCAGAGGAAAACGATATGCGACGGTTTGACCATAAAATCGTCGACCCCTCGCTTGAGCGCGTCGAAAAGGTCGGAAACGCCGATCTTTCGAATTCTGGTGTGCTCCAGCGTCTCGCTGGCGCCTGCAATCACGTGAAAACTTGCCATGACCATTCCTCCAGACCAGGTCCGGTAAGGTCGCGATTCCACGGTGCTGCCGTTCAGCGTAACTGGCCACGCAAAACCGCGACCTGCACCATGGTCAACATACGCTCTTGCATGGGATTTGTCGCCGCCCTTTGTCTGAGGGGACGGCTCCGGTGATCCGGCTAGCTCTAATGGCCTTTCTTCGATATTCTCCAAGCCGGGTTGAAGGGTGAAGGTTATGGATGGAAAGACCGTTCTCATGCTTGGCCTTGGCGTAGTTATTCTGCTGTTGCTGGGGTTCTGCGCAGTGCCAACGTGAGGTTTGAGCAGGTCCGGGGGCGGACCTCGTTCAGCAATCGCCGATTGGCCGTCTCAACCCGGCAAGCAACCAAGAATCAGGATTCGATGCAACCACGAGGCAGGTCAATTTCCGGCTGACATGACGATACGCATTGCAATGGTATCGGCAAGCAGCACGGCAAAGATCGCGAAAAGATAGAAAATCGAATAGGCAAACAGCGCCTTTGCGCGTTTCATCTTCCACCCTTCAACCCACCTTTTGTCGATCAGAAGCTTCCGGGCATGCCAGATGAAACCCGCGCCCAATGCGGCCGAAGCGAGCCCGTACAGTCCGCTCGCGAATCCAAAAGCCCAAGGGAGCACGCCGATTGGTGCCAGGATCAGTGAATAGACGAAGATTTGTTTTCTGGTCGAAGCCTGGCCGGCCACGTTCGGCATCATGGGAATGCCGGCGGCAGCATAGTCGCCGATCTTGAACAGCGCTAGCGCCCAGAAATGCGGCGGCGTCCAGAGGAAAATGATCAGAAACAGGATGAGACTTTCAGCCCCGACGGCGCCGGTGGCCGCCGCCCATCCGATCATCGGAGGAAGGGCACCCGCGGCGCCGCCTATGACAATATTCTGCGGCGTCGAGCGTTTCAGCCACATCGTGTAGATCACGACATAGAAGAAGATGGTGAAGGCCAGCAGCGATGCGGCAAGCCACCCCACCAGCACGCCGAGCGTCATGACCGAAAGCACGGAAAGCACCAGGCCAAAGCCGAGAGCTTCGCCTGGCATGACCCGGCCTGACGGGATCGGCCGCTTTGATGTGCGCGACATCAGCGCATCAATATCGGCATCGTACCACATGTTGAGTGCCCCGGCCGCTCCCGCTCCAACCGCAATTGCGCCAATTGCAATCACGGCGATGACCGGATTCATCGCCCCAGGCGCCACCATCAGCCCGACGAAAGCGGTAAAAACAGCAAGCGCCATGACGCGTGGTTTCAGAAGCGCGAAGAAATCGCTGACTGTCGCTTCCGAGATGCGGATACCGGTATCCTTGAGGCCGCTTTCCCGAGCCGACATTTCAGGGGACCACCGATTGGGGCAGGCAATCTGGCCGGCCCATCGGCCGGCTGAAGAACCGGGTCATTTGGAGAATTGCTTCAGGTACGCGATGACGTTGGCAAGGTCCTCGTCCTTCTTGAGGCCGGCAAACGCCATCTTCGTACCTTTGATCTTGGCCTTGGGATCGCGAAGGTAGTCTGTCAGCGTGGCGTCGTCCCATTTGACGCCGGATGCACCCGCCTCGGTCATGGGTTTGGAATACTTGAACCCCGGATGCGTGCCGGCCGTCCGGCCGATAACGCCGTTCAACGACGGACCGATCTTGTTCGTGTCCTTGTCCACGACGTGGCAGGCCTTGCATTTGGCGAAGACCTTCTCACCCGCGGCGGCGTCCTGCGCCTGGGATTGGCTCGTAACTAAGATCGCAACGGATACGGTAGCGAAAAACGCGATTGCACGCATGGCATTTCCTCCCCGATCGCCAAATCTGCCTTGGACGATCTGCGCGCGCAGACTTTCGCCGGCATGCGCCCCTTGCACGAACAGAGCGGAATATCCGCGTCCCCCGCATGGAATTGCGGCATCTACATACCACAGAATCTGGCCGGCAGATAGAAGAAGTCGACCAGCCAGATTGCCCCCGAAGCGACGGGCGGCTCGAGCGGCGTCGGGGCGCGGTCGGAACGCATACCGGGTAAAGGCGTTAGACCAGCTACGGTTAAGCATCTGGAAGATCAAAGATTAGAGAAGCGTCCATGAACGACGGGAGCGTCCTGGAGGTGCGCCACGGCACCCTCACGATCGATGGCGACACGGTCTTTTACAGAGAGGCAGGCCCTGAAGCCGCGCCGGCGTTGCTGCTTCCGCATGGTTATCCCTGCTCATCCTTCCAATATCGCCGGCTGATGCCGGCGCTCGCCGATCGGTGGCGGACGGTTGCGCCGGACTTCCCCGGCTTTGGCTACAGTGGAACTCCCGATCCGGCACGGTTCGGTTATGATTTTGACGCTTACGCGACTTTTCTGGAGCGGTTCACCGACGCGCTGGGGCTCGGCAGCTACGCGCTGTGGCTGCACGACTACGGCTCGCAGATCGGCCTGCGGCACGCCATAGCGCATCCATCGCGGATCAGGGCCCTCATAATCCAGAATGGCGACATCTACGCGGATGCTCTTGGCCCCAAATACGAAACGATCCGACGTTTCTGGCGGGATCCCTCACCAGCGAACCGCGCGCCGCTCGAAAAGGCGGTGAGCGAGGACGGCTTTCGCGCCGAGTTCGTCGGCGAAGTCGATGACGACGTCGCTCGACGTGTCCCGCCCGATCTGTGGAAATTGCATTGGCCGCTGATGGATACGCCGGTGCGCCGTGCGCTTTCAGTCGGACTGATGGAGAAGCTCAAGGCTAATCTCGACTGGTTCCCTCGTTACCAGGGATACCTGCGCGAGCAGCGGCCGCCGGCAATGATCCTTTGGGGACCGAAGGACGAATACATGCCTGAGCCGGCAGCGCGCGCCTATCTGCGCGATCTCCCCGAGGCCGAGCTGCATTTGCTGAACGACGCCGGACACTGGCTGCTGGAGACCCATTTCGAGGTCGCCCTGCCGCTGGTGCGACGGTTTCTCGGCGAGGTCCTGCATTAATCGCCCGCACAGAGGAGCACTTCATGACCGACAACGCCACAATTGCCCGGATCTGGCGGGGAAGGACACGCCGTGATCTGGCAGACGCCTACGAGCCCTATCTACGCCGCGAAGGCATTCCGCCGCTTCAGGAGAAGGCACTTGGCTTGCAATTGTTTCGCGAAGATCGCGAAGAAGAAACGGAGTTCGTGACCATCTCGTACTGGCCAGACGTCGAAGCCATGGCGAGCTTCACCGGCGGCGACCCGCATAAGATCCACCACCTGCCGCGTGACGAAGAGTTTCTCATTGAACTGCCCAAGCGAGTGACCGTGATGCGGATCCTCGTCAGTCAATTGCCTCGCGACTAGGGCGGCGGCCTTACGACGTCGGCGGCAACGAAAAAGGCCGCCTCGTGGGCGGCCTTTCACAATTCGCAGAATGCCGTGTTATTCGGCGTCTTTGGCGGCTTTCTTCTTCGGCGCGGCCTTTTTCTTGGGCTCTTCCGTATCGTCGGCCTGCTTGGCGTCGGCCTTCTTCGCGGCGGCTTTCTTCGCCGGCTTCGCCTTGGCCGTCTCGGTGTCCTCGTCGTCGGCCATCAACTCTTCCTTGCTGACCTTGACGTCGGTGATCGAGATCTGTCCGAGCAGATGGTCGACCACCTTCTCCTCGAATAGCGGCGCGCGCAGCGTGTTCAGCGCTTCGGGGTTGCTGCGGTAGAATTCGAAGGCTTCCTGCTGCTGGTTGGCCGGATAGCGGCGCACCTGCTCGAACAGGCCACGCTGCAATTCGTCGTCCGACACCGTCACGCCGGCCTTCTCGCCGATTTCGGCGAGAACCAGGCCGAGACGCACGCGGCGCTCGGCAAGCCGCATATATTCGGCGCGCGCCTCTTCTTCCGTCGTCTCCTCGTCGGCGAAGGTGCGGCCGGCGGCTTCCAGATCGCGGTTGACCTGGTTCCAGATGTTGTTGAACTCGGCCTCGACGAGCTTCGACGGTGCCTCAAACGAGTAGGCGGCATCGAGCTGGTCGAGCAGCTGGCGCTTGATCTTCTGGCGCGTCATCGAACCGAACTGGTTCTCGATCTGGCCGCGCACCACTTCACGCAGGCGCTCCAGCGACTCCAGGCCGAGATTCTTGGCCATTTCGTCGTTGATTTCCAACGCACCGGGCTTGGACACTTCCTTGACGGTGACGTCGAAGGTCGCTTCCTTGCCGGCCAGATGCGCCGCCTGGTAGTTTTCCGGGAACGTAACCGTGACCTGCGTCTCGTCACCGGCCTTGCTGCCGATGAGCTGATCCTCGAAGCCGGGAATGAATTCCTTGGAGCCGAGCACCAGCGGCTGGTCCGTGCCGGCGCCGCCGCTGAAGGCTTCGCCGTCGATCTTGCCGACATAGTCGATCGTCACGCGGTCGCCTTCGGCGGCCTTGCCGGCCTTCGGCTCATAGGTGCGCGCCGATTCGGCGACACGCTGGACCTGCTCGTCGATTTCCGAATCCGGCACGTCGAACACCTGACGCGTCACCTTGATGTCGGAGAAATCCTTGATCTCGATCTGCGGAATGATCTCGTAGTTCAGGCGGAACTCGAAGTCTGCGCCGCCGGCCAGGATCTTCTCGGCCTCCTTCTCGTCCTCGGTCATGATCACTTCGGGCTGCATGGCGGCCTTTTCGCCGCGCCCGGTAATGATCGAACGGGTCGAATCGTTGAGGATCTCGTTGACCACCTCGGCCATGAACGACTTGCCGTAGACCTTGCGCAGGTGCTGCACGGGCACCTTGCCGGGGCGGAAGCCGTTGATACGGACCTTGTTCCTGGCATCGGAAAGCCGCGCCATCAGCTTGGCTTCCATGTCACCGGCCGGCACGGTGATCTTGATCTCGCGCTTGAGACCGGAGTTGAGCGTTTCGGTGACCTGCATCATAGAACCTTTGTTTCCACCAATGAGGCAGCCAAACGGCTCCTGCCGTTTACAGCCTGCCGGTATTATCTTGCCGGGAATGGCTTTTGGTGCGGGACTTGGCGATCTGTCCGCCCAACGCGGCTCAAATCCTTCAGAAATACGCTCCAAAATGTGAATAAGTCTTTGTTTTTCCTACTTCTTATCACATTCGGCAGAAGCGGATCGTCGCATCCCGTCACATTCGACACGCCTTTTGTCACAGGCGCGGCTAATTTTCAACCATCTTCGCGTCTACAGCGCCGCGCGTCCTCTTGGACGCGCAAAGGACGCTGTAGCACCTGATTTTGGCGCCTAATCCTTTCCGAAAATCGATTTTCGATTTTCGGGATCATGCGCCGGCGAACGGCCCTTATTTTGACCGCGACATTGACAGAATGATGGCCCAGCGCAGCGATCCTGACGCAGAGAAGCCCGCCACGTTGCGAGTGGCGGGCCGGCCGCGAGCCCAGGAGAGTGTTGTCAAAGCCTCCATGGCGGATGCGACACCCCGTTTGCGCAACAGTCTCTCAGCGGCGTGCGATCAGCAAGCAAAGCTCGCGTAGGTCGCGATCGTACGTGCCGCCGCTCCCGAGCACGTCGACGCAGCGCTTCTTCATGCGAGTCAGTTGGCTGCTGGACAACTGCGAGACCACACTCGGCACGCTGGAAGTGCTCGGCGCCCCGGATGTTCCAAGAGTTCCCAGCGTTCCAGGAGTGCCCGGTGTACCCGGAAGGCTTGCAGCAGCAACGCCTGCACCGGCACCCGCGGCGACACCACCAGTGCCACCGCCATCGGCACCAAAGCCGACAGTTATACCCCTGGTGTCGCCGACACTTCCGCCTGCACCAGCAGGTATACCCCCGGTGCCGACCATATTGGCGCCGGCACCATCGGTAATGCCCTTGCTGCCGCCAATCGATGCACCGGCGCCGGCATTCACCCCGCTTCGGCCGCCGATCGAAGCGCCGACACCCGCGGTAATGCGTTTCTCGCCGCCTATCGCTGCACCGGCGCCGGCATTCACCCCGCCGCTACCGCCGATCGAAACGCCGACACCCGCGGTAATGCGTTTCTTGCCGCCTATCGCTGCACCGGCACCGGCATTCACCCCGTCGCTACCGCCGATCGATGTACCGGTTCCTGCATTCACCCCGTTGCTTCCGCCGATCGAGGCTCCGGCTCCCGCATTGATGCCGCCACTGCCGCCGATCGAGGCGCCAAGACCGGCGTTCACGCCGCCACTGCCGCCAACCGATGCGCCGGCGCCGACGCTAATGCCGCCTGCGCTGGAGGGTAAAGACAGAGATAAAATAAGTGCACCACCGGCCAAAGCTGTGGCGAAACGCTTAACGACATTTGCCATGACACTCTCCTTTGGTAGTTACCCCTGCAGCAGTTTCAAAGCCTGCTACTTTGGCGACAACGAACTCAGAGAGTTTTTGAATTTGCTAACCCGGAATTTGTTTACGATCGTGACTTACGGGTAGCAAAAAATTCCGACTCAATTTGAAATAATTGTGAATACATTCCCAGGCAGAAAGACCGACCGCCGATGAGTTCGTTCGCGCCGCCGTCGCCTACTTTGGACGGAAGATCCGCGCGGTGGCCGCCGATGGCATCATCTGATGCTCATCTTGGCCGACAGCTTTGCAAGAAACCCTGAATATGATCCGTCAGTTCGAGGCGATGCCGACGCGTGGCGCGGCGTGAAGTCCACGGTCCACCGACAGGGAATTGCCCAGGCGACTCGCATAGACGGCACGCGGCGGCCGAAAAACCTCGAAAATCTAAGTCTTGAACTAATGACACAGCTTGTGACATAGACGTGTTACGGTGACACAAAGCCAGCGGGTATGGCGGAATTGGTAGACGCACCAGATTTAGGTTCTGGCGTGAGAACGTGGGGGTTCGAGTCCCTCTACCCGCACCACTGCTCCCCTAGAAAAGTGGATTAAGGTTCCAGCGCCGAAAGCGTAGGGTTCGTGTCCCTTCATCGTACCAAGTTTTTCGCCAGAAGGCCTGGAAACGCCGCGTTCTCCCAGGTGCGACCTGTTCGGCAGAGCATCAATTGGCCCTTGCGAAAGCTGATCCTGCTCAAGATGACTGCCGGGAACCAGCCTCGGCAAAACACGTTGCTAAGTCATGGAACTTCACAAAAAGGATCCGTGCGATGGCGAAAGACCTATCTCGCGAGGAAGAGAAACGCGGCACCGGAAAGGTCTTCATGTGGGGCGCCGTGATCATCGCTGTGCTTTTTGTTGCCCTAATGGCCGTGTTCATCCTCGGCCCGTTCTGGTCTTAGCCGCCATTTGGGCATCGTGAAACTCCAGGCCGCTTACTCCTCAAAGACCTGGCGCGTGAACCACTCGGTCAAATTCGCAAGTTCAGGTCCCAGCACGCGATCGTCGCCGACCGGCGGCACGATGCTTCTGATATCCGCGACGAACGACTGAAGCGCCGGAGGCGCCACAAGCTCGGTTACGTGCAGCAACTGCGAGGCGATCACCGCCAGCATCGCCATCGCGGCATCGAGGCAGCGCCGGCGCGTGCTTCCTTCGTCCAGGCGAGGAAGACCGTGGTAGCGACATCGTCCTGGCCGGCGCCGGCCGATTCGGTTCCCGGGATGAAGGTGCGCTGCGCCAAGAGTTTCGCCTGCTCCAGGTAACCCGTGATCGCCATCGGCACATAGCCGACATTGCCGTGACCGTCGCTGTCGCTCCAGTCCCGCCCCGTCAAAAGCAGATCGGGCAGGAGCGACACCTTGCCGTTCAAAAGCTTCGAGGCGTGGCGGTCGCATAAGAGGCAGATATCGGCCCATATCGCTGCCAGATCATCCAGGGCGGGTGTTGCCATGGCATTGTGATAGCCGCCCGTGCTGATGCAGCGCCCGAGCGGGTGCCCGTCGTCAGGCGGGATGTAGACCGGGTTGTCCGATACCGAAGCGAGCGACACAGTAGCCGCCCGCTCTGCCGACGCCAGCGCGCGATGCGCGTGCCCCAGAATGCGAGGGACGATGCGATAGCTGACCGGCGCCTGGTAATTGCGGCGCCCGGTGCCGGCACTGGCAAGAAACTCCCTCAATCCCCGCAGGGCCGCTGCTTCGTGTTCATCGCCCCAAAGCGCGTCGAGCGCCGGATCGTAATGTTCGAGCGGCGCGCGAAACGCTTCGATCGAAAGCGCAAAGACCTTTTCGGCAAGGCGAACGCGACGGCGCGCCGCCAAGGCGGCATCGGCCACGAGTGCGGCAGCGCAGGGCGAGCCATTGATCAGGGATCCCCGTTCCTTGATTTCCAGGTCGAAGCGCGTCGAAAGCTCTGCAAAGAGCGGATAAAGAGCGAGGATTTCACCGGCGCCGCCCTGGCCGGAGGATGGCACCATGGGCATGGGTCCGCCGTCCAGCATCGCGGCGACGGCGAGCGCCATACGCGGTGTAGTCGCGGCATTTCCTTCGAGGAAATTCGTCAGACGGGCGAGCACGATCGCCCTCACCACGCGATCTGGCAAAGGCTCGCCGAATGATGTGGCGGCTGCGAACGCCTTGATGCGCGCATGGCGACCCCGCTCGCCAAGTTCGAGCCGCCTGCTCGCCAGTTCTCCCATGGCGGTGGTTACGCCATAGATGATCGGTACAGGGTCGGTTTCAATAAGACGCAGGAACGACGCGCGACACTCTGCGATGCGCTGCAAGGCCTTGCCACTGATTTGCACCGTGTCTTTCTTCCAGGCGACGCGGAAAACGGAGCTGAGATTTATGTCTTCTCGTGTCGTCAGGATAATTGTCATGTTTGATGCTGTCCGAGCGGCCACGCTTTCCCAATTCTAATCCGGGCCAATTCTAATAGAGTGGTTCCTCGAACAGCGTCTTGTCGCCGTCCATCAGCGCCTTGATCTGCGCGGCGCCATCGGCTGCGATTGCGACGCGGACGCCGAACGGCCGCACCCGCATATCGTCCTGGATCGCCATTCCCTCGCCTTCCGGCAGGTAGAAACGTTCAATGCCGTAATCCGGCGCGATGGTGGTGGCTGCGCTGAGATCCCACCCCGCGGACACATGCCCGACGATATCGGTTTCGTCGGATGCTGCCGGCGCCGGCGCGTGCCCGAACCAGGCCGCTGTCGCCTGCCAATAGCCGTCGGCGCCCTGCTTCAGCCTGACGACGATTGGCGTGTCGTCGCTCGTGAGCTTGCCGGCTGGAATGTTGGCGATCAGCTTCACCGGTATGCGCGAAATATCGTAGCCAAGGCGAATGAAGTCGCCGCGCAGCAGATCGCGCGGATCGATCGGTTCGACCCTAAGCAACACTTGCTTGCCGTCGCGCAGGATCGCCGCCCGACCAGCGATGATCCAGCTCAGGAAGCCGATCTGGACGAGCGCCAGCACCACCGCCGAAATGATCAGCCGTTTACCGGTCATCATGCCGCTCCTTCCACGCTCGGGGCCCTCATGCGCTTTTCCACGCGGAGGATGACAAAGGCAAGGATGCCGAGAAGCACAGCTGCCGCCAGGAAGAAGCCTGCCGTGTCGAGCATCGACTGCAACATCACCACATAGATGATGGCGAGTTCGAAGGCGAAGCCGGCATAGGCAACCCAGCGCAAGCCCCTGCTATCGCGTCCGCCCAGCACGATTGCCGCGACAATGCCGGCAAGCGCAACGGCCGAGGCAATGGCAAAGCCGCTGTTGTAGCTGCTTAAATCGGCTAATTCGAACTGGATCATCGCCAGGCCGGTGAGAAATCCGACCAGCGCGTGCAAGGGCAGCCGACCGCCCAGCTGCAGTATCCAGTCGACGGGCTCGGCAGCGAAGATCGCAGCCGAGAAAAGCCCCACCGACACGACGACGAGCGGCACAGCGACCTGCAGTGTTTCGTATTCCGTAAACAACAGCACGAGATAGAAGATGACCGACAGGATGATCAGGTGGCGCGCCGCCTGGCTGCGGCTCCAGAACGAAATGGCGAACAACACGCTCGCCATGACGACGAAAAGATGCGGAAATTCCGCGCGACTGAAATAATCGAAGCCCTTCAGGAACAGCCAGGCATCGGCAATGCCGACAGCAGCGACTGTCAACGGGTTCGAGCGCAGCGCAACCGCAGCCAAGGCCATGCCAGCGCCCCAGGTGATCAAGGCCGATGCCTCGTCGCCGGACAAATGATACATCTGGCCGATGAGCGCGATCGATCCGCCGAATGCCGCCGCGGCGACGATCCAGAGTGCCTCGCCCATTGCAGTATGGTCGCGTGTCTTCAGCACGGCGCCGCCGACATAGCCGGCGAAGATGATGGCGAAGAGCGCTGCCACCCGCGCCAGCCGCGGGATGGCCTGCCAATTGGCGGCGACGAAGATCAGGACGGCCGCACCAAAAAGCAGCGCCGCAATCATCGCCAGGATCGAGCCGAAGCTCAGTGATTTGCGCTCATTGGCCTCGACGTCGCGCGTCAGCGCGTCGGCCGTCGAGGCATCGATCAGGCCAACCTGCAGCCATCGTGCGATATCGGTCCTGACGCGTGACGAATAGCTCGCCATGCCTTTCTCCCCCCAACTTGGTCTTTTTTTCAGCCGATCCGGCCAAACCGTTGACGCTACGGCATTTTCCGATTCGGGTTAATCTGTGTCGAAGACGTGATCTGGCAGTGATGGTGCATTGCACAATTTGCATTGCTGCTATGCACCAATAGCGCTTTTAAATCGATATGACCCCACCTATCTTCAGGTCGTACACAAAGACGGAATGATCCGAAAGAAAGACGAAACGAGAAATACCATGAACCTGATCCGCAATTACCGCAACTGGCGCCGCTACCGGGACACCGTTTCCGAGCTGAGCCGCCTGAGCAACCGCGAACTGACCGACCTCGGCATCAGCCGCAGCGACATCCACTACGTCGCCCGCAAGGCGGTCTAATCCTCTTCGGACCGCAAATGGTCCGAACCAGTTTGACTTGAAAAGAGAACGACAATGAACCTGATCCGCAACTATCGTAACTGGCGCGTCTATCGCTCGACGGTTACCGAGCTGGGTCGCCTTTCGAACCGCCAGCTGCATGACCTCGGCATCGTCCGCGAAGAGATCAAGAGCATCGCCCGCAAGGCGATCTAGCCAAGGAATTTCGCCAGGGTTGACCTCCTCCCCAACCCTGACGAATACGGTCAGCCTTCACCTCCTCCCGAGGGTTTGACCACAAAAACGGCGCCCGCCGCACCTCCTCCCGCGGCGGGCGTTGTTTCCCCAAGGCGAAACAAACTTCGTCCCAGGGCGAAACGAATTTCGTCCCCAGGGGTTTCGCCCCCCTTCATCAGGCGAAAGGAATTTCGTCAAAGCCGACCTCCTCCCCGGCGATGACGAATACGGTCGATCTTCACCTCCTTCCGAGGATCGGCCAGCAAAACGACACCCGCCGGACCTCCTCCCCCGGCGGGTGTTGTTGTTTTCAGAGTCGAAGCAGTCCGAGAGCCGTTTTGGCGGGGGACTGTCATCAGTCCAGCGCACCGCTTTCCAGCACGCCCCGTTTCTTCCACTGGCTCAGCGGAAAAATGTCCGGTGCGCCGCCCATCGGCGCATACCAGGAATCCACCACCCATTCGGTGCCCCCGCGGTCGCTGATCACCGCCGTCCAATGGGGATAGCGCCCGTCGACAAACAGGCCCCGCGAGGCCTTGTCCTCGACCTTGTGAAACCTGAGCAATTTTCTCTCGGCAAGATAGACCAGCAGAGCATGCGTATTGGTCGATTCGTCGACACAATCCATCTGGCCCCTGATGCGCGATGCACCGAATTCCGACTGCGGCAGATCGCGAATGCCGATGGCCCGGAAAATGCGCTGCTCGAAATAGCGGACAGCCTTCGAAATAGCGGAGCGCTCGGCTTGGGGCGAACCCGCACCCGCACGCAGGATAGAGCGGAAACGCGCGCCGTCACCGGGGCCAAGCGCCAGCATCGTGCGATAGTTGCAACTATAGCCGTGGCATATGGGGATCCGCTTGGAAGCCGTCGCGGCCAGTTCGCCGGCGGCCGCTGATCCGCCCATGGCGATCACGACTGTCGAAAAGGTCGCTCTGGCAAAGTTCCCGAGACTCCCGTCCATTCTCCGACAGTAGACGATTGCAGCACTTGGCGCCAACAGTGCGACGAACTCATGCAATTGCAATCGCAGCTACAAGGGATTATTTCGGCGCTCATGAACAAGAATCCCATTCACGTCATCGGCGGCGGTCTCGCCGGCTCAGAAGCCGCTTGGCAGGCGGCCGAAGCCGGCGTTCCCGTTGTTCTGCATGAAATGCGTCCCGTCCGCGGCACCGATGCACACAAGACGGGTGGGCTGGCCGAGCTCGTCTGTTCCAATTCCTTCCGTTCCGACGATGCGCAAACCAACGCCGTCGGTCTGCTGCACGCCGAAATGCGGCTGGCCGGTTCGCTGATCATGAGCGCCGGCGATGCCAACCAGGTGCCCGCCGGTGGTGCGCTTGCCGTCGACCGCGACGGATTTTCCGAAGCGGTGACCAAAAAGCTCGAAGCGCACCCACTCATCACCATCCAGCGCGAGGAAGTGCCCGGCCTGCCGCCGGCGGACTGGGACCAGGCGATCATCGCCACCGGCCCGCTGACCGCGCCGTCGCTCGCCCAATCGATCGCGGAAGTGACCGGCGCCGATGCGCTCGCCTTCTTCGATGCCATCGCGCCGATCGTCCATTTCGACACGATCGACATGGACGTTTGCTGGTTCCAGTCACGTTACGACAAGGTCGGGCCTGGCGGCACCGGCAAGGACTACATCAACTGCCCGATGGATAAGGAGCAGTACCTTGCCTTCGTGCGGGCACTTGTCGACGGTCAGAAAACCGAATTCAAGCAATGGGAAGGCACGCCATATTTCGACGGCTGCCTGCCGGTCGAGATCATGGCCGAGCGCGGCGTCGAGACGCTGCGTCATGGGCCGATGAAGCCGATGGGGCTGACCAATGCGCACAATCCATCGGTGAAGGCCTATGCCGTCGTGCAACTTCGCCAGGACAATGCGCTGGGCACGCTCTACAACATGGTCGGCTTCCAGACCAAGCTGAAGCACGCCGAGCAGGTGCGCGTGTTCCGCACCATCCCGGGCCTCGAAAACGCCGAGTTCGCTCGCCTCGGCGGCCTGCACCGCAACACCTATATCAATTCGCCGACGCTGCTTGACCATTCGCTGCAGTTGAAATCGCGGCCCGGCCTGCGCTTCGCCGGCCAGATCACCGGCTGCGAAGGCTATGTCGAAAGTGCGGCCATCGGCCTGCTTGCCGGGCGCTTTGCCGCCGCCGAGCGGCTGGGCCGCGCGCCGGCGCTGCCGCCGATGACCACTGCCTTTGGCGCGCTGCTCAACCATATCACCGGCGGTCACATCGTTTCCGACGACGAGCCGGGAAAGCGCTCCTTCCAGCCGATGAACATCAATTTCGGCCTGTTTCCCCCTGTGGAAGCGCCGAAAGCCGAGGGAAAGCGCCTGCGCGGCAAGGATAAGACAGTCGCCAAGCGGCGTGCGCTGACGTCACGCGCGCTGGCCGACTGCCGCGAATGGCTGGGATTGCCTTCGCGGGCGGAAGCAGCGGAGTAGCAGTTACGGAGTTCGTGTCAGCCTTCAGATGCCCGGCCAGCCTCGCGTTGCGCGACGCAGGAGCAGCCAATGGCGGCGCCAGGCCGAGAGCTGCGCCTCGCCGTTCAGAGGTGAATGAGGAGAACCTTCCATCTTGCCGAGATAGGCGCTCGACAAGGCCAGCGGCAAAAATGCCGGTCGCAGCGAAACTGGCACGGCCGATGCACCCTTCTCGAAAGCAGACAAATGCTCCTGCGCTAGTGCAATCATCGCGGCGACAGCGCGTTGCGCTCCAGGCCCACCTTCGCCCGCAACGAACTCCTCGGGCGACGACCCTGCCGCAGCCAGAATGTCGGCCGGGACAAAGCATTGCCCACGCTTGCGATGCAGCGGCAGCAGCAGCAAAAGGCAGGTCATCGCTTGTGCACAACCTGCCCTGCCTGCAAGTTCGGCAAACCGTGGTGCCTCGACGGGATCAAGCACCATCGCTGCAAGCTGGATGAGCGCCGCTGCGGTCTCGCCGCAATAGCCTTCCAGGTCGGTCCGCGACGGCATAGGGTCGTCATAGAGATCGAAAATACGCGCTTCGAGCATGTTCTCGAAGGCAGATTTCGGCAGGCGGTGGGCGGAAATCGCGGCCGTCAACGTGTCCGCAACCGGATGGCCGGTGCCTGCCCCGGCGTCCTCGGCTGCGATGACATCCCGCCACCATTGCAGCCGCACCTCGCCCGGCAGCGCCTCGCGGATACGGTCACGAATGCCTGATATTTCGGCATTGAAGGCATAGAGCGAAAAAAGCGCGTCACGCTTGTCCTCGGGCGCATAGAGCGCGGAAACATAGCGGTCATGGTCGGCGGCTCGCACCGTTTCCATGACGATTTTGGCGTTTTCGCTCACGTCACTCGACGGCGATCAGTGCGGCAGCCACCGCACGGTTTTCCGCCAGAAGAACATTGTAGGTCCGCACGGCAGCACCGGTCGACATCGGATCGGCCGCAATGCCCACCGCCTTCAGCGCAGCACGCAGCGCCGCCGGCAACGGCCTGAGATCCTTGCCGGCGCCGACCAGCAGGATCTCGACCTTGTCAGCCTCGTTGAGCAGCTTGGCGAAATCCGCCGCCGTCAGTGCCAGGGGATCGGCCGGCTCCCAACCGTAGATGCCCGACGGCAGGCACAGGAGCGAGCCGCGATGCGACATGTCGGCGAAACGAAACCCACCATTGCCGTAGGCCTCGATCGGGGCACGGCCGGGGAAATGCGCTTCACGGATGACGATGCCTTTGGTCATCCCGTTGGCCGCCCGTCAGGTTGCCACGGCTTTGCCGCCGCTCACCGGCTTCTCCTCGTCGGCCGTCGCGGCCTGTGGCCGCAGCTTGAACAGGATGAGCAGCGGGGCGGCGATAAAGATCGACGAATAGGTTCCGAAGACGACGCCGAACAGCATTGCCAGCGTGAACGAGCGGATCACCTCGCCGCCGAACAGCACCAGCGCCAGCAGCGCTAGCATCGTCGTCACCGAGGTCAGCGTCGTTCTGGACAGCGTCTCGTTGATGGCGTTATTCAACAACTGCGGCAGCGGCATCCTCTTGTATTTTCGCAAGTCTTCGCGGACACGGTCATAGACGACGATCGTGTCATTGAGCGAATAGCCGATGATGGTGAGTATCGCCGCAAGCGACGACTGGTTGAATTCGAGACCGGTGATGACGAAGAAGCCGATCGTCATGACCACATCGTGGACTGTGGCGATGATGGCGCCGACCGCGAACTGCCATTCGAAGCGGAACCAGACATAGATCAGGATTCCGAGCAGGGCGATCAGCATGGCGATGGTGCCTTGCTTAGCGAGCTCGCCGGAAACCGTTGGTCCCACCACCTCGACGCGGCGGAAGTCGTAATGGTCCTGCAACTCGCCGCGCACCTTGTCGATGACGGTCTGTTCGGCGTTCTCGCCGCCCTCCTGCGTGCCGACGCGAATCAAGACGTCGTTCGGGTCGCCGAACTGCTGGACCTGCACTTCGCCGATGTTGAGTTCCGAAAGCCTGCTGCGGATGTCGGCAATATCGGCGGTGCCATCCTTGGCCTGGACCTCGATCAGCGAACCGCCCTTGAAGTCGATGCCATAATTGATGTCGACAGTCATGAACAGCACGACCGCCAGGATCGACAGCACGCTGGACAGCGCGAATGTCCAGCGGCGGATGCCCATGAACGGAATTCTAGTGCCCGGCGGGACGAAGGTCACCGGCGCGCGCGGTAACTCCTTCGGGCGGGCGCGGCGAAGCCAGATCGACACCAGCAGCCGGGTGAAAGTGAACGCGGTGAAGACGGTGGTCAGAATGCCGATGGCGAAGGTTACGGCAAAGCCCTTCACCGGTCCGGTCCCGAGCCAGAACAGCACCACAGTCGCGATCAGCGAGGTGACGTTCGAATCGACGATGGTCGCCAGCGCTTTCGAAAAGCCCGTATCGATCGCCTGGATCACCGAGCGACCGTTTCGCCGCTCCTCGCGAATGCGCTCGTAGATGAGAACGTTTGAATCGACCGCCATGCCGATGGTCAGCACGATACCGGCGATGCCCGGCAATGTCAGTGTCGCGCCGAGCAACGACAACAACGCGATGATCATTGCCACATGCACCGCCAGCGCGATGTTGGCAATGAAGCCGAGGAAGCCATAGGCCACGAACATGAATACGACGACGAGGATCGAGCCGATCACGCCGGCGACCTTGCCGGCGTGAATGGAATCCTCGCCGAGCCCAGGGCCTACCGTCCGCTCTTCGATCACCGTCAGCGTCGCCGGCAGCGCGCCGGCACGCAACAGCACGGCGAGGTCGTTGGCGCTCTCGGCGGTGAAGTTGCCAGAGATCTGGCCGCTGCCGCCAAGGATCGGTTCGCGGATCTGCGGCGCCGAAATCACCTGATTGTCGAGGATGATTGCAAACAGCTTGCCGACATTCTGCGAGGTGGCCTGGCCGAAACGCGCCGCTCCCTTGGAATCGAAGGTGAACGAAACCACCGGCTCGTTGGTCTGGGAATTGTACGTCGCCTGCGCATCGACGAGATTTTCGCCCGAAACGATGACACGGTTCTCGATCAGATACGGAACCGGCGGATCATCCTGCGAATACAGAACCGAGGATCCCGCCGGCGGACGGCCGTTGAGCGCGTCCTGCACCGGCATGGACTGGTCGACCATCTGGAAGGTCAGCTTGGCGGTCTGGCCAAGAATGTCCTTCAGCCTTTGCGGATCCTGCAGGCCCGGCACCTGGACCAGGATGCGGTCGTCGCCTTGGCGTTGCACGATCGGCTCGGTAGTGCCGAGTTCGTTGACGCGGCGCTCGACGACCTCGAGCGACTGCGCCAGCGCCGTTGACGTCCGGTATTTGATGCCGGCATCGGTGACGGTGAATTTGAGCAGGCCGGGCTCGGAATCATCCAGCGACATCTCCTGGACGGAGCCGCCGCTGAACAGGCCGGCGGCCACCGGATCGGTCAATGTCTTCAGCGCCGTCTTGGCGGCATCGACCTGACCGGGATCGGTGATGCGGACCTGCACGGTCCGGCCTGATCCGGCAAGACCGGTGTAGCCGATCTTGGCGTCGCGCAGCAGTGTCCTGATTTGGTCGCGCGTCGTCTCCAGCCGATCCTTGGTCAGATCGTTCGGATCCATCCTGAGCAGGATATGCGAGCCGCCCTGCAGATCGAGGCCAAGCGTCATCTGGCGCTTCGGCACCCAGTTAGGAAGCTGGGCCAGCGTGCTGGCAGAGAAAAGATTGGGCGCGGCGAGGATCACTGTGGCGGCCACGGCCAGCCAGATCAGGATCATCTTGAAGCGCGAGAAATAAAGCATATGGCTTCGTCCGTCAGGGCATTCTGGCGGATCGTTCCGCCTGGAATCGGGTTATTTCTTGGCGTTCTGGTTCGCCAGCGGCTCGCCGTTGGTCCGCACCTGCAATTATAGAGCACGGGTCAGTCACTTTGGTGCTGCCATCGGGCTTTCTTCAGCAGTGACCTGATTTCATCGCGTGTCGTCTTCAGCCTGCCCTTGATCAAATCGTCCAGATCCAAGCTGAGCAGGATGTGCGAACCGCCCTGTTGATCAAGGCCGATTGCCCTTTCGAGTTTCGGCATCCAGTCGGGCTGCTGCTTGGCGAGCGGACTGGCGGCGAAAAGACTGGGCGCACCAAGAACCCCTGCGATCGCCACGGTTACCCAGATCAGAGTCATCTTGAAGCGCGAGAAATACAGCAAATGGCGTCGTCCGTCAGGGGGCGTATCCGCGGATCGCTCCGCCAGAAATTTCGGTTATTTCTTGGCGTTCTGGTTCGCCACCGGCTCGCCCTTGACGCGCACATCGGCGATCGTCGAGCGCAGCGCCGTTACCTTGGTGCCGCCGCCGAGATCGATCTCGAGCTCGTTGTCGTCGATCACCTTGGTCACCTTGCCGACGAAACCGCCGCCAGTGATGACCGTGTCGCCGCGACGAACCGCCGCCAGCATCTCGCCGCGCTTCTTCAACTGTGTGCGCTGCGGCCGGATGATCAGAAAATACATGATCACGAAAATCAGAACAAACGGCAAAATGCTGATGAACATATCCGGGGAGGTGCCGACGCCTTGGGCATATGCCGGTGTCACGAACATCTAAGTACTCCTGAATTTTGAAAAACAGCCGCCAAACCGTCCTAGGGAAATTTGGCGGCCCCGTGAAATTTGGCCGGAATATAGTCGGTAAAGTTACCAATGCAACTGCGGCCAGGCATTTCAGCTGCTTTTCCGGCTGGTTGAGCCGTGTTAGAGCATGATCCCAAAAAATGGAGCGCGGTTTCGGAAAAGATCATGCTCTAACAAAAGGTTGGAGCCGGTTCCGAAACCGCCGGAATCAGATAGGTTCCGTTGTCACACTCCTGAATGCAAAAAACAAAAAGACAAGAATGAGCGACAGCACCATTGAAGCCCTGAACAAGAAGCTAGACCGTCTGATCGAGGCGGTCGCCCGCCTCGCCCCGCCGCCGGTGCCGGAAACCGACCTCGGCGAGGCCGATTGCTTCGTCTGGCAGGCTGATCCCGGCTATCTGGAGCCGGTGGTCAAGGTCAACCGCGTCGACATCGGCCTGATCCGCGGCGTCGACCGCGTCCGCGACATACTGGTCGACAACACCGAGCGCTTCGCCTCCGGTTACGCTGCCAACAACGTGCTGTTGTGGGGCGCACGCGGCATGGGCAAGTCCTCGCTGGTCAAGGCCGTGCATGCGGCGGTCAATGCCTCGGCAAAGCTGGACCTGCCGCTCAAGCTCATCGAGATCCATCGCGAGGACATCGACACGCTGCCGAAGCTGATGAATTTGCTAAAGGCAGCACCTTACCGATTCATCCTGTTTTGCGACGATCTCTCCTTCGACCACGACGACACGTCCTATAAGTCGCTGAAGGCGGCGCTGGAAGGCGGCGTTGAGGGCCGCCCGGCCAATGTTATCTTCTACGCCACTTCAAACCGGCGGCACCTACTGCCGCGCGACATGATCGACAATGAGCGCTCGACTGCCATCAACCCGTCAGAGGCGGTCGAGGAAAAAGTCTCGCTGTCCGACCGTTTCGGCCTCTGGCTCGGCTTCCACAAATGCTCGCAAGACGAGTATCTCGACATGGTCGACGGCTATGTCCGCCACCACGGCCTTGCCATCGATCCCGAGACGCTGCGCGCCGAGGCGCTGGAATGGGCGACGACGCGCGGCAGCCGTTCGGGCCGCGTTGCCTGGCAATTCACCCAGGATCTGGCAGGCCGGCTCGGCAAATCGCTCAAAGATTAGGGACGAAGACTGAAAAAGCCCGCCCCTTGCGGAGCGGGCTGAGCCGGCGGGCCGGACTGGAGGTCAGGCGGCGCGCAGTTGCTTTTCTTGTTCTATTCGAGATAGGTCGACGGATCGACTTTTCTTTTATAGGTCGAAGGATCGACTTTCTTTTATTCAAGATAGGTTGAAGGATCGACCGGCGCCGAATTCTTGCGCACTTCGAAATGCAGTTTCGGCGAGTCGGTGGTACCGCTCATGCCGGACTGCGCGATTTCCTGGCCGCGCTTAACCTTCTGGCCGCGCTGGACCTCGATCGAGCGGGTGTGGCCATAGACAGTGACCAACCCGTTCTCGTGGCGCACCAGCACCGTATTGCCGAATTCCTTGAGGCCATCGCCGGCGTAAATGACGACACCGTTCTCGGCCGCCTTGACCGGGGTTCCTTCCGGCACCGCGATGTCGACACCATCCTTGCCGCCGCCAAAGCTGGAGATCACGCGGCCGCGTACCGGCCAGCGCATCTTGCCGATACCGGTGGCGTTTGGCGCCACCGCGTCGTCGTCCTCGGCCTGCTGGATGACCTTGGCATCCTTCCTCGGCGGCGTGTAGGCGGCCAGCGTCTCCGACGGCGTGGTCTTTGCCGCAGGCGGGGTGGTGGCAGTCGTTACCGGATCGACCTTTGCCGGCTTGGCACCGGCAACCGTCGCGGTTCCGCCGGCCGGCACCTTCAGGGTCTGGCCGATCTTGAGCAGACCGTCTTGCATGCCGTTCGCCTGCTTCAACGCAACCACGCCGACGCCGGTCTTCCTGGCGATCGCCGACAGCGTATCGCCCTGCTGGACCGTGTAGGTGCCGCCGGCACCAGTCGTCTTGGGGGCGGCTTTTCCGTCCTTCGGCTGGCTTGCTGCGGGCGATGCATCCACCTGCGCGGCGGACTTGCCCTCCCTAGGCTTCGGCTGCTGCGGCAGCACGGCCACCATCTCCGGCGCCTTGGCCGGCAAATCGTGCTTGGTGTCGTTCGCAGGCTTGGCGTCCGCAAGCTTCGGCGCCGGTTTCTTGCCCGAATAGGCATAGGCCGGGATGACGAGCTTTTGGCCGGTCTTCAGCCCGTTGGTCGCGCTTAGCCCATTGACCTTCATGAGGGCATCGGCGGGTACGCCGTAGCGCCGCGACAGGCCGGAAATCGTCTCGCCGCTCTTGACGACGATCTCGGTAGCACGCGGGGCGCCGCCTGCCGTCGCCGTGCGCGGAGCATCAGACTGTGCGTCCTTGAACGGCTTTGCCGCCGTCCCCGTTGCGATCCGGTCGACCTGGGGGGCGGCTGGCGCCGAAGCGGTGCGCGCCGGACTGGCGGCGGGCGCCGGCTGCGACTGGCTGACCGGCGGCAATTGCTGCGTCGTAACCGGCTCGAGGCTTGAGCGGCTGACCGACTGGGTATGGCTGCCGTCGAGCGGCGCGGCCGACACCGGCGCATCGCCAGGATAAGGCTGTGCGGCGTCCTGCTTGTCGATGATGGCGCGCTGGTTGTTGGTCGAGGAGGTAAAGACGTCATCGACGCTGTTGAACCGCGAGACCTGGGAACTGCATCCCGCCGCGGTGCCCGCAACCATGAGGACAGCGAAACCACGCGCCAGGTTGCGTCCGTTTGCCTTCAAAATACTGAATTGCATCGCTTTTACCCGCAGATACCCGGTACAGACTGACCGCGATTAAAGCGCGTTAATGTTACCGGTCGGTTAAACCTCTAGAATCAGACGCAAATTTTGTTAAAATATTTAAGGCTGGACCTGTCGGCCTGAGGTTCAGGTAGGGCCCAGTCGCGGACGGGCGCGAAGCGACCAGACCGGTCGGTTGCGGCCATCACCTGAAATATCGACAGATCCCTAGATGACCGCGGCTACGCCGCGCAGGATCGGCTGCAGGCGGACGAGGCCGATGTCCTCGCGTTCGAAGCGGCTGCCGACCTTCGTCAGTTTGGCCAGCACCTGCTCGCCCTCCTCGGGTCCGATCGGGGCGATGACGATGCCGCCGCTCGACAATTGGTCGAGCAGGAAGCGCGGCAGGCTGTCGAAGGCCGCCCACGCGACGATACGGTCGAACGGCGCTTCATTTGCCAGCCCGTTGGAGCCGTCCGCCTGACGCACGATGACACTGCCGATGCCGAGTGCCTCGAAGCGCTGTTTGGCTTGCTCAACCAGCGTCTTGTAGCGGTCGATGGTGACGACCCGCGCGGCAAGCCGCGACATCACAGCCGCCGTGTAGCCCGACCCGGTGCCGATCTCGAGCACGCGGTTGCCCGGCTCGATGGCAAGCGCTGCGATCACTGCGGCTTGCAGATCGGCGCCCTCGATCGCCTCGCCGCATTCGATCGGCAGCATACGCTCCGACCAGGCGATCGGATGGAACTGCGCGGAAAGGAAGCCGCGCCGCGGCGTCGCCTCGAAGGCGGCGATCAGTGCCTTCGGCACCACGCCCTTGCCACGCAGGCGGAGCAGGAAAGCGGCGAAGCCTTCGCGGTCGTCGAGCGTCGGACCGTGGTTCAGGTTCATGCGAGCGCCTTGGTCAGTTGATCGCGGATTTCATGAGCGGTGAGATCGAGCTGCAGCGGCGTTACTGACACCAGCCGGTTGCGCATGGCATAGAGGTCGGTGCCTTGCTTGCCCTCGACCGGCTCGCGGCCGAAGCGCAGCCAATAATAGGGAAGTCCGCGGCCATCGCGGCGCTCGTCGACCCACAGGCTGTGGACGAGCTTGCCTTGCGAGGTGACCACCGTGCCGGCGATCTCTTCTGGCGCGCAATTGGGAAAATTGACGTTGAGCAGTACGCCGTCCGGCAGCGGCATGGCGACAAGTTTCCTGAGCAGCGCCGGCGCCAGCGCCTCGGTGGTCTCGTAAGGCACGACGCGATCCTCGCCGACATAGGAATAGGCCTGGCTGAGCGCGATCGAACGCACGCCGAGCAGCGCGCCTTCCATGGCCCCGGCGACGGTGCCCGAATAAGTGACGTCGTCGGCGATGTTGGCGCCGGAATTGACGCCGGACAGGATCAGGTCGGGTGCTGCCGGCAGGATCTTCTTCACGCCCATGATGACGCAGTCGGTGGGCGTGCCGCGCACGGCAAAGTGTTTTTCGCCGATCTTGCGCAGGCGCAGCGGCTCCGAGATTGACAGCGAATGCGCGTAGCCGGACTGGTCCTGCTCCGGCGCCACCACCCAGACGTCGTCCGACAGCGTGCGGGCGATGCGTTCGAGCGATGCAAGGCCCTCGGCATGGATGCCGTCATCATTGGTCAGGAGGATGCGCATTATTTCGATTCGATCTTTTCCAGACCGCCCATGTAGGGCCGAAGCGCTTCAGGAATGGTTACGCTGCCATCCTCATTCTGGTAGTTTTCGATGACAGCAATGAGAGCGCGGCCGACGGCGGTGCCGGAGCCGTTCAGCGTGTGGACGAAGCGGTTGCCCTTGCCGTCCTTGTCCTTGTAGCGGGCGTCCATGCGCCGCGCCTGGAAATCGCCGCAGACCGAGCAGGACGAAATCTCGCGATAGGCGTTCTGGCCCGGCAGCCAGACCTCGATGTCGTATGTCTTGCGCGCGCCAAAACCCATGTCGCCGGTGCACAGCGTCATGGTGCGGAACGGCAGGCCGAGACGCTTCAGCACCTCCTCGGCGCATTCAGTCATCCGCTCGTGCTCGGCCAGCGACGATTCCTGATCGGTGATCGAGACCAGCTCGACCTTGTAGAACTGATGCTGGCGCAGCATGCCGCGCGTGTCGCGCCCGGCCGAGCCCGCTTCCGACCGGAAGCACGGCGTCAGCGCCGTATAGCGCAGCGGCAGCTTTTCGTGCGCCGTGATCTCCTCGCGCACGAGGTTGGTGAGCGGCACTTCGGCGGTCGGGATGAGGCCAAGCCTGCCATCTCCATGCGGGGCGAAGAAGAGATCCTCCTCGAATTTCGGCAGCTGCCCCGTCCCGAAAAGAACCTCGGCTTTCACCATCAGAGGCGGCTGAATCTCCTCATAGCCATGCTCGGTTGTGTGCAGGTCCAACATGAACTGGCCAAGTGCGCGCTCCATCCGCGCCAACCCGCTCTTCAGCACCGTGAAGCGCGAGCCCGACAGCTTCGCCGCCCGCTCGAAATCCATCATGCCGAGCGCTTCGCCGATCTCGAAATGCTCCTTCACCCAGTTCGGTCGCGTCGGCACCTTGCCGACGATGCGCTTTACGACATTGTCGTGCTCGTCCTTGCCGACCGGCACATCGTCGAGCGGCACGTTGGGCAGCACGGCCAAGGCGTCGTTCAGCGCCTTGTCGAGTTCGCGTTCGCGCGCTTCGCCATTTTGGATAAAGGTCTTGATCTCGCCGACCTCGACCTTCAACCTTTCGGCAAGTGCGGCATCGCCCGAACGCATGGCATTGCCGATCTCCTTCGACGCAGCGTTACGGCGCTCCTGCCTAGTCTGCAGCTCGGTCAGGTGTTCGCGCCGCGCCTCGTCCCTGGCGATCAGATCATCGACCGTGGACTGCGCATCCTGAGCCGACCACGAGCGCTTCTTGAGCGCTTCGACAAGGGCCTTCGGGTTGTCGCGAATCCATTTGATGTCGAGCATGGTTGTTCGTCCTCGGCGGGCATGTCGCCCAAAAGTGCGCAGCGGTTTTGGGACAACGACATGCCCAAAATAAAGACCTAAAACGCATCGCATTTTAGGCCAGAGGGCGTAAACCGCATCCTTGATCGATGCAAGATGTGAAGGCCGAGTTCCTTCGCGCCCCCCTCTGTCCTGCCGGACATCTCCCCCACAAGGAGGGAGATTGGCAGCTTTGCCGACGGCTCACCTATTCCACCCTGCAGATTAGCGAAAGTCGCGATGACAGCCGATCTCCCCACCCGTGGGGGAGATGTCCGGCAGGACAGAGGGGGGCGCGACAGGATGCAACCTATGTAGATGCAGACTACGTAGACGACGCATCCACCGGCTTTTCGGCCGCCGCTTCCGCAGCCTCCCGCTTCTCGCGCGCCAGACGTTCCCGTTCTTTGCTGCGCTCGATCAGCCGGGCCGACCAGATTGAGACCTCGTAGAGAATGATCGTGGGGATGGCGAGGCCAATCTGGCTTATCGGGTCGGGCGGTGTCAGCACAGCCGCCACCACGAAGGCGATGACGATCGCCCATTTGCGCTTTTCAACCAGCGCCTCGGACGACAGCATGCCCACCCGCGCCATCAGGCTGGTCACCACCGGCAACTGGAACACCAGCCCGAAGGAGAAGATCAGCGTCATGATCAGGCTGAGATATTCCGACACTTTCGGCAGCAGCGAAATCTGCACCTGGTCGTCGGTGCCGGCCTGCTGCATGGCGAGGAAAAACCACATCACCATCGGCGTGAAGAAGAAGTAGACCAGCGACGCGCCCATCAGGAACAGGATCGGCGAAGCGATAAGGAACGGCAGGAAAGCGTTGCGTTCATTCTTGTAGAGGCCTGGCGCGATGAATTTATAGATCTGCGTGGCGATCAGCGGAAAGGCGATCACCATGCCGCCGAACATCGCCAGCTTGACCTGGGTGAAGAAGAATTCCTGCGGCGCCGTGTAAATCAGCTCGACTTTGTGCGGGTCGAGCCCTGCCCATCGGGTTGCCCATTTGAACGGGATAACCAACAGGTTGAACAGTTGCTTGGCGAAGAAGAAGCAGAACAGGAAGGCGACGAAGAACCCGCCGATCGACCACATCAGCCGCCGGCGCAACTCGATCAGATGCTCCATCAGCGGAGCCGCCGATTTATCGATCTCGTCCTTTTCCGAAATGCTCACTTGGCGGCTCCCGCCGTCTTTTTGGCGGCTGCAGGCGGCTTCTTCATCGCTGCCGGTGCAGGCTTCGGCTCGGCCTCTTTAGCTGCCGTCTTTGTGGCGGCAGGTTTTGCCGCTGCTGCCGCTGGCTTCGCTGCGGCCTTGGAGGCCGGCATCGCTTTCGCTGGCGCGGCCTTCTTCTTCGCTGCCGCGGCCTTTTGAGGTGCAGCCGGCGTCGCCGTCGCGACAGGCGGTGTCACCACCGACTCATCGGTCATCGCCGGGAACGTCGGCGCCGCCGGCGCCGCTTCCGGGGCGTTGACGCCCGGCAGCACCGTCGCGCCATTCTTCAGCTCGGTATCCTGCGGCGTCGAAGCAGCTGGCGTGGCCGGGTCGACTGCTGGCTTCGGCTTCATCACCGCGTCGACGCCTGAACGGACATCGGCTGCCGCCTGCTCGAACGGGCTGAGCTGTTTCCTGATCTCGGCGGCCGGGTTGAGGCTTCTGAGTGAATCGACCGACTTCTTGACGTCGTCAAGCTCGGCCTCCTTCAGCGCGTCGTTGAACTGTTTCTGGAAATCGGCTGCCATGCCGCGCATCTTCGCCGTCGTGCGGCCGAATGTGCGCAGCATCTTTGGCAAATCCTTGGGCCCGACGACCACGATCATGACGATCGCGATCACCAGCATCTCGGTCCAGCCGATGTCGAACATGGCGATGCGTTCCGACTAAAGTTTGGGCTCAGCTCTTGCTGGCCTTTTCCTTCACTGCCGAAACGGTTTCGTCGGCTCGGTGTTCAACGGTGCGCTTGTCCTCGGCAACCTCGTCGTCGGCCATGCCCTTCTTGAAGCTCTTGATACCCTTGGCCATGTCACCCATCAGCTCGGGAATCTTGCCGCGGCCGAACACCAGCAACACGATTACCAGCACGATCAGCCAGTGCCAAATCGAAAATGAACCCATAACAATCTCTCTCGAAAGTTTTCTCTGACGATGATCTATGCGCTTTCGCGTCGGGATTCAAACACAACCGCGACAGAGTTTTATAAATCAGTGGCCGAAGTCACGCACTTTCGGCGCCATAGCCCGCTACCAATCGGCGCAGCCGCGAAATACCAACGGCTTTCGGCACGTCGTTTGCGGTCAATCTTCCTCGACGCGCGGCGTCAACAAGCCGAGTTCCTCAAGGTCGATATCGGTTAGCGGATCCTCGTCGTCGGTCAGCGCATCCGGATCGGCCGGTGGCAGCGGAATGGTAAAATTCGACGGCATGCGGCCCGAAAGCAGCCCTGCACCCTTCAATTCGTCCATGCCGGGAAGGTCGCGGATCTCCTCCAGCGCGAAGTGGTCGAGGAAGATGTCGGTGGTGCCGTAGGTGACGGGGCGGCCGGGCGTGCGACGCCGGCCGCGCATCTTCACCCATTCGGTCTCCATCAGCGTGTCCAGCGTGCCCTTCGAGGTCTCGACGCCTCTGATATCCTCGATCTCGGCGCGCGTCACCGGCTGGTGGTAGGCGATGATCGCCAGCACTTCGAGCGCCGCGCGGGAAAGTTTCCTCTGCTGCACCGTGTCGCGGCTCATCAGGAAAGCGAGATCGCCGGCGGTGCGGAACGCCCAGGCATCGCCGACGCGCACCAGATTGACGCCGCGCCGCGCATAAATCTGCTGCAGTTCGGCCATCGCCGCGGCGATGCTGATGCCGTCAGGCAGGCGTGCGGCAAGCTGCTTTTCGCTGACCGGCTCGGCGCTGGCAAAGACGATCGCCTCGGCCATGCGCACGGCTTCCGCCATATGCAGCCGCTCGCCAGGATTCTGGGACAAGTTCTGGGCCTGGCTTTCTGCCGGTGCCCCGGCGAGCACGCCCTCTTCGGTCTCGTCGTCGACGTTGAACGGAATGACCGAAGCGTTGGCGCGTTCACTCATGATGCCACCTCGACTGCCCTGATGCCTTGCGCACGGCCGCGCAGATAGAGCGGCGCGAACACCTCGTCCTGCCGCATTTCCATTTTGCCTTCGCGCACCAGTTCCAGCGTCGCCGCAAACGAACTGGCAATCGCGGTACGCCGCTCGTCCGGGCCAGTCAGATATTCGACCAGGAAGCTGTCCAGCGCCGTCCAGTCGGCAAGCGAGCCGATCAGCCTGTTGAGGATATCGCGCGCATCCTTGAGCGACCACACACCGCGCCTGGCGATCGTCACATTAGTGATGGCCTGCTTCTGGCGTTGCGCCGCATAGGCGGTCAGCAGATCGTAGAGCGAGGCCGAATAGGCGTTGCGTTTCTCGACGATGATCATTTCCGGCATGCCGCGGGCGAACACGTCGCGTCCGAGCCGGTTGCGGTTGACCAGGCGTGCCGCCGCGTCGCGCATCGCTTCCAGCCGCTTTAACCGGAATTGCAGCACGGCCGCCAACTCCTCGCCGCTTTCGCCGTCGTCGCCGGGTTGCTTGGGGATCAAAAGCTTCGACTTGAGAAACGCCAGCCACGCCGCCATCACCAGATAGTCGGCGGCAAGCTCCAGCCTGAGCGCCCTCACCTTCTCGACAAAGGCCAGATATTGCTCGGCCAGCGCCAGGATCGAGATGCGCGACAGATCGACCTTCTGGTTGCGGGCAAGATGCAGCAGAAGATCGAGCGGGCCCTCGAAACCGTCGACATCGACGACCAGCGCGGGATCGCCGGTCAGCCGCGAATCGTCGTTCTCGGCCCACAGACGGTCCATCGGTGCGGCCTTGCCGGCCTTGTTGTCCAATGTTTCCGCCACTTCCTGTTGCTGTCCTTGGCTTCTATCTTCTTGTTTGACCATGATCTGTTCCGAACAACCGGCTCCCATTTTTCGGGATCAAGGTCTAAGCCACCGCATCGAAATAGGTGGCGAATTCGGCGCGTATCTCGGCTTCATCAGCCCGATCGCGGTTCTTAATATAGGTCAGCGCCCGTTGCGCGCGTTGCAGCGACGTGCCTTCAAGCCCCGTTGTGCGCGACGCAATGCCGGCCATCTCCTCGAAAACGCCATTGCAGTGAAGGACCAGATCGCAGCCCGCCGCAAGGATCGCGGCCGCCTTTGTCGGGAAATCCCCAGAAAGTGCCTTCATCGAGGTGTCGTCGCTCATCAGCAGCCCGTCGAAGCCGATTTCGCCGCGGATGATCTCATCGATGACCTTGCCGGATGTCGTGGCCGGGTTCTTCGGGTCGATCGCGCTGTAGACGACATGCGCCGTCATCGCCATCGGCAAATGATTGAGCTCCCTGAACGGGGCGAAATCATGCCGCTGCAAGTCGCTCATCGAGGCATCGACGGTCGGCAGTTCGAAATGCGTGTCGGCAAAGGCCCGTCCATGCCCGGGAATATGCTTCATCACTGGCAGCACGCCGCCCGACATCAGGCCCTCCGCCGCTGCGCGACCGAGTTCGATGACGGAGCGAGGCTCCTTGCCATAGGCGCGCGCGCCGATGACATCGCTGGCGCCCTCGATCGGAACGTCGAGCACGGGCAGGCAATCCGCCGTGATGCCGTAGCGCAGCAGGTCGAAGGCATGCAGCCGTGCCATCAGCCAGGCGGCGCGGTTGCCGGCGTCGTGGTCGTTGCGCCACAGGGCCCCGAGGGCGCCACCGGCCGGATAATTCGGCGCCAACGGCGGGCGCAGGCGCTGCACCCGGCCGCCTTCCTGGTCGATGAACACCGGGGCGTCCGGGCGCTCGATACAGTCGCGCATCGCGGCGACCAGATCGAGGATCTGCTCGGTCTCGCCGATGTTGCGCGCAAACAGGATGAATCCCCACGGGCATTCATTGCGATAGAAATTGATTTCTTCGCGTGTGAGCGATTTCCCGGCGCAGCCGAGGATCATGGATTTTGATTCGGTCATGGGCAGGAGTTTAGAGCTTCACGCGGACAAAGGGAATCGCATCGAACCACATGCGGCCAGGACCCCTTCCACACAAAGAACTCCCTTCCACAAAAAACCGGCGCGGTTCGTGACCGCGCCGGTTCTTTCCGCCCAAGGGCGGGAGACTTGAAATGTCTAGCGCGACACGAAGCAGTTGCCGCCGGCAGCCTTGTAGCTGGTGCACAGGTTGATCGCATCGTTGCGCGACTTCGCCGGGACGCGGACGCGATAGAACGTTCCCTTGCCGGCGATCTCGGCCTTGACGATGTTGGCGGTATGGCCGGAAAGCACGCTGCCATATCGGCGCTGCAGATCCTGATAGGTCGACTGGGCGCTTTCGACGGTCGGCTGCGAGGCGATCTGCATCGACCATGAGCCACCGCCGGTCGAGCCCTCCGCCGGATTGATGGACGCAACCTGGTCGGGCTTGACCTCGCCGACGACGTCGACCGGCTGGTCGGACGGACGCTGCGGCGCCACCGGAACCGAGGCCGGCGTATTGGCAGGCTGGGCGGTTTGGGCCTCAGCCTCAGGCGCGGCTGCCGGCGCGGCCGTCGGATTGACTGTTTCCGGCTTGGCTGTTTCCGGCTTGGCGGCTTCGGTCTGGTCGCCGCCCACTGGGTCGCCACCCAGTAGGTCGCCACTTGCCTGGTCGGCAACAGGCGGTACCGTACCGGTCTGTTCTGCATCTTCGGTCTGACCCGTCGGGGCCACATGCTGCGGCGCCGGATCGACAGGCTCGACGGCTGCCATCTGCGGTGCCGCAGGCGCCGGATCCTCGCGCGCAACCAGCGAGCCATCGGGTTTGACGACCATGGTTCTCACCTTGCGCGGCGCAACCGCAACGAGGTCGGGGTCGATGCCCTGGTCGGCCTCTTGCAGAACCTGGGCGATACGATCCTCGGATTTGGATGCCGGCACGGCGGCGACGTCGGCATTTCCGGCCGCTTGCGAGCCGAGGATCGCATTGGCGCCTTCAGCGGCGGCGGATTCGGCATTGCGGATCGCATCGGCGGCTTCAGCCGTGTCGATATCGTCGGGCGAAAGATCGACCACACGGCTCTGCGGCGGCTCCTTGGCCGCCACGTCCACCGGCTCTTCGGTGTTGGTGACCAGTTTTTCCTGGATCGGTTCGGCGGATTTTGCGCCACCCTTGGCCACGGCGTCATAGACCTTATTGTCCTGGTTCGGCACGACGGTGCCGCCCGGATTTTCCGGCCTGACCTTGATCGGTGCGTTGTCTGCCTTCACGATGACCGGCGCATCGGTGCCGCCGGTGCCGCCGAAAGACAGCGCGAAGGCGCCGAGACCGCCCGCGAGCGCCACGGCGCCGACGACCGCGGCGACCAACAGGCCGCGGCTCCGCGGCCTCGCGGCATCGTGCTCAGCCAAGCCGGGAACTGACATGGCCTCATCCAGTTCGGGGTCGTAGTCGAGTTCGTCCAAGCCAAAGTCGTCGGCCTGCGAAGCCGGCCGGCCGTTGGGCAAGTCGCCCAGATCGAAGCCACTGGCGGCATCGGCATAAGACGCACTGACAGACGCTTGTGCGGGTCTCGCCGCATAGGTCCGCGTTTCAACGCGGTCGGGCTCATAGCCTAACTGGAACCCGGCCGCTGACTGGAGCCCGGCCGCTGACTGAAATCCGGCCCCTGACTGAAATCCGGCCCCTGACTGAAATCCGGCATTGTAGGATTCGTCGTCATAGGCCGCGCTGCGCGCCGGGGCGGCAGCGACGTCTACGGCATTCATTTCCGTGAGAAGGCTGGCGAACTCCGTGTCGAGATCGTCATAGGCAGGCGCCGCCGGTTCGTCGTCATTGAAGTCGAGGTCCGGAATATCGAGGTCGTCCGCCAGCGCCACCACGCGCTCGGGCACATCGACCGTCTCGACATCGGGCATCTCGTCATACGCCGAAGACTGTTCGCTTTGCGCCGGCGCAGATGCCGCATCGGCGGCACCGTCTTCGGCCGGCTCATCCTGATAGGACGGTGCCGTAGCCAGTGGCGGTGTCGCTTCCGTGGTCTTCACCGAAGTCGTCGGCTGGGCTGCAAAGGCAGGCTGCGACTGTGCGACCGGCGTTACGCGGCTCCACGAACGGCCTGGCGTCGGCGGGGCGGAGGGTGCCGCCATCCAGCTGAGCGCATCAGCCGGATCCTGCTGGGGAGCGGCGGCTGCAACGTCATCGCCGTCGCCATGATCCAGACCGATGTCCTTGGCGAACGCGGTATGCAATGCGTCATCGTCGAAATCGACATCGGCCTGCCGGGCGGCATCTTCAGCGCTGAAATCCTGGCCCTCGAGCTCATTGAGGAGAACGCTATCGAGATCGGCGTCGGCGGCGTGAACCGCGCTACTATCCGGCGACCCCAAAAGGTCTTGCTCGTCGAGGCTCCAGTCCAGTTCTTCGACGGGATTCGCTGATTTGACGGCGACCTTTTCAGTCGCGGCTACAGGGTGCCGAACCATAGCGGGTTCGTTGGCCGCGGAGGCCGCCACGGGGGCAGCCCGTGTGCGCATGGTGCCCAACAGCGCGTTCAGCTCGTCTTCGAGGCTCCGCTCGTCAGCGATGGGGGCGGGCGCCGCCGGCTGGACTACGACGGACGGCGCCGTCGGTTGGGCAGCAACGCCGAAGGCCTGAGCAACCGGCTTTTCGGCTTCCTCGGCAAGCGCGTCTTCCAAGCTCAGGTCAAAATCGGCGTCGAACGCATCTTCCGGGGTCTCGGTGGAAGGCTCGTGCTTGGCGACGATAGCCTCTGGTTCGTCAATTTCTGGCTCGTCAATTTCGACCGGTTCAGCCGTGCGAACGTCGAAATCCATGTCGACATCGACCATGACATCGTCGAAATGGCCGGCAAAGTCCTCATCGGACTCGTCCGAAACAGCCCGAACAGGCGCAGCAGGAGCTTCAACAGCGGCCTGCTCCATCGGCCCATGTTCGTCGAGCATCAACTCGTCTTCGAGCGAGCTTGCGACGGCATTTTCGAATTCGTCGTCGAAGGCTGGTTCGGTGGCCGGCGCGGAAACGTCGGCGGGTTCGGCAGCCTGCTCCATCGGCACGTGTTCTTCAAGCATCAGCTCGTCTTCGAGCGAGCTTGCGACCGCATTGTCGAATTCATCGTCGAAGGCGGGGTCGGCAGCCGGCGCGGAGATTTCGGCGGCTTCGGCAACCTGCTCCATCGGCACCTGCTCGTCGAGCATCAGCTCGTCTTCGAGCGAGCTTGCGACTGCGTTGTCGAATTCATCGTCGAAGGCGGGTTCGCCGGCCGGCGCGGATGCATCGATGGCGGCAGTATTCTGTTCGGCCACGTCCGTCGCCTCGTCGTCGACCAGTAAATCCTGTTCGAGCGACGCGGCAAGCTCGTCGTTCCCAAGCTTGTCGTTCCCAAGCTTGTCGTTCCCAAGCTTGTCGTTCACTGGCAAATCGTCTTCGAATGGCGACACGTCTTCGAGCGAACTGGCAAGCGCATGGTCGAAATCGTCATCGAATGCAGCTTCAACAGCCGGCGCGGATGCTTCGGCAACACCAGAACGCGCGTCATCGGCAGCAACGGCATGGGCGGTTTCGTCCGCCGCACCGTCGTCCAGCAGGAAATCCTGTTCGAGCGACGCGGCAAGCTCGTCGTTCCCGAACTTGTCGTTCCCAAGCTTGTCGTTCCCTGCCAAATCGTCTTCGAATGGCGACACGTCTTCGAGCGAACTGGCAAGCGCATGGTCGAAATCGTCATCGAAGGCAGCTTCAACAGCCGGCGCGGATGCTTCGGCAACACCGGAACGCGCGTCATCGGCAGCAACGGCATGGGCGGTTTCGTCCGCCGCATCGTCGTCGAGCAGGAAATCCTGTTCGAGCGATGCGGCAAGCTCGTCGTCCACGGAGTCGGTGGCAGCCGGTTCGAAAGCCGGCTCGCGAATCTCGGCTGCGCCGTCGTTGTCGTCGGCGCCGAATTCGCCCATCAACTCCTTCTCGAGATCGATGTCGAAACCGCCCTCGTCCGCCGGCTGGCTGGCCGGGGCCGCCTTCGGCTGGGCCTGCGGCTTGACCGGCTGGCGCGGGTCGAACCCCATGATCCTGGTCAGTTCCGCGAACGGATCATCGTCGGCGATATCGTTTTGGGCGGCTGCTCTCAGCTGGGTTCTGTCTGCCATTATTGTTCCCGAACTCGCACTCATTCGGACGCCATGGACGTCGCGCAGGGTTGGCCCTTACCAGCGCAATGTGGGCAAAAGGTGACAGGTTTTTTAGTCAAACCTAACGCATTTCGGTGGGCGCATCGGCCCCGATCAGCATCAGGCCGGACGTCAAAACGTCCGAAACAGCCTGCACCAGCCCTAGTCTGGCATGCGTCAATTGTCGGTCGTTAACCTTAACAAACCGTAAGTCCGGATTCTCGGTGCCGCGGTTCCAATGTCCGTGGAAGCTGGAGGCGAGATCGTAGAGGTAGAATGCCAGCCGGTGCGGCTCGAGCGCAAGTGCCGCGGATTCAATCAGCCGCGGATATTCGGCAAGCTTCCTGATCAGGCCGATCTCGCCTTCGTCGGTCAGCGAAGCGGTGGCGGCGGCCAGCCGATTGCGGTCGAAATTGGCCTCGCCCAACTGTTCGCTCGCCTGCCGGAAAACCGAATGGCAGCGCGCCGAAGCGTACTGCACGTAGAACACCGGATTGTCCTTCGACTGCTCGGTCACCTTGGCGAAGTCGAAATCGAGCGGCGCATCGTTCTTGCGGTAGAGCATCATAAAGCGGATCGGATCGCGGCCGACCTCCTCCACCACTTCGCGCAGCGTCACAAAATCGCCCGACCGCTTCGACATGCGCACCGGTTCGCCCTCGCGAAAAAGCCTCACCAGTTGGCAAAGCAGCACTGTAAGCTTCACCTCGTCGCCGGAAATCGCCCGGGCGAGCGCTTCCAGGCGCTTCACATAGCCGCCATGATCGGCGCCAAGCACATAGATCAGCTCGACGAAACCGCGATCGACCTTGTCCTTCAAATATGCGACGTCCGCGGCAAAATAGGTGAAGGTGCCGTCCGACTTGACGAGCGCCCGGTCCATGTCGTCGCCGACCGCAGTCGAGCGGAACAGCGTCTGCTCGCGATCCTCCCAGTCGTCCGGCTTCTCGCCCTTGGGCGGCGGCAGCTTGCCCTTGTAGATATGGCCCTTGAGCGTCAGGTCGTTGATGGCCGAACGGATTTTCCGGGCGTTGTCGGCGTGCAGCGTGCGCTCCGAGAAAAAGACGTCGTGATGAACATTGAGCAGCGCCAGATCCTCGCGGATCATGGCCATCATCGCATCGATCGTCCTGTCCTTGACGATGGCAAGCGCTTCCTCGTCGGACAACTGCAGCAGGGAGCGGTCGAATTCGCTGGCCAGCGCCTGGCCGACCGGCACCAGATAGTCGCCCGGATAGAGCCCGGCCGGAATCTCGCCGATGTCGTCGCCGAGCGCCTCGCGGTAACGCAGCATGACCGAGCGGCCGAGCACGTCGATCTGCGAACCAGCATCGTTGATGACATATTCCTTGGTCACGTCATAACCGGCGAAGGCCATCAGATTGGCGAGCGCATCACCCACCACGGCGCCACGGCAATGGCCGACATGCATCGGTCCGGTAGGGTTAGCCGAGACATATTCGACATTGGCTTTCTTGCCGCCGCCGACCGTCGAGCGGCCGTAATCGCGGCCTTCGCCGAGCAGCACAGTCAGATGCAACTGCCAGAACGCGTCCTTGAGCCTGAGATTGACGAAGCCTGGACCGGCAACGTCCGCAGCGGCGATGTCGATGTCGGCGCGCAGCGCCTGCGCCAGCCTTTCAGCCAGTGCGCGTGGGGGCTGGCCGGTCGGCTTGGCCAGCACCATTGCCGCATTGGTCGCCAGGTCGCCATGGCTGGCGTCGCGCGGCGGCTCGACGGCGATGCGCGACAAGTCCAGCGAACCGCCGTCTTTGGCTTTTAAATCAAGCGCTTCGACAGCTCTGGTGATTCGCGCGTTGAAATCGGCGAAGATGTTCATTGGTGTAGCTCTGGGGTGTGGCTCTGGCGGCTTTGCAGGGATCCGGCTTATTGGCCGGCAAAATCGAGCTCGGCCTAGCTTAATTCGGGCGTATGGTCAAACAAACGGCGGTGTTCTTTCAAAGCGTAGGTATCCGTCATGCCGGCCAGGAAATCGGCGACGCTGCGCGCCTTGATGCGATCGTCGGCCCGGTCGAGCCCTTCGCGCCAGCCGTCGGGCATGGCGCGCGGATCGGCGAAATAGACCTCGAACAGGTCGTTGACGATCTGCTCGGCCTCGTTACGCACGCGCATGACCTCGCTGTGCCGGTAGAGATGCTTGTAGAGAAAGGCCTTCAATTCCTTTTCGAGCGCGGCCATTTCGGCTGAAAAGGTCACCATCGTCTCGCCTGCTGCCCTTACCGCGTCGGCGCTGTCCGGCTTGATGCGGGCCAGATTGGCGGTGGTGGAAACGATGACATCCTCGACCATCATCGTGATCTGCCGTCGCATCAGTTCGTGCCCTGTCCTCACATCGTCCAGCGCCGGATAGCGCTGGCGCACGCCTTCGAGGATCGAGCCGGGCAGCGAGACCTTTTCCAGCATGTCCAGCGTCAGGAAGCCGGATCTCAGGCCGTCGTCGATGTCATGGGTGTTGTAGGCGATGTCGTCGGCGATCGCTGCGCACTGCGCCTCGATGCCGGCGAAGCGGTCGAGTTCGAGGTCGTGCAGTTCCGAATAGTCGCGGATCGCTGGCGGCACCGGCCCCTTCAGACCCTTTCCGCTGGCGTCAGTCAGCGGTCCGTTGTGTTTTACCAGGCCCTCCAGCGTTTCCCAGGTGAGGTTCAGCCCGTCGAATTCGGCATAGCGGCTCTCCAGCCGCGTCACCACGCGCAGCGACTGTGCATTGTGATCGAAGCCGCCCCAGGCGATCATTTTCTCGTTCAGCGCGTCCTCGCCGGTATGGCCGAAGGGCGTGTGGCCGAAATCGTGCACCAGCGCCACCGCCTCGGCCAGGTCCTCGTCGCCGCGCAGCGCCCGCGCCAGGGCACGCGCTATCTGCGCCACCTCGATCGAATGCGTCAGCCGGGTGCGGTAATGATCGCCCTCATGCGCGACGAACACCTGCGTCTTGTGCTTCAGCCGGCGGAATGCCGTCGAATGGATGATGCGGTCGCGGTCGCGCTGGAATGGCGTGCGGGTCGGGCTCTCCACCTCGTCGAACAGCCGCCCGCGCGACTTCGCCGGATCGCAGGCATAGGCCGCGCGCGGCCGATAACCAAATCCGATGTCGCCCAACTCGTTTGTCATCGCCGCTGCCGCAGTTGACTTGCCCCCTCGCGCTTCATACCTATCATGTGAAACCGAAAGCAAGGTGACGCCCATGGGCGCTGATGCCAAGACCGCCATGAAAGTCGAGATGACCGACGCCGCCGCCAGGCGGATCGCAAAGATTGTATCTGGCGAAGCCGGCAAGACGGCGCTGCGCGTTTCGGTCGAGGGCGGCGGCTGCTCCGGCTTTTCCTATAAGTTCGACCTGGTCGAAACGCGCAACGATGACGACGTCGCCATCGAGAAAGACGGCGCAACCGTACTGATCGACGACCTCTCGCTGGTCTATATGGGTGGCTCGGTGATCGATTTCGTTGACGACTTGATGGGCCAGTCGTTTCAGATCAGGAACCCGAATGCGGTCGCCTCGTGCGGCTGCGGCACCAGCTTCAGTATTTAGAAATGCCTGCCATCGGCGCGGTCCGTCAGGTCGCGCTTTCAGCCGGGCGCGATCTCGATGCAACGCTGGCGTTCTGGCACGACGTGCTTGGCATGACGGTGCACGTGCGCTTCGATCCGCCCGGCATCGCCTTCATCATGGCCGGCGACGTGCGGCTGCTGTTCACCGATGGCCTGCCGGCCGGCACCGTCTATCTGGACATATCGGGCCTCGACGATTTCTACGCCTCGGCAAAAGCCGCCGGTGTCCCCTTCACCGCGCCGCCGATGCTCGTCCATCGCGACACCGAGGGCCTGTTCGGGCCGGCGGGGGAAAGCGAATGGATGGCCTTCCTAAAGGACCCGGCAGGCAATACGATCGGCCTCGTCGAACGCCATCCGCCGGAACAGCCCGAAACATCAGTGAGGCCGTCATGAAAATCGTCACCTGGAACATCAACGGCGTTCGGGCCCGCATCGGCAATTTGACCCATTGGCTGACGGAAAGCGCGCCTGATATCGCCTGCCTGCAGGAGATCAAGACTGTCGACGAGCAGTTTCCGCGCGCGGAGATCGAGGCGCTCGGCTACAACGTTGAAATCTATGGCCAAAAAGGTTTTAACGGCGTCGCCATCCTGTCGAAGCTGCGCTTCGACGAGGTCATCAGAGGCTTGCCGGGTGACGACACCGACGAGCAGGCGCGTTTCATCGAGGGCGTGTTCTCGACCGACAAGGGCGCGTTGCGCGTTGCGTCGCTCTACTTGCCGAACGGCAACCCGATCAATGACGAGAAAAAGTTCTCCTACAAGCTTTCCTGGATGGCGAGGCTGGAGCGCTGGGCCGAGGAACGGCTCATGCTCGAAGAGGCGCTGGTGCTGGCCGGGGATTACAATGTCATCCCCGAATACATCGACGCGAAATTCCCGGAGAACTGGCTGAGCGACGCGCTGTTCCAGCCGCAGACGAGGCAGGCGTTCCGCCGGTTGAAGAATCTCGGCTTCACCGAAGCGGTGCGCGCGGTCACCGACGCGCCGGACATCTTTACTTTCTGGGATTATCAGGCCGGCGCCTGGCAGAAGAACAACGGCATCCGCATCGATCACTTGCTGCTCTCGCCCGAAGCCGCCAACCGCTTTTCCTCGGCCTCGATCGAAAAGCATGTGCGCGCCTGGGAAAAACCCTCCGACCATGTGCCGGTGGCCGTCGAACTGGCTTTCGCGCCAATCTGATCATTTCGGGCTCGGACCGCCGGATTCCCGGTTGATGGACCGTCATATCGCCACAATCGGGGTTTCCGCTGCAATCCGGGTTCGGCCGGGGTTCAAGATGACGATCAGATTTGCGCTTTGCCCATCTGCCGCCGCGCTCGCCCTCGCGGCGACGCCGGCGTTTGCCGATCCTGAATGCCTGGCCAACGGAAAATCATTCCAGATCGGCCAGGTCGCCTGTCTGACGCTGTCCGGCCGGAGCCACCTCGCCCGCTGCGATATGGTGCTCAACAACACGTCATGGACAAAGATTCGGGACGAATGCCCGCGAACGACACTGGCGCCGTCGGCCACGCCGATTTCAACACCGGAGTCCGGTCTCGTTCCGACGGAACCCACCGACAACTGATCTTCCGACTTGATTTTTCGAAGTAGCCAGTCTTCCTGACTTATTGGCTTCCTCACTATCGGCTTCGTGGCTACTGGCTTCGTGGCTACTGGTCGCCGCCGCCCTTGGTGAGGATGTCGTCGGCCAGCGAAATCGCGGTGCGGCGGTCGGCCTCGCCCGCGGCGGCAAACGCCTCTTCCTGCATGCCGCGTATCCATGGCTGGTCGGAAGGTGAGGCCCGTTCGAGCGCCGCGGTCATCATCGCCAGCCCCCGAACGATCTTACCGCTCTGGAAAAGCAGATGGCCGAGCGTTGCCTGCGCGCCCGCATGGCCCTTTTCCGCGGCGAGTTGGAACCAGCGTCCCGCCTGCTTGATGCTGGCCTTGACGCCGCCCTTGCCATTCAGGAAGATCTGGCCCATCTCGAACTGGGCATTCGGGTTGCGGTAATTGGCGGCGGCGCGCATGTAATATTCCTGGGCCGCCACCTCGTTCTCTGTGATGGGGCTGCCGGGGATGCCCTTTCTCAAATAGTCGCCGAGCGCCACGAGCGCGTCCGACACATAGCTCTCTTCCGGCGAACCGGGCTCGACGTCCTGGTCGGCGATCTCGCTGAAGAACTTGAACGCCGCGTAGTCGTCGCGCTCCACGCCGTCACCCTCGGCATACATACGCGCAAGCTTCCAGGTGGCGCCGATCTGGCCGTTTTCGGCCGCGTATTTGTAGGCCTCCGCGGCCTGTTCCTTGCGGCCGTTCTTATAGGCGGAGAAGCCGAACTGAAACACCGCCCACGGGCTGGACTGCGGCTTCACGCCGGTCTTGTCGTCGAACACCTTGTCGTCGAAGGCCATGGCCTGGCCCGCGGCGCCCAAGGTCGCGCCAAAAGTGGCGATAGCGACCAGTGCCGAAAAGACAGACAACCTCAGCAACTCAGATATCCGCATAACAATGTGTTTCTTTCGCACCACCGGGATGGGTGACCGCGCCGTCGCGGGCAGGCCCCACCGTTTGTGCATATTTCCAGATCGCGCCCGACTGATAGTCGGTCGCGCGGGCCTTCCAGGCCTTTGCCCTAGCCGCCAGTTCGGTGTCGGACAGCGCCACCTCGATCGTGCCGTTCACCGCGTCGATCGAGATCAAATCGCCATCCCTGAGCAGCCCGATCGGACCACCCACGGCGGCTTCCGGCCCGACATGGCCGATGCAGAAGCCGCGTGTCGCGCCCGAAAAACGTCCGTCGGTGATGAGAGCCACCTTGCCGCCCATGCCCTGGCCATAGAGCGCCGCCGTCGTCGACAGCATTTCGCGCATGCCCGGACCGCCGCGCGGACCCTCGTAGCGGATGACGAGGACCTCGCCTTCGCTGTAGCTGCGATCCGTAACCGCCTCGAAACATTCCTCTTCCGAATCGAAACAGCGCGCCGGACCAGAGAATTTCAGCTCCGACATTCCCGCGACCTTCACGATCGCGCCTTCGGGGGCAAGGTTTCCCTTCAAGCCCACGACGCCACCCGTTTGGGTGATTGGTCGGTTGGCGGGACGGACCACATCCTGGCTATCATTCCAGGCTACGTGCTCCATATTTTCGGCTAAAGTGCGGCCGGTCACCGTCAGGCAGTCGCCATGCAGATAGCCGTGGTCGAGCAACGTCTTCATCAAGAGCGGAATGCCGCCGGCCTCGAACATGTCCTTGGCGACATATTTGCCGCCCGGCTTCAGGTCGGCGATGTAGGGCGTCTTCTCGAAGATCCTGGCTACATCGAAGAGGTCGAACCTTATCCCGGCCTCATGCGCGATCGCCGGCAAATGCAGCGCTGCGTTGGTCGAGCCGCCGGTGGCCGAGACCACGGTCGCCGCATTCTCCAGCGCCTTCAGCGTGACGATGTCGCGCGGGCGGATATTCTTTGCGATCAGCTCCATGATCTTTTCGCCGGAGGCGAAGTTGAAGCGGTCGCGCATCTCGTAGGGCGCCGGTGCCCCGCAGGAATATGGCAGCGCCAGACCGATGGCCTCGGCGACGGTGGCCATGGTGTTGGCGGTGAACTGGGCACCGCAAGAGCCGGCCGACGGACAAGCGGCTTGTTCGATTTCGAGGAGTTCGGCGTCGCCGATCGTGCCGACCGAGTGCTGGCCGACAGCCTCGAACACATCCTGCACGGTGATCTGCCGGCCCTTGTAGGAACCGGGCAGTATCGAGCCGCCATAGATGAAGATCGACGGCACGTTGAGCCGCACCATGGCCATCATCATGCCGGGCAGCGACTTGTCGCAACCGGCAAGGCCGACCAGCGCATCGTAGCAATGGCCGCGCATGGTGAGTTCGACCGAATCGGCTATGACCTCGCGCGACACCAGTGACGATTTCATGCCCTGGTGGCCCATGGCGATGCCGTCCGTGACGGTGATGGTGCAGAATTCGCGCGGCGTGCCGTTCGCCGCGGCGACGCCCTTCTTGACCACCTGCGCCTGGCGCATCAGCGAGATGTTGCACGGTGCCGCCTCGTTCCAGCAGCTCGCGACACCGACCAGCGGCTGCGCGATCTCGGCCGCCGACAATCCCATCGCATAGAGATAGGAGCGGTGCGGCGCGCGCGCCGGACCGACGGTCACATAGCGGCTGGGCAGCTTGGCCTTGGAGATGACTCTGGCGCTCATACTCTTCCTTGCCGCGGGCGGTGCGACCTGCCCCATTGCCGAGCCTCTTTGGGCACGTGTTCCGGGACAAATTCGAGTGCGCCGGGTTTATGGCGGGAAATAGGCAATCTCCCCGGGCGTGCTTGTGCTGCGAGGGTTGCTCAGAAACTGTTGCCAAAACGTCACAATCGCGGGAGGCAGAGGGGCCGCGTTTTTGTAACGCCGCCTGCATGTCGGGAAGCCGCTCGAACAAAAAAAGCCGGGCAATGCCCGGCCTTTTTGCTATTGAAAACTTATATTTAGAACTTGACCTTAACCGAAGCTGAGCCGGCAAGGAGCAGATCGTCGTCGTATGTGTAGGTGACGGCATTTGCCGTGTCGCCAACACCGGTGAAGGTCGACGACCCACTGGTCAGAACACCGATCGAACCACCAAGTCTGACCTCGATCTTGTCGTTCGGCGAATAAGAAATGCCGCTGGCCACGGACCAGGTGTCCGACTGATAGCCGGAGGTCGTCGAGGTTCCACGATCCCAGGTCAGCGAAACCGCGCCAGACAATTGGTCGGAAAACTTGTGAGCTATGCCACCCGAAACTGTCCAGCCGTCGCGATAAAGCAGGTCGAAAGAAACGGGCGAGGGAGCGCCGGTCACCGGACTGCGCACGCCATTGATGGGAATGACGCCAAGCCTGCTCCATTCCTGCCAGCGGATGGAACCAAAGGCCAGCCAGCCAGGCGCTATACCGCTCTGCAGCTTGAGTTCCACAGCTTGGGGTATCTCGGCCGAGGCGGAGACAGGGAAGACCCCGGTAGCGCCTGGAATCAGATCCGCCGGAAAGGCGCCCCTAAAACCGGTGGTGTCGACAGTTCCCGACAGCTCGTCATATTTGTAGCTCGAAGAGTACATCAGGCTTCCGCGCAAGGCGATTTCGGGAATTTCATAGGCGGCACCAACACGCCAGCCCCACGCCTCGTCTGAAAGCTGGAACTTGCCGATGCCGGTATTGCCGAAGGCCAGCAAGGTCTGCCGCGACAGGAATGCATCAACCTCCTGGTAGGAGACGCCGCCGATGAACCGCATCGAGCCCTTGCCAACATTTACCTTGTAGGAGCAGGTAAGGCCGAAATCATTTGTTTTGACGTAGTATTCGACCGCCGTTGGCGAATAGGCGTTGTTCATTCCGAAGTCTGCCTCCGCACCATACGGTTCCGTATAGGTGGCAAGGCAATCCACAGGTTCAAAGAGGTTGGCCTTGATACCGATGCGCGGCACCGCATAGTCGCCACCAACGTCCACTGACGAAGACGACAATCCCGAGCCATCCAGGCGCTGCACGTTCTTCAGCGTACGCTGTGGCGAAACATAGGTGACGCCAGCGTCGACCGAATATGGCGCGGCATCAAACAACTGGTCGATGTTGACGCCGCCCCGGTCGAAACCGCCCGCGTTCGCAACGCTCGAAATCAATAGCGAAAAGCACCCCGTCCCCAGCAGCGCTTTCAGACGCAAATTGTTCACGAATCTCCTCCCGAATACGAATGGGATTAAGCTAGAACCAATTCAGGTTAACGGCGCAACAATGAATTCCCGATGCGTACATGTACACCTTCGCCGACCGCATTTTAGACAAAGTGACAGCTTTTCTCGCAAAGCCGGAAAACGGCCCGTTTGGTTGCAAATCGACAAAAAATCCAGAAAACTCGCGTGGAACGACGCCAAAACGGCCGGTTTTGCGAAGACAAGGCCACATTGTTACATTATGGCAACAATGGGGCTAAAACATTCCGTTTACGTCAAGATTTACGCTGCGTAACGCCTATTCTCGCGGCAGGAAGCCGTCCGAAAAGCAAGTTCGCAGGACTCGCGAATCCTGAGCATCGGACCCAAATGCGGAAGCCGGTTTTGGCCAATCCGAACCTCAGCCAATTCGATTCTCGAACACCAGAATAAGTCAACCGGCTTCGCGCACTCGTGTCAGCGCTACCGAAAGCTTTTCTTGCGCCTCGCGATACTCGGCGAGTTTTTCGCGCTCGGCTTCCACGACATCTTCCGGCGCGTTGGCGACGAATTTCTCGTTGGACAGCTTCTTGTGCAGGCGGGCGATCTCCTCGGTCACCTTGACCAGTTCCTTCTGCAGCCGCGCCGCCTCGGCGGTAAGGTCGATCAGGCTGCCGAGCGGCAGACAGATGGTCGCCTCGTTGAGCACGATCTGGGCGGAGCCCTTAGGCGCCGTATCGACCAGCGAGATGTCGCCGACCCGCGCCAGTCGCTTGATGGCCGATGCCTGTCGCTCAAGCCTTTCGTGGGTCGCGGTATTGGCGCCGATCACCATCAGGGGCGCGATCGCGGCCGGCGGCACATTCATTTCCGAGCGCACGGAGCGGATGCCTGAGACGAGCTCGACCAGCCAGTTGATGTCGGCGGCCGCTGCCTGATCCTCAAAGTCTGGCGACGGCCACGCGGCATGGCAAAGCAGCGACGGCCGTTCCTTGCCCTCGCCGGCGGTCTCAGCCCACAGCTCTTCGGTCATGAATGGCATCATCGGATGCAGCAGCTTATAGATCTCGTCGAGCACGAAGGCGACACAAGCCCGGCTTTCGGCCTTGGCAGCCTCGTCCGGACCTGTGAACACCGGCTTCAGCAGTTCCAGATACCAGTCGCAGAACAAGTTCCACACGAACCGGTAGGCCGCACCTGCAGCCTCGTTGAACCGGTATGAGGTGATGCCTTCGGTGATTTCGCGCGCGGCGCGTGTCAGTTCGGTCAGGATCCAGCGGTTGACCGCCAGCTTGGCGTCGTTCAGCCAGAACTCGTCGTTCCTCGCGACGACGTTCATCTCGGCAAAGCGCGTCGCGTTCCATAGCTTGGTGCCGAAGTTGCGGTAGCCGGCGATGCGGGCCGGATCGAGCTTCACGTCGCGTCCTTGCGCGGCCATCACCGTCAGCGTGAAGCGCAGCGCGTCGGCGCCGTATTCGTCGATGAGATCGAGCGGGTCGATGACGTTGCCTTTCGACTTCGACATCTTCTGCCCGTTCTTGTCGCGCACCAGCGCATGGACATAGACGGTGTGGAACGGCTCTTCGTCCATGAAGTGCAGGCCCATCATCATCATGCGGGCGACCCAGAAGAAGATGATGTCGAAGCCGGTCACCAGCACGTCGGTCTGGTAGTAGGTTTTCAGTTCCGGCGTCTGGTCCGGCCAGCCAAGCGTCGAGAACGGCCACAGCGCCGACGAGAACCATGTGTCGAGCACATCCTCGTCGCGGGTCAGGATCTCGCCCGGCTTGAAGTTCTCGAGCTTGTCCTCAACCCAGGCCTTCCATGGCCCTTCCAGCGCCAGATAATATTCGACGGCGGCTGCGAGCGCCTCCTCCTCGGTCTTCTCGACGAAGACGCGTCCATCCGGTCCATACCAGGCCGGGATCTGGTGACCCCACCAGAGCTGGCGCGAAATGCACCAGGGCTGGATGTTCTCCATCCAGTCGAAATAGGTCTTTTCCCAGTTTTTCGGCACGAAATTGGTTCGGCCCTCGCGCACCGCACGAATAGCCGGTTTGGCGAGCTCCGCCGCGTTCGCATACCATTGTTCGGTCAGGAACGGTTCGATCGGCACGCCGCCGCGATCGCCATGCGGCACGGCATGGCGATGCGGCTCGACCTTTTCGAGGAAACCGCCCGCCTCCATCAGCTCGACGATCTTCTTACGCGCGACGAAACGATCGAGGCCGTTGAGTTCATCCCAGACGGCCTGGCGCTCGGGCGTCACCTCCAGCCCGGCGAGAAAGTCGTCATTGTCCGTGAGGGTGACCGCCGCCTCTACGGTGAGGATATTGATCGCCGGCAGCTTATGGCGCCTGCCGACCTCGAAGTCGTTGAAGTCGTGGGCCGGCGTGATCTTGACCGCGCCGCTGCCTTTCTCCGGATCGGAATATTGGTCCGCCACGACCGGGATCTTGCGGCCGACGATCGGCAGGACGAGGTTCTTGCCGACCAGATGCCGAAAACGCTCGTCGTCGGGATGCACCGCCACCGCCGTATCGCCCAGCATTGTCTCGGGGCGTGTCGTTGCCACGGTGATGAAGGTTTTAGGATTTTCCGGATCGAAAACCTCGCCCTCGACGGGGTAGCGGAAATGCCAGAGGTTGCCGTTGACCTCCTGCTGTTCGACCTCGAGGTCGGAAATCGCAGTCAAGAGCTTCGGGTCCCAGTTGACAAGGCGCTTGTCCTTGTAGATCAGGCCTTCCTTGTAGAGCGTGACGAACACTTCGAGCACCGCCTTGGATAGGCCCTCGTCCATGGTGAAACGTTCTCGGCTCCAGTCGGCCGAGGCCCCCAGCCGCTTCAACTGGTTGAAGATCGCGCCGCCGGATTCAGCCTTCCACTCCCAGACTTTCTCGATGAACTCGTCGCGCGTCAGGTCGCGGCGGTGGACCTGCTTCTCCATAAGCTGGCGCTCGACCACCATCTGCGTAGCGATGCCGGCGTGATCCATGCCGGGCTGCCACAGCACGTTCTTGCCGCGCATGCGCTCGAAGCGCACCAGAATGTCCTGCAGCGTGTTGTTGAGCGCATGGCCCATATGCAGCGAGCCGGTGACGTTCGGTGGCGGGATGACGATTGTGAAGGCTTCCGCACCCTCCTCGGCGCCGGCGCCGGCACGAAACGCGTCGGCCTCCTCCCAGATTTTGGCGATCTTCGGCTCGACGATTTTAGCGTCGTAGGTTTTTTCGAGCATAGGGAAATGGTCCGAGCTGTCGGGTTTTTGCTGGTCCGGTGTAAATCGGAAGGTCTTGGCCAAGTCAACCGCGAGGCGGCAGGCGAGCGGGCTCGCCTGCCATACAGATAGATCTGACAAGATCACAGGCAATGCCACTGCCGGGGCCGTAGGCATTAAATCGCACATCAACAAAACGCCGCCAGCGGCGGCATTCCCCAACCGCCAACCGTCGGAATTGTTACTGCGCGCCGCGCGCTACGCGCTCGATTTCCTCGCGCACCAGCCGCTCGACCAGCGTCGGCAGATTGTTGTCCAGCCAGTCCTGCAGCATGGGCCTGAGCATCTCCTCGGCCATCTCGTCGAAGGTTTTCTTGCTGCGGCTGGCGAACGCATCGGAAAGCTCACCGAAGGCGGCGGCGACCTGCCGGCCCGTATGTTCGGAAAGAATCGCCGGACGAGTGGACGGTGCCTCGCTTGTCGCCGGGCGCGCCAGCCCGCTTCGCGGCGGGGCCGGCTCGAAAGCAGGTTCGGCCGCGTCCTCGAAAACCTCGGCCTTCGGTTCGGCGTCCGTCGTTCGTCGCACCTCGGCCCTGTCCGGCTTGGCCGCGGTCACGCCGACGGCGGCGATCTCACGCCGCCAATCGGCAACAATGCTGTCGGTCGTCTCGGCAACCCTTGCCGTCGCAGGCATATCCAACTCCCGCTTGGCGGCCGGGCCCGGCTCGGCCGCGACCCTGGCACCAGCAAGCGTCACGGGCGCTTTGACCGGAGTCGGGTCGGAACGCAGCGGCGGCTCCATACGTGCGATGACAGGCTCGGCGGCCGACGGTGGCGCCTGCACCTCGGTCAGCGTGACCGGCCTCCTGGCGTCGAATCCCGGACGCAACTCGGCGCGAAACGCACCCGCCTCCGGTGGCGCCCCGCCTACCGCCGGCGGCGCCTCGCCTGCCGCCGGTGGCGCCCCGCCTACCGCCGGTGCCGGCACGGCAACCGACGCTAAATCCTGCAGCAGGTCGTCCGCTTCGTCCGGCTGCTTGCGGCCGGTATCGTTGTCCTCGATGATCCTCCTGATGGAAGCCAGTATCTCCTCCATGGAAGGTTCGCGCTGTACGCTGCTTGCTGTCGCCATCGTCACATCCGCCGCCCTTGTGACTCGTTGCAGATTTCCAGTCCGGCCAAAGCCGGATTCGAATCATGGCAACAGCGTAACCGACGGATCGCCTTACGAGAATCCCCAATCTGAGGGCGCGTTGGATTTCAACAGATTAGAGCCCGCGCGTTCCTTTGAACGGCGGGCTCTAATGCCTTGAAACTGGACGGAATTGAACTGGTGGAGCGATCAGCGGCCGTCTGGCGTGCGCAGGCCGATCCACTTGTCCTTGACTGCATTGTAATGCTCTTCGGGTCTGTATTTCGTCACCTGAAGGGCGAGACGATCGACCGTAAGACGACCTATCGCCGAGAGGATGGCATAGCTCGCCACCACCAAATCGCGTTCGGAACTGGCCTGGTTGATCTTGGCGGTGATGAGGGTGGCTTGGGCGTTGAGAACGTCGAGCGTGGTGCGCTGGCCGACATTGCGCTCCTCGATGACGCCGCTCAAGGCAAGCTGCGCGGCGGCGATCACCTGCCTGTTGGCCACCACGGTTTGCTGCGCGGCGATATATTGCGTCCACGCCGAGGTCACGGCTTGCCTCACGGTGTCGCGGCTTACATCGACCTCGATCCGGGCCTGGCTGAGCGATTCCTTGTTCTGGCGCACTATCGCCGACGTCCGCCCGCCCGAATAGATCGGTATAGTCAACGTCGCACCGATGCTGGCCGAATTGGTTGTGCCATCCTGCCCCGTATCGGCAGAGCCCGGGGCCGTCCTGCGAAAGGCGCTGGAAACGCCGGCGGAAGCCGAAAGCTGCGGCAGCAGCGCGCCTTCGGCCGATTTCACCGTAAACGCCGCCGCATCGACCAGATGCTGGGTGGAGAGGATGGCCGGGTGCTCGCTGGATGCGATCGCGATCGCCGCATCGAGGTTCGACGGCAACAGCTTCGACAACGGCGAAGCGCCCCTGAGCCTGCCTGGCTCGTCCCCGACGATCTGGCGATAGGTCGCAGCGCTTGCCAGCGCCTGGGCGCGGGCGGCGGCCAGTTCCGCCACGGCAGAGGAGCGCTCGGCATCGGCCTGTGCCACGTCGGTGCGGGTGCCTTCGCCGACGTCGAAGCGCGAGCGCGCGGCGCGCGCCTGCTCGGTCAGGAACTGCAGGTTCTGCTCCGTCAGCACCGCCACTTGGCGGTCGCGAATCACGTCCATGTAGGCGCTTGCCGCGTTGAACAGAATATTCTCTTCGGTGTTGCGCAGGCTCTCGAACGAGGCGCGGACCCGCGATTCGGCGGCGGCGACGTTGTTCCTGGTCTGAAAGCCGTCGAACAGGGTCTGGTCGATCTGGACGCCGAAGTTGCCGGTGGTTAACGAGATGCCCCGGTTCGAACCGAGATTGGTACGGGCATCGAAATGGCTTCTGGAGAAGTCGATGTCCGCAGAACCGGTGATGGTCGGGCGCCACCCCGACTTGGCGATGGCGACGCCCTCATCGGTGACACGGACGCCGGCACGAGCCGAATTGAGCTGGGAATTGTTCTGGTAGGCTTTTGAAAGTGCACCGAGAATGGTTTCCGCCGAGGCGGCCAGCGGAGAAAGCGCGGTCGCAGAGAAGAGGACGGCGGCAGAAAGGCTCTTGCGTAAAGACGGCACGTTATTCCCTCATTCGTTTTGCATGGGAACCACACCGCGCCGGCTTCTCCCATTCGAGCAGCCGGCGCGGTGTGTTTCAGGTCCCCTGCTGTCAGCCCCCAAAAAAGAACACCCCGGTTATGCGGATCAGCAACGATTGTTCAAGCGCAAGCGAACATGACAACGCCTTTGCTGCAAGCCAAAATCATTCAGAACTCAAACGCACGAATACGTTCGAATCCCGGTAGTGGCTTAATTGCCGCATTAAATGCGCCTCTTCCGGCTACAACCCCCCCTGTTTTCAGAAACAATCGGGCCACACCCGAATTCCCCTGCCCTTCGACGGCGACGAGCCGACCGCCTTCCGCAAGCTGGTTGAGCAGCGACTCCGGCACTTTCTCCACGCTGCCGCCGATGAAAATGACATCGTAGGGTGCTCCCGCGGCATGGCCTTCCGGCAGCGGTCCCGTGACCACGCTGACATTGTCGCAGCCAAGCGCCGAAAGAGTCGACATGGCGGTCTCGGCCAATGCCGGATCGCTTTCCAGCGCAACGACGGACTTTGCCAGCCGCGACAGGATCGCCGCCGCATAGCCGGTGCCGCAGCCGACATCGAGCGCCGAATCGCCAGGGCCGATTTCGGCCAGCTGCATCAGCTTGGCCAGCGGCGAAGGCTCCATGAGGTAGCGGGGGCCATCCGCTGCATTGGCAATGCGGATGTCTTCGTCGATATAGGCTAGATCGCGCTGGCCGGGGGCAACAAAGGCCTCGCGCGGCACGACAAGCAGCGCCTCGAGCAGCGGGGCGCTGGTCACGTCGGTGGTGCGGATCTGGCCATCGACCATCTTCACCCGACGTTCGGCAAAATCAGCGCTCATGTTCCAACCAATCCGCCCAAAACCAATCTGCTTGCCGCGCCAAGACCGCGGCTCATTTCGACCGGAACTCAAGCCCCCTGGCGCTGGTGCGCGGGAGCTTGGGCATTGGAGGCCTCGCCCGGAATCGAACCGGGGTGCAAGGATTTGCAGTCCTCTGCGTAACCACTCCGCCACGAGGCCTCATTGCTCCCGGCGTTCCACCCGGTTCCAATAGGTTGCGGCGAAAATGCCGTCAAGCGGCCATGGTGCATTCCGGACGGTTTCCCCTCGACCATGATTCCACGCATCGCGTCGTCGACACGCATGCTGCAATCAAAATATTAGTTAACTGTTAAGTACGGAATTTTGCAAAGGGAAGCCCCGGGGCCTGGACCTCACGTCGGGTAAGCAGAAGGTCCGCCATTTTGAAGGAGTTGCAAGGGCCGGAAAAAAGCGCGCCGGGCATCAGCCGGGTTGAGTCGAGCCGGAAAGACCACCCCTTCACAGAGGCTTGCCACGCGGTGCAAACCGTCAGTTCGGCCGCCGCCGCCGTTCCCACCACACGACAAGCCGGCGCCGGTGGCGGCGTACCAAGGCGAACTCGTAGGAGAGCACCAGCAATCCGATCGGTATCATCCAGAATCCCAGGATCGGCAGGAAGCCGAGAATGCCGCCGAAGATCAGCACGACGCCGATCGCAATCCTGAGGCCGCGCGAGCGCGGCATGGTGAACTGACGGCCGAAGACCGATATTTTCCGTGCCGGTGGATGGTTGTGGCTTGCTGCGCTCATGTCTGATCGGTGGTCCGTTCGGGCAAAGTAAAAGCACCAGCTGACGAAAAGCCGCAACCACGTTTTCGGTTCCGCGCACCCCGTCAGACGGCTCATATGAGGACGCGCGCACATGATTGCTAGAAATCGTCGCGCGAAAAAGCGCCGAAAAATACGAAATGCTTCTTTGCAAAGCCGAAACGGGTTTGCTATAGGCTGCGCCACTCACATGAGAGCCTCTGTTCCCCGGTAGCTCAGTGGTAGAGCAACCGGCTGTTAACCGGTTGGTCGCTGGTTCGAATCCGGCCCGGGGAGCCACTGCCTTTTCTACGCCAGGGCGCGATAATGCGCGCCGACGTGCGATTTTCCCTACATTTCGATCAGCTTCGCTTCTGCTGCGATGGCTGGCAATCAGCCGAGAAGCCGATCGAAGTCAGTGGCAATTTAACGGAGCGCCCTGTCCTCGCCTAGGCCGGCAAGGCTCTCATCGTAGATTCGGCGACGACATCGTGAAATGACCTGCACCAGGCGCGATTGCGTCGAGACGAGCCGTTACATAGATGCGGCCGGCGAAATCTCCAGCTCGAACCGGAGGAATTGGTCCAAGCCGACCACTCTCAGGCTGCCGCTGGACGACCGCTTTGCGCCTCATGGGCGTCTGAGAAGCGATGCCGGAACCGCCGGTCGAAGGTTTCGTCCTTTGCGAACCACAGCTCGGGTCCTGCCTCGCGCCAGAATGCGACGGCATCGATTGGGAAAATGGGCTGCATGGGGAGAGTGGGAGGGCTCGTCCATGCATCATCATGCGGGCGAGCCCGTCGAAGAGATGGCGACATCTTAAAGCTCCCGGTCTGGTTTGGTTACTTGCGTTTTGGATGGGTGCTCAGTGGAACCCAGCCCCCGGTTTGTCAGTGGGATATTAAGCGCCTCTGTTCATCACTGACTCAGCACGTCGATCGAGAGAGCGAACGTAACGAAGGACAACGCCGAGCTTGTCATCCGCGATGGTCTCGCTGAGCTTGAACCCGCAGGCTTCCAACACTCGACGCGATGCCTCCAAGTGTGGAAGCGTCCTTGCGGCGACATCGGTCACGATTGGGTCGGCAGAAGCCCGAGCGAGGAGGAGGGCGACCGCTTGGCGGGCGTATCCATTTCGCGGGTGCGGCGCGGCGATCGAAAAAGCCGATCTCCACGAGGCCGCGCGGGTCCGGGGGACCCTTGAAGCCGCAGAACCCGACAAGGCGGTTAGCCGCGATCACGTATCAGCCGCCATACTGCCCCAGCGCCGGATGGCGCTGCATCAGGTCCAGCAGCACGCGCCGATAGTGCTCTCCCCCGAACTCGGCCGGCCATTCGAGGGGCGGATCCACATCGAGAATTCGTGCGAGTCCGGCGACGCCCTGCTCTTCGATGGCAAGCAATTCGGCCGTGATCGGAATGATACGAACGGGATGGGCGAATTCGGAGGCGTGATCGGAAGGCATGATCATCTGTTTGTTCGCTTGTGTAAGAACTGCTCGGCAGCCGTAATCCCGGCACGACCGGTCATTGCCGCAATCATAGCCGCTGCCGTCTCCACAATCGGGTCACGACGTCGGACAAGCGCGCGCGCTGATCCTTGGGCGCGTAGCCGCGCTGCCGATGCAGTTCGTCGCGGGTCTTATGTGCCTCCTCGGATCCTCGAGCGGCTTCTCTCGAAGACGCACTGCGATGCGGCAACTCTAATCCGGTGAGCGCTCCCAGCTCCAGAAAAGCCTCCCGAGAGTACAGCCCATGCATGTGGGCGGCCCATTCAAACGTCCACGGCATCCAAGCCTCCATGCTGCGGCGTGTGAATGTCTGCTCCGTCGTTTGCAGGGCGATCGACCATTACCGTGTCGAATTCGCCGAGCGTCGTGCGCAAATCGGAAACCTCCGTCGGATCCAGCAATCTCTCTATGAGACGGTCGATCTTCGGCGTCAGGATGATGAGGTAGCGGCTCGGCTCGATCGCCTGATAGGTGTGCGCAAGGCCGGCGGGCACGAAGACCGTCGTTCCGGGGGTGGCATCGACCTCCCGATCCAGGAACTTGAAGCGAAGCATCCCTTCCAGCACATGCCATGCCTCGTCGTCCGACTCATGTACATGCATCCAATCGGGGCCGGACATCGTCCACTCTCGAACCACGAGGGACGTTCCGACGGCGGAGATCGGAGGCGTGCCGGGTTTGGCAATGATTGGTTGCAGGACCTCAGCGGCTGCTCGTGACATGAAATTCTCCGTACGATTTGTCTGTCGGTGCAAATCGCACTTGCAGAGACCTGAATCCAGTGACATGTTTTCAGCGATATGCTGAACGAGATTAATCTATCGCGAGTTGACCTCAATCTGCTCGTCCTGTTCGAGGTCGTGCTGGAAGAGCGGCACGTCGGCCAGGCGGCGGAAAGGCTCAGTCTCTCGCCGTCGGCCGTCAGCCATGGTCTCGGCCGACTGCGACGGCTGCTCAATGATCCGCTGTTCCTGCGAACACCGAAGGGCGTGGTACCGACGGAGCGAGCGATGGACCTGGCCGCACCGATCGCCGACATTCTCACGCGAACGCGCAGCGTTATCGCTACTGCCGAGCCATTCGACGCCGCCACATCCACGCGCCGCTTCACGATCGGCGCACCCGATGGCGTCTCGGCCGTTTTCCTGTCCCCGTTGCTTTCCGCCCTGCATGTGTCCGCACCGGGGGTCGATATCAGTGTCCGCCAGATCCTTCCGCCGCGTGCCGTTAGGACGACCGATAGTGTTTGGGAACCGGTTCTCCCGGACATTGAGGCGCGGGCGATGGATATTGCGGTGGTCCCGGCTGACAACGCCGTTCCGGCGCGCTTCGTCGCCCGGGCCCTCTACGAAGAGGATTTCGTGATCGCGATGCGAGCTGGCCACCCGTTCAGCAAGAATCCGACGCTAGATGCTTACTGCCAGGAGCAGCATCTGGTCGTTTCGCTCACCGGCGATGCCTACGGCTTCGTTGACGATTTTCTTGCCGAGCAGGGACGCACGCGCCGGGCTGCGCTTACCGTCCCCAACTTCATGTTCGCGCTCGGTGTGATCTCGGAGACGGATCTGATCGCTGCGCTTCCGAGGAGTTTTTTGGCAATGTATAGCCGGTATTTCGGCCTGGTCGGCGTAGAGCCCCCATTACCTCTCATTCGTTCGCGCATCTGCGCGATCACGTCGAAGGCTGCCCTGATGGATGCGGGTGTGGCATGGCTTTTCGACCTGCTCGAACGAACGGCGCGACCTTCAGCGACGGGATAAGAACCGGCCCGGCCCCAAGCTGGTACCCGGTTGCACCTGATCGCACGGGGTGCGGATACGCAGCGGATCCTCCCGATGAAATCTCCGCTGCTGGGATTCCGGTAAAGCCTCCTCAACGACTGATCGGTGCGCAAGTTGCCGGTCCGCTTAGTCTAGGTCAGGTCACGACTATGCCGTCCCCGACGCGAATGCCCGCCTTTCGATATTTGCGGGTCTAAGCCGCCATTCCGCTGTCGGCCCCTTTTCAGGCAGATTTGCCTGGTCTGGTTCGCGCCTTCAACTCAGTCGTTCAGACAAACTTTCCCTTCCGCCTGAAATCCAACGGCCCTGCCCTGTAGCGCCGGGCCTAAATGCGACCGGCAGGTTCGGTTTCGGCACATGCAGTCCGCGACGAGGCCGTGCTCGATGCAGCTTGCAGCAGGCGATTGGCCCGCTGGCGAATATCAAGTTGGCTCAGGCGATTGCACCGCCGTCGGCGGTCAAGATGGCGCCGTAATCACGCTCGCGGCGGGACTTGCCAGAAAGACCACAGCGTTGGCGACTTCGCGCGGCTGGGCGTAGCGTCCCAAAGACGTCAGGCTTCGCTGGAAATCGGCAGCCTCGCCATCTGCCGGATTTGAATCCGTATCGGTCGCCCTGGGCTGCACAAGATTGACGGTGATGCCGTTCTGGCCGAGTTCGCGCGAAAGACCGCGCGTGAAGGAGGTAAGTGCCGCCTTGGACATCGCATAAGCCGTTACGCCTGGGAACGGGACCCGCTCCCCCAAGGCCGAACCGATCGTGATGATGCGTCCCCCTTCGCTGAGATGCGGAATGACTGCTTTCGCAAACAGCACTGGCGCTCGCACGTTAACGTCCATCACGGCCTGATAGTCATTCACGTCGATGTCGGCGATCGCTCCAGTGTGGCCGATGGCCGCGCTGTCGACGAGGATATCGAGTCCACCGAGCGCCGAGACGGCTTCGCTCACAGAGCGCATGATGGCCTCCGGGGCGGCGCTGTCGGCTTGGATTGCGACTGCGCGACGCCCTGTGCGCTCGATGGATTTGGCCATCGCTTCAGCTTTTTTGGCCGAGCTCTGGTACGTGAACGCGACGTCAGCACCGTTCTCTGCCAGCGCCAGCGCGATCGCGGCTCCGATGCCCCGGCAAGCTCCAGTAACCATTGCACGCTTCCCATTAAGATCGATCATTTGTTTGTCCTTTTCTACCATGTTGGTTCAAGCGCCCAGGCGATTCGCGTGAGACGCGGCAGGCGGTCAAAGGCCTGATCACCAATTTGGTGTTCGGGATCTGTCACTTTCAGTGTCGAGAAATGCCAAACTGTGCTGCGAAGGGGGGAACGCCGGCCGATGGCCTCTCAAGCCGGACAGGGCGACAACCTTCCGGAGCGATGGCCGGTCCGATGCCACCGACTCGTTCAAGCCGGGCCTTTGCGCGAAGGGCAATTCCGGTTTCGGCTTACGCTTTCCTCGGTCGCGCCGTACCACGCATTGCTGCTTCAGAGGACGGTGCCCTCAGTTCGATTGCGTCGGTGATCAAGGGCGACTTTGCGGGCCTGATACGATTGGCGATGTTGGCGGCCTGTTGGGTATGTCGGCAGACAGCCACGCCCCCTATGATCGACGTAGCACGTCCTGCCATTCCGGATGACGAGCGATCTGTGCTTTGGCGAACGGGCAGAGCGGCATGATGTCGACCCCGTCGCGGCGGGCATCCTCGACCGCCTGTCTCACCAGCCGCTCGCCGACCTTGCGGCCACTAAGGGCCGCCGGAACTTCGGTATGGTCGATGATGATCAACCCCTTACCGGCCCGGCTGTACGTCATCTCTGCTTCGACGCCATCGATGATCAGCCGATAACGCCCTTTTGATGCGCCATCTTCCCGTTCGACCTTTTCGTCGCTGGCTGAAGGCGCATCCTTTGCCAGCGCCGCGTCCGGGCGGCGCACCTGACGCGAACGCCCTTGCGCGCAGTCCAGCAGATCACGGTCCCATCTGCCCAGATCGGCAGCCGCCTCGTAGATTGAGACTAGAAACGCCGTAAGGGCCTCATCGGGATCGGCCGCCGACTGCACGGCATCGTAGGGGAGGATGAATTCAGATAGGCCGTCGTGCCAGAACGCGGCATCGGGCCGGACCGTCGCGGCCCGGTAGCCGTTCGGCGTCGGATAGGCGTAGGCGTAGAAGGCAGGATAGTCGATGCCGCCGCCGCCCGGCCAGAAGCCCGCTGACGAGACCTCGCGGTCATACGCCTCCTGGGCCACGTCGTCGGGCAAGGCGGGAATACCGCCGGGGTGGAGCGGCGCGCGCCGTCCGGAAAACCGGGTGACGGCCAGGTCGAGAGCGCCCCAGAACAGATGCACGGGACTGGATTTGCCGACAAAGGAGGTGCGGAACCGATTGAAGACCCGGTCGACCGCCATCAACGCCTGATGGAAGCGCCGAACGGCGTCGCGGTCATAGGGCCGGTCGCGATGATCTTCGGCGAAGGGTACGGGGTTGGGCACCTCGTTGGGTTGTCCGTTGAATGTCGGCGTGCCGCCGAGCTCCGAAATCAACTCCACGAAGCTGGCGTGGAACGCCGCGACGGTCATCGGCTCGAGTGCGAACGACGCCTTGCGCCCGTTGCCGCAGGTGCCCACGACCATGTGGTCACGAAGATCGAACAGGATCTCGATGCCCGGGCCGTCGGGGATCGACGAGGATGCCAGGCCGTTCGGCGTGAAATAAAAGGTCGCGTTCCAGGAATGGTTGAGCCACGGCGTATGCGCCAGCCCGTATTTGCCCGCGACCTGCAGGTAGAGATGCAGTGCGGAACAAGTCTCACGCCAGCCAAGGTAGTCCAGACGAGGCCAGTTGTCGTTCATTCCCGCCTTCTCCATTCAGCATCTGCCCTATACGGGAGCGATTCGTGTGGTCCGGGTCGCTTGAATTGCGCCCGCGCAATCACTCCATCATTGTCACTCAGTCCGGAACAGGAATGTGCTCTTTCCGGTCATCGACGGGCAGATCGAAGCGTCCCTTGCCCCAATTCTCGGCGCGCCATTCGGCCTTGGCCTCTTCGATGCGCTCCCGGGACGAGGCGACGAAGTTCCACCAGATGTAACGAGGTCCGCCGAGTGTTGCGCCGCCGAGAATCATCAGGCGCGCGCCTCTGTCGCCTGCCGCGACAGTGATCCGGTCGCCGGGGCGGAAGACGATCATCCGACCTGCCTCGAAATCCTGGCCGGCGATCGAGATCGAGCCTTCGACGATGTAGATGGCTCTGTCCTCGTGATCGTCCGGCATGGGCAGCCGGCTTCCCGGCTCGAGTTTCACATCGGCGTAGAACGTCTCGGAGAACATCGTCGCGGGCGCGACTTTACCGTAGGCGTTTCCAAGAATGAGCCGAACCGAAATGCCACTATCCTCGATCATCGGCAACGCCTCCTTGCCGTGATGTTCGAAGGTGGGCGCCATATCCTCATGCTTGTCGGGCAGGGCCAGCCATGTCTGGATCCCGAACAGACTGTTCGGACCGCTCCGGGCCGCCGCGGAGGTGCGCTCCGAGTGGGTGACGCCACGCCCGGCGACCATCCAGTTCAGCGCGCCAGGGCGTATTATCTGGTCGGCGCCGGTGCTGTCGCGGTGATGAAAGTCGCCGCGATAAAGGTACGTGACGGTGCCGAGCCCGATATGCGGGTGCGGACGGACATCGATGCCCTGTCCGGTCAATAGTTCGGCCGGCCCCGCCTGGTCGAAGAAGATGAACGGCCCGACCATCTGCCGCTTCGGCGCTGGCAGAGCGCGCCGGACCTCGAAGCCGCCGAGGTCGCGGGAACGGGGAACGATGAGGGTTTCGATCGCGTCGATTCCGACCTCATCGGGGCAGCCCGGTTCGATTGCCGGGTTCCAACTCATGCGCGCCATCCTCTCTTGGGCTTCCGGAATGTCTAAACTGGCGCACGACCGTCAACCGAACTAGCCCCTTGATACGTCAAGCTGTGTCGCAGCAAGTGGAACGTGCGGGCCATGTCGCCGAAGTAGGGCCACCGTCGAACACGGTTCCCTTGATAATCCTTTGAACCGTTCGCGTTCTAGCGGTCGAGACCCCAAAGGTCCGGGTTCCGTTTGAAATACTCAGTCAGCATTTCGGTGAGCACCCGCACTTTCCGCGTGGGATGCTGACCCGGCAGGCGTACGACATACGCGGCCCCTGGAGGTACCGGATAGCGTGTCATGATCGGGACCAGCGCTCCGGAGGCCACATATTCATGTGTGATGCAATCGGGGAGCCAGGCAATGCCGAGACCTGCCGCCGCCGCGGCGGCGAGCGCCGTGGCGCTGTCGGCCTTGAACCTGCCCTGCGGCTGGACCGTAACAATTTTGCTGCCATCCATGAACTGCCAGGCTTCCGTTCCCTGCATGAGGGCCTGATGGGTGACGAGTTCGTCCGGAGTCTCGGGTGACCCGTGGGCTTCGATATAATCGGGGCTTGCGACAAGCTTTCCATGGATCGGCCCGACGCGCTTCGCGATCAGGTTGGAGTCCTGAAGGTAGGCGCCGCGGATCGCGCAATCGAAACCCTCTGCGATGAGATCGACGAAGCGATCGCTGTAGGAGGTATGGATGTGCAACTGCGGGTGCTGGCGCGCCATTTCCGCGAGCACCGGGGCGAAGTGGGTTGGGCCGAAAGTAAGCGGCATGGCAACCCTCAAGCGGCCGCGAAGGTCGCCGGTCGGGAGGATCGTTTCCTTGGCGGTGTCGATCTCGGCGCTGGCCCGGGCCGCATGTTCCCTGAACGTGATCCCCGCCTCAGTGAGCGCGGCGCCGCGGGTCGTTCGTGCAAGCAGCTGAACGCCAAGTTCCGCTTCGACCCGCAACAACCGCCGACTGACGATTGACTTAGAGACGCCAAGCCGGCGCGCGGCCGCCGATACGCCCCCTGCATCCGCTACCGCGACGAATGTCTCTAGGTCTTCGATTTCCATTCTGGCGTTCCGTTTCTCGCGACACAGCTTACCGAACTATGGCACTACCGCATCGCGATGGGGGACGACAAGTTGCGGCGGGCGACGTCGCCGCTGACGGATGCCTACCGGAAAACCCGATGCCGCTTACAACAGCAGGAAAGGAAGTCGTAATGGCTTTTCGCAACGGCCTTGATTCGCTTCTTCGCCCCGAAGATTCGGTCCTCGTTCTGATCGATCACCAACCTTATCAGCTCGCAAACCTGAACAGCCACGATCCGCACATGGTGGTCAACAACACGACCGCGCTGGCGAAGCTAGCAAAAGCCTTCAATGTTCCGACCATTCTCACCAGCGTGATCGCGGCGCGCGGTGGACTTCTCTTTAAACAGATCACCGACGTATTTCCGGACCAGGAAGTCATCGATCGCACCTGGGTGAACACCTGGCAGGACGAGAATGTGGTGAACGTCGTCAAGGCGACCGGCCGCAAGCAGCTGATCATCGCCGGCCTGTGGACCGAGGTCTGCGTCGCAATGCCTGTGATCCAGGCCGCCGGCGAAGGCTGGGACGTGACCGTGATCACCGACGCGTCGGGCGGGATTTCGAAGGAGTCTCACGAAGTTGCCATCCAGCGAATGATCGCGGCCGGCGCGAACGTGATGACCGTGATGGCGCTCGCTGGCGAATGGCAACGCGATTGGGCGCGCACCGAGCATGTCGAGGAGCTGACCGAGATTCTCATCCAGCACTTCGGCGGCAGCGGCATCGCGTATTTTTGGGAGCAGCAGCTTCTCAACACACCAGTAGCTGGCTGATCCTGGCCGGCATGGCGAGCATTTCGGTGAGGGTCGGAATCGATCCGTTTGCCGGCCCTCGCCGCCCTCACCTCACAGGGAAGCCCGCTCATGTGCGGCGATTGCGTGTGATCCCACCCGCCGCCTTTTGAATAGCTCGCGGAGTTCCTCGATGCCTCCTACCTTCACCCTTGGCCTGCCGCTCAACCGCCGCGACGCCCTGATCTCGAGCTCGACGCTTACCGCAAGCTTCGCCTTTCGATTGGGTACCGCGCGTGCCGCGGGGCCCGCCACCCACGATACTCCAGAAGGAGAGCACACCATTGGCTTTGTCACGACCGGCGACGACGTACAGATTTTTTACAGGGATTGGGTCCCAAGGACGCCCAGCCCATCGTTTTTCACCATGGCTGGCCGCTCAGCTCCGACGACTGGGACGCGCAGATGCTTTTCTTCCTGTCGAAGGGCTATCGCGTCGTCGCGCATGATCTGTTGAAGTTGCAAGGCAATTTGTGTCAGGCCGCAGGAAGTGGTCAGCGGAAGGTCGCCGGCATGACATAGTCGCAGCTTGGGTTTACTATTTCGACTTGGCGAGCCACTTCTCCAGCACGACAAGGTTCATGTCCACCTGCCGCTGATAGTCGCGGAGTACCTGCTCCGTCACGTCGTCGGGCGTGCTATTGCCATAGCGGGACCGAAACCACTTCTCGCCGTTGTGTATGCCATCGACTATGATTTGTGCCTGGGCGATCTGGCCGTTGAGCCAGTCGATTTGCTCTTTGCCGTCGTTGCTCATTTCGTTCATCGCCTCAGTGTGAGCGAAACGGCTTCAGGTTCAATTGCGCATCCTGAAGCGCAACGCGCAGTAAGAACACTTGCCGTTCGATCGGCTGAGGTGGTACTCGCTTATACGTTCGTGGCGCTTCCGGTGTGGCATGCCCCACGATAGGAAGAAATCCCTTCTACGGTCAACAAGATATCCCCAGAACACACAGGGAACAAAATGCTTGCGGGAAAAGGCAGCCGCAGCAGGCGCAATCAGGCCGCTGCATGTAGATTGAAGGCGCTGGATGGGTCTGCAGCCGTCGCCCGACAGGTGAAAGACTGCAGACCTGAGTACCAGTTGGCTCCCCGGAAGGCGGGAGGTGGTTCACAGCCACCTCCCGCTCGGGTGTAACCAGAATGGTGCCATGTAGCGAATTTCGCAACTCACATATTTCCGAAGTCTACAGCTTTCTCCCCATTCTATCCGGATCGTACTCCGTTTTGCGTATCGCAGGTCGACGGCATGACAGCAGTCTCCGTTACCAGACCTTCCTAGCCACCATCGCCGCTCTCGGGCACTGCTATTTGGGGCTTATCCATCTCCAAGTGCCATCAGGTTGACACTCGTTCCAGGCCAGGTCTCCGCCCGTGATAGCGCCAGCGCTATAGAACACGCCGTTGTAGATGCACCCCCACGCAGAGGCTTTGGTGGCCTCCCAAACGAAGGCAGGTGAACACATCATTACGCTATCACTGGCCCGCACCGTTGCGCCGGGGGAATACCCCATGCCACCTAGCCAGCATCGCTGCTGTTCGAGCGGAGCTTGCTGAGCAATTGCCGCGCTCGATGCCATCACCAGAACAGCCGAAAGAATCGATCGCATCCGATAATCCCCTTTCACGCAAGCCGACCCAACTTTTGAACGCCGTCGGACAGGCTTAGTTCCGCGCTGCAAATCCCCCCACTAAGTTCTAGCAAAGGACTGGTGCGATAACGCCATTACGCTGGGGAATTCACAGACTTAACGTTCCGATCTATGGTGGCAGCCATGGAAAGCGCCCTTGATGATCTTGCTCGCATCCTGAAAGCCCCGCAAATCAGCCTGCGGGAGCGCTGCGCCTTTGCGCCCCAACTGTAACCAATGCCGCCTTCGGCGTCGCAATCGGCCCTGGGAATCGCCTTAGGCCGTGCTATTGCCGGTCAAGGTATATTAGCAACCTCTTGACTAGCCAACGTGCCGCCCCATCATCATCAGATGGCTCGGGGCATAAACATCGGCGACGAGGTCGCCGTCACGGCGACAGTGCGCGGGCGGGTGACGCAGGATCGTGTCAGCGTCTCGATCCCCTCCTACGGCAGCCCCCTGGCCCCCAAGCGGCAGGGGAAACCGGTCAAAGTCAGTGGTAAGCTAGCAGAGCCCCCTGCCCTGACCTAGGCGCTACCTCCGTCAGACCTTGGGGAACCGGGCCGGCCCGAGCACGTTGTGGCCGGTGAGCCCGGGTTACGCATGCAACAGCTTTTCCAAGAATTCGGCCATCCGACATACCTCCCGTTTCCGGTTATTGCGGCGAGGCTTCTGCTGGCGTCGATCTTCGGTGCTGCGATCGGTTTCGAACGCGAATGGCGAAATCGGCCTGCCGGGCTTCGCACCCATATCCTGGTCTGCGTGGCAGCGGCTACTTTCGGTATTCTGACGATTGAAATCGTCCACGCGCCGATGTTTCTGCAGGACTCCGTGAAAGTCGATCCGATTCGTGTCGTCGAAGCGGTTACCGCTGGCGTCGCGTTCCTTGCTGCCGGATCGATTTTGTTTTCGAGAGGCGAGGTCCACGGGCTGACGACCGGTGCAGGCATGTGGCTGTCCGGGGCAATTGGCGTGGCGTGCGGGCTAGGTCTGTGGCAGGTGGCGGCGCTCGGTACGCTTTTGGTGCTGGTCGTGGCAGGCCTTCTTTATAGTTTTGCAGCCAAGTCCGGGATTGGCGAGAACACCGGACAAGGAAGGCCCATTTCGGAAGAAGATGTGTCCAAGCGGCGCAAAGGGTGAGGACAAACGCCCTGCGCGCAAGGAGCCGAACGGCGGAGTGCGTGGCGGACCCCAATTCGCCGGGCTGGTGCCTGGGCATTCTACCTCACCCCCTTAGCAGCGCCGGCCTTCCGCCTTGTCTGGCGCGTCGACAAGGAGAAGCCCGCGCTCCTCCTCCGAGCGCGGGCCGACCGGGTTACAGCCCGACCTGCAGCGGGCTAAAGTTGGGGGGAAAGCCCGCTGGTCCCGGACAGTGTTAGCGCACGCTAATGCTCCTCTTGACGAACACCCGCAAACGGAGGCGGTCATTCCTCCCAAAAATGCTGCATCCCAAGAAGGCGTCCCTTTAGCCGCCGTCAGCAGGTGCTGCCGGAGCGGGCGCGGCTGGGGCAGGTGCGGCCGGCTCTGCCGGAGCGGGCGCGGCTGGCGCTTCGACCTTGGGCGCTTCGACCGTAGGCGCTTCAACCCTGGGCGCTTCAACCTTTACGTCGACGTCCTTTCCGGTGCCCCCGCCGTTTATGTTGATAACGCCGGTGAACAACAGCAGGACCACGATTGCGATAATTGCGAGAACGACGGCGACAGCGGTGCCGGCGCCATTTCCGCCTGAGTTAACAACGGTGGGACCGTCAGCCATGACTATCTCTCCTATTCTGAATTATCACTGGTCGGCAACGGGACCGGCGGGCACTTAGTTCCGCCGCCGGGCTATGGTCCATGATGCAGTAAGACTGAAGTCTTTGCGTTAAAGACAGAGGGCTGAGGCTGGCAACCAAGATCTTACGAACGGATTGGTATTGGCCGCCGAGCAAAGTCCCTTCATCGGTGGTTCCGGGTGCCCGCTGTATCCCTCATCGGCGGGCGCCCGATATGACTCTAACAGCGGAAACAACTGTGCCCCTTACCCAGAGCAGACAGAATGTCGATGAGGTCGCAAGCCGACCCGCAAATGACAATCAAACTCCTGACCCAACAGATTTCTCGGCGGTTGATCTCATTTCCCCGAGCGACGAAGAGGTCGCTGCAATCGTCAGGCGAACAGAGCGCCTGGCCCTTGCGATGATTATAGTAATGGCGATCTTCCTGATCTTCGCACCGGTGATCTTCATTGCCCTGAGGTATGGGATCTGAGATGTCCCGCTTTAGCCCTCGTGCCAGAAATCCTGCAGCGAAGCGTGGCGGAGGTCCTTCTCGCCGCGCCCGTGCTTCACGCGGGCTTTGATCCCCGGCTTGACCCATTGCGTTGCCGGCCGCCTATCTGCCGGTCCGGGCGATTGACGAGGAAGCGAGACGGAAGCAGCGCACAGGCTGGGGGCGACCTTTATGAAGCAGACCCGCCGCTACATTTGCGAAGCGACGGGCCTCCACCCCATTCCCCCAGACCTGACCATGCAATTGCGGTGCCAGACGTGTTGACCCATCGTGGCGCACCTTATGGCTTCTACACAGCGGAATTGCCGCCACATACTTCGTTCGAATGTTTCGACTCCATTAGCTTGAGCGCATGTTTCCGCCAGCCAGGTGAGCGCCCCCCCAAGGCTCGCTTGTCAGGCCCAGCGGCCTCCCCCCACACCAAAGCCGCTGGGCCGTCCCCGCTGGAGCGAAGCGCGTTGTCCCGCATAGTAGCAACCCTCTTGACACAAGACCTCGCCTGCACCGGTCAAACGAATGGCAACTTTCTGTCTGAATGTGTTTACGGTCCATTCTCGGAGATCCACGCATGGCTTCGCGTGGGAGACACAGTAACTCCCCTTTTAAAGGCGTCGAGATGCTCCGAGCACCGCAAAGCCAGTTCCTGAAGCCTGAAGATCGGGCGATCTGCCAGCGGGTGGTCGACCAGATAACCGCCGACGCTAAATGGTACAGCACCTCGATAGACGGCCAGATTCTGGCCTCGACCACGCTGACTCTCTTCCAATCCGGGGTGGTCAATGAAACGAATTTGCTGGCACATGTTCGCGCGCCCGCCACGACTTCACTAAGCTGACCGGCTAGCGCTTCCCCTTCGGCGTGATCTCTTCGATCTGAACCTTCTCGCCGATCTCTTTCGCCATAGCTTCCGCCTTGGCCTTGTCCTTCGTGGTCAGCACCGTTCGCCAGTGCGGTTTCTCGAAGACACTCACGATGTAAGTTGTCGCCGGTTTGTCGGCCATAGCGCTAACACGGCTGGATAGGAACATACTCCAAGCACGGTACTTCCGCGATCACGCCATATCCACGGTCGCAAGCTCTGTTAGCTTCCTGGTGCGGCGGACCCCAATCCGCCAGGCCGGCGCCCTACAGGCAATCTACCCCAACGCCCCCCAAGCGGCGCCGGCCACCTTCCTGGGAGCCACGATCAGCCGTTCATCCCCGGAATCTTTCCGTGAGCCAGTGGACCTTGCCGTCCGGGCTCGTCAAGATCGGCTGTGGAATCTTCCACGACTGAAGTGAGATTCGATGAGTGACGAGCTGATCCGCCTTGCAAGTGCAATGGAGCCCGTCACGCGCCCCTGGCATTCAGCACCATAGGTGCGAGCATCGGCTGCGGGAAGAATGCAGGATGGGGCTTTTGCGAAGCCGAGGCAGACGCCCCACTGGTTCTGTTTCGAGCACCGTGCCGAGGGCGGCGTTTTGCTCTGACTAGAGCTCCTAGCCGGCTGGTAAGGACCCCAGTCCGAAGGGAATAGCATCTTGCCCTCCTTTGGCCGCAGCTTCAAAGCTTTCATCTATTCGGCTGATGCGCCGATCCGCTGGAGGGTAGAGATTGAGAATCTGCCTTAGCGCTAGACCGCTTCGTGCTGGCGGTCGCCTCTGCAGACTTCGGATGAAGGGCTGACCTATATTGTTGCGCGCAGGTTCATATCCGATCGCGGCAAGGGT
>NZ_JBSPKW010000024.1:0-99287 GCF_053848065.1 Mesorhizobium sp. BHscii | reverse complement strand
GACCAGACCGCGGGCATCAGCATCGTGCGTCGCGCGCTGCAGGCTCCGGCTCGCCAGATCGCGTCCAACGCCGGTGCGGAAGCATCGATCGTTGCCGGCAAGATCCTCGAGAACAAGGGCCCGACCTTCGGCTTCAACGCCCAGACCGGCGAATATGGCGACATGATCGCCATGGGTATCGTCGATCCGGTCAAGGTCGTGCGCACGGCTCTCCAGGATGCGGCCTCGGTCGCCGGCCTGCTGGTCACCACCGAAGCCATGATCGCCGAGGCTCCGAAGAAGGAGTCGGCTGGCGGCGGCATGCCTGGCGGCATGGGCGGCGGCGGCATGGGCGGCATGGGCGGCATGGATTTCTAAGGAAATCCATCAGCACGACCATGAACTGATAATGCTCAAGCCCGCAAGCGGGCTTGAGTGGCGGCATGGATTTCTAAGGAAATCCATCAGCACGCCCATGAACTGATAATGCTCAAGCCCGCAAGCGGGCTTGAGTGGCGGCATGGATTTCTAATCCAGCCCATCAGCCTTCAGATACGGAAAGGGCGGCAGCGATGCCGCCCTTTTTATTTGTTACGCACCTCAATCGCCGTGGCAGCCGCGATCGGCGGGCGAGACCTCCTGTACCGCTGTACGCTTTGGCAATAGTTACGGCATGGATCGCAGGGCTGGAGCCATCTCTTGTTCGGCCTTCGGCGTTTTCGGCAGGGCTCCGCGCCGGCTTCGATGCGATGAAGGCCATAAAATATCAGCCCGCCGTTACCGCGACCTCTTTGGCAGGCAAGGCACCTTCTATCAGCGCGGCGACCTCATCAGCCACCGCCAGCACCGGGGCGCGGTCGCGGGTGGCGCGCGCGATCACCATCAGCCCTTCCAGCGATGATTCGACAAGCAGCGCCAGAGCGCGGGCGCGGCGCTCGGGCACCCCTGCCCTGACGAAGCCCGCCTGCAGCAAGCCTATCCATTGCTCGAAAGCCGACCGGCACAGTTCGGCCAGCTCCGGCACGTCGGTCGGCGAGTCCAGCACCACGGGCGCGATTGGGCAGCCAAGCGTGAACTGGTTGTCCTCCAGCATGCGCGCGACCGACTGATAGATATGGTGGACGGCCACCGCCGGATCTTTTTCGGCAGCCAGCTCTTCGCCAAGCCTTTGAGTCACCTTGTCAACGCTGTCGCGCGTCACTTCGATGACCAGTTGGTCCTTGCCGCCCGGAAAATGAAAATAGAGCGATCCTCGTGGCGCACCGGAGGCGCTCAAAATGTCGTTGAGCGAAGTACCGTGATAGCCGCGCTGCCTCAGCAGCAGCGCCGTCGCCTCGATCATGCGGGTACGGGTATCGTTGGCCATGTCAACCTCTGTCAGGAGTCAGCATTATAGACCTTGCACTAGATATGACAATCGGTTTACATAATATGTAGATCAGTCTATATATCTCGACGGCATTCGTGTAGGAGGAGAACGATAAAATGACCATCCGTGAAGCAGAGGCCCAATGGCAGGGGTCGTTAAAAGAAGGTTCGGGCCGCCTGCGGCTTGGCAGCGGCGTGTTCGAAGGCGCCTATTCCTTCCCGTCGCGCTTCGAAAACGGTCCCGGCACGAATCCGGAGGAACTGATTGCGGCGGCGCATGCCGGCTGCTTTTCAATGGCGCTGAGCGCCATACTAGGCAGCGGCGGCCATGTCCCCGTACGGATCCACACCGTTGCCAAGGTGCATCTCGGCACCAGCACGGCCGGGCCGACGATCACCCGCATCGAGCTTGAAACGGAAGCCGAAGTCCCGGGGCTGGCGCCCGAGGAATTCCAGCGGCTTGCCCAATCCGCGAAGACGACATGCCTGGTCTCCCGAGCTTTGGCCGGGGTGGCGGATATCAGGCTCAAGGCCGACCTCGTAACGGCCGCCGCTGCGGAAAATGAAATCAGGAGGTGCCAAGATGGAACAGAATAGCATCATGCTCGTCCATCCAGACGACCAATCCAGACGGACGGCCGAGATCATGCGGCGCTTCAACGACGTGTTCCAAAATCATGATCCGTCGGCACTCCCGGGCCTGGTGGCCGAGGACTGCGTCATCGAAAATACCATGCCGGCGCCAAATGGCGCCCGCCATGCCGGGCGGGAGGCGTGCGTCGGCCTATGGTCGGCGATCGCCAGCGAACCCGGCACGCGCTTCGACCTTGAAGAGACGTTCGTCGCCGGTGAACGGGCGACAATCCGCTGGCGTTACTGGCGTGCCGACGGCAACTCCATCCGCGGCGTCAATCTGATGCGCGTAGCGGACGGGCAGATCGTCGAGGCGATGGGATACGTCAAGGGATAGCCAACGGGTGCTACCGCTCGGTCAGCGCCAGTTTTGCGCCGAGCGCGACGAAGGCGCCGGCGAAGGTGCGGCGCATCCAGGTCAGCACCATCGGCCGCGACACGACATGGCTGCGGATCGAGGCGGCGAAGATGCCGTAGCCGACAAAGATGACGAAGGTCAAAAGCATGAAGACGGTGCTGAGCTCCAGCATCTTCGACAGGGCATGCGGCTCGGTGGTGCTGACGAACTGCGGCAGGAAGGCGAAGAAGAAGATCGACAGCTTCGGGTTGAGGATATTGATGAGGATGCCTGAGGTAATCACCTTGCCGGCCGAGCGCGGCGCGGCAGCGTGCCCGACGCTCAAGCTGCCGCTCTCTTTCAGCGTGTTCCACGCCATGTAGAGCAGGTAGGCGACGCCCAGATATTTCAGCGTCTCGAAGGCGAGTGCGCTGGTGTGCAGCAGCGCCGCCAGACCGGTGATGGCGGCCGCCATATGCGGAATGATGCCGAGCGTGCAGCCGAAAGCAGCGATGATGCTGGCGCGCGCGCCACGCGAAAGCCCGGCGCTCAGGGTATAGAGAACGCCAGTGCCGGGCGAAGCCACGACAATCAGCGAGGTCAACAAGAATTCGATGCTCACGGATGATCCTCCTGTGCCCTGCCCGTCGGCAAGGTAGCCAGCAAGATCAGTGTGCACAAGCCGTGGCGATTGGCGGTTCCTCGCCCCCATCCTTATGGGGGAGAGGTGTCTCGGCGAAGCCGAGACGGAGAGGGAGGAATAGCGCGAGCCTGCGCTCAAGCACCTTGTTCGAAGGGTCGCGTTTCCTGAACCGACCGCTTCGGCCACCTCTCCCCCACTAGAGTGGTGGCGAGGAACTCAAGCTTCCAAAAAGGCAAGACCCTACAGCGTCGGCAGGCCATTGCTGCGACGCGCCATCAGGCAATCGTCGCCACCAGGCATGCAGGCGCGGCAGACGTCCGGTCGGACCTCGTAGATGCCGCAGGCGGTCGACTTGCCGACCTCGCCGGCAAGCGCCGAGCAACGCATGCCGTCACAGCGCATGCCCGATTCGTCGACGGCCACATAGTCTCGCGGGATCAGGTCGAGCTGCGCGTCGTCCTCGGTCGAGAAGCGGGGCCATTCGGATGAATAGGAACAGCAGGCGCCGCAGCTCTGGCAGTCGAAGAGAGGGGCGGCGCGCTCCTCCAGAGGCGAAAAATCTCCAGCGCTCGCCAAGGCAAGCAGCCCTGACGCAACCGGATTCAGATCGGCGTTTCGCGGCAAAGGCGCTATTTTTTCTTTTTGGTCTTGCGCGACGCCACTTCTGCCGGCGACGTGAACAGATCGGTCGCGGCCTCGGCGGGAACGTCGGCTTTCGGCGCGGCGGCCGGCTTGGCCAGCCTTGCGGTGACAGCAGATGCCGCCGGCTGATCCTTGGCTGAAAATTTTATGGCCATATCAATCCTCGTCGGAGAAACGCGATGATGGCGCATTCGGGTTGCGAAGGCGGCCGATCAGCGCCGAGACCGCCGTGATGTTCATTTCCTCGGGCGACCAGTTCCTGGTCTCCTCGATGTGCCGGGGCGCCAGCTCGCGATGCGTGCTGCCGCTATAGGCGGCATCCTGATGGGTGACGCGCTCGTGGGTCTTGGCATTTTCGCGGACATACTCGATCAGATAGTTCGGGCATTCGGAGCGGCCACGCACGCCGAGCCTGACCTGGGCATCGCCATGGGCGCGCTTGCAGCGCTCCAGCTTCTCGAGCACCCGGCGGACATATTCGACCGGCTTGTCGAGCTCTCCCACGACATCGGCGATGGTCGAATCGGCGGCGATCGCCTTTTGCGGGACGCGCTTGGTGGCCATCAGCGTTTGCCCACGCGCTTCGGCGAGGCTGCGAGCGCGGCGGCCGCAGCCATCTCGTCGGCTTCCTTTTCCAGGCGCAGTTCGCGCAGCCGCGCGGTCTTGGCTTCCCGGGCCTCGCTGACAGCATCCTGTTCGGAAATGATGCGGTTGAGCGACATGGACTGGGTCTGGGCCTTGCTGAAGATGGATTCGGCCTGGTCGCGGGGTTTCTTTGAAGTAGCGGTCAAGGTCTTTCTCCCGGTTCGGAGCATGATGCCGCAAAATGGCGAGACCGGTCTTTCGACCAGGACCACGCACAAAGCAATACGGCAGTCGGATTCAAATTGCTGAGCATCCTTAACACGTTCAAGCGAACGCGCGGTGCTCTTTTCCAATTTTTGAAGCGCGAAATGCAAAAGGCCAGGCATTGCCTGACCTCCCGCTGAAGCGCCGCGCGTCCGGTTGAACCCGCCGACACTTTTCATCTGCGCATGATCCTTTCTGGAAACTGATTTCCCGGGTCATGCGCTGGAATTCGCCGTTCACCGGTGCCAGTACATCCGTGGTCACCGGCGAAGCTGAATTCCGTTTTAGGCCGCCTTCAACTGATCGGCGGACATCTTGCCCGACTTGTTGTCGCGGACCATCTCGTAGCCGAGCTTCTGGCCCTCGACGATGTCGCGCATTCCGGCGCGTTCTACGGCCGAGATGTGGACAAATACGTCGGTCGAGCCGTCGTCAGGCTGAATAAAACCAAAACCCTTGGTGGCGTTGAACCATTTAACTGTGCCTGTGCTCATAACGAACCCTTTCCGTGGCAAATATTCGTTCGCCGTCATGCGAATGCACAACAGCGTTTGTCTCGATTTTGATGGGGGAAGTTCGTCAAAGGCGCGCCTGGACACGCGGATAACAAAAGTCGGTCAAACAAATATCGACGAATTGCTTTTAGACTTCTTTTGCCACCGTGTCAATTTTTGCTTTTGGCGCCCGGTAACATCTCGCGCCGCTGTCTGCGCGGAATCGACGGGAGCCCGACTGCAAAATCACACCGACATGCGGGAACCGATTTGGCTCTCGTGCATTTTGCATATGTCGAAAGTTATTTTGAAAGAGCGATCTTGAGAAAGGCTGACGACAACAGGACGCCCCCCGCGCAGAAGCACGAGGGGCGTTCTTGTATGCGTCGGAGGAACCGCGCTCACGTCACCGCGGTGATCAACGGCAGGATCTCGTAGCGGAAGCCCAGCCCGGAGCGCACCGTGGGATCAGCTTCGGTCAGTTCCCTGGCGCCCTGTTCGTCTTCGGCCCGCACGATGCCAAGGCCCCATGGCCCGGCTGGATCGGCGACCGGTCCGAACAAAAGCACCCTGCCCTCGGCGAGTTTGCGGTGCAGATAGTCCGAATGCTGCTTCATCAGTGCCTCTTCCGCAGCGGTCATCGTGAAGGCGAAATCGGACCGTGGCGGTATGAGCCTGCAGTGGAACACGGCCTGTGGCTTGCCGTGCCCCTCGCTGGTGAGGAAATCGCCCAGCCAACCGAGCACGTGCTCCCAGCCGGAGCCGTGGGCGCGGCACGACTCCTTGCGCGCACCAAAACCTTGATGGCGCAGGGTCAGCCGGGTTCCTGCCTCGACCGCTTCGAGCATGTATACGACGGTAGTAACATTGTCGCCGGCCCACGGCGCCTTCCACGTCATCACCAGCCTGTGCGGCGGGTCGACCTCCAGATACTCACCCTGGACATGGAATTCCTCGCCGTCGGCGCCCTTGCCTTCCGAACGCCAAGCGCCGCCCGGCCGCACGTCTGCGATATGTCTGGTCGTTCGGTACTGTTCGTCCGAACCCCACCAGAGCGGGATCTGGTCTTCAGCGGTCAGTGCGTGAAACACGCGCTCCGGCGGCACTGCGATCGTCACAGTGGCAAGGATGGTGCCCGACGAAACGTCTGCGATCGCGCGCGGTCTGTCGTTGCTGGTCATCTTTCGCTCTCCAGATAGGATTTCAGATTGCCGAGGCTCGCCTGCCAGAAATCGCGATAGGGCAAGATCCAGTCGGCCACGTCCTTGAGCTCGGCCGGCTCCAACCGGTAGAGCCGCTCGCGGCCGATCTTCTGCTCGGAGACGACGCGCAGCTCACGCAGGACCCGCAGATGCTTGGAGATCGCCGGCCGGCTCTGCGAAAAGGCCGAGGCAAGTTCGTTGACGGGCGCCGGCCCCAGGCGCAATCGGTCGAGGATGGCGCGTCGGGTCGGGTCGGCGATGGCCCGGAAAACGGAACGATCATGGTCAGCCTGCGGCATAATACGTATCCATTTGGTTACCTATTATGCCGATCCTCTCCTCTTGTCAACTGCAACTCGTGTTCAGCGTTCCTGTTCGGATGGCCTGATGACGATTTTGTTGACGCGCGCCGCTGATCGAGGCCTGCTTTCGCAGGATTGGTGATGTGCCAGCCGGGCCCGGTCGGCACAGAGCCGTCTCGAACGGCGTCTCCAGACCTGCCTTCGCCAGATCGCCCGGCGGGTGAAGAAAAAGGCGGCTCGGCCGCCGGCTAGAAACTAAGACGCTTGGAGAAAGCGTTGGTGAAAGCGACCTCGCCGTTGTCGCCGGTGGCTTCGCCAAGCACAACGTCCATGCTGTCGCTGGTCACTCGCGCCAGCGCGAAGCCGCCCATATAGGCGGCCTTCGGCTTGAACAGGTCGAGCCCGTCGCGGCGGTAGATCATTGGTGTCTCGTGCTGGTGGCCGTGGAATATGCCGATGACATTGTAGCCCTTCAGCGCCGCCAGAAGCGCCTGCCGGTCCGCCTCGCTCCACCAATGCGGCGGACCGGTACCGTCATCGTCGAAGGTTCCTTTGGCGGCATTCCACCGTTCGGTCGAAAAAACATCCCAGCCATAGTGCTGGTACAGGATGACGGGGCGGCGATCCGCTGCATAGGTCGCCAGATCCTGCTCCAGCCATGGTAGGCTGGATACCGCGCCTTGGCCGGCGTCGCCGGCAAAACGGTGCGTCTGGACGAGATGCAGGCCGCCCCAGTCCCATGAGTAGCAGTCGGTGTCGACATCGTAACTGGTGGCCGGCACCGGCGGCTTGAAGAACACGCCGGCACGATGGTTGACCTCGACATAATCGCGCATTTCGCGGCGGTACCAGTCGACGTGCTGCGGCGGGCCGTTCTGGTCGAGATCATGGTTGCCGAGCCCGACATAGACCGGCATATGCACGCGATCGGGACCGACGCCCTGCTGGTAACGCTGGCTGAACTGGAGCAGTTGCGTGCCTTCGCTGGGTTGGGTGACCTGGCCGCCGCCGTCATCGGTCATGTCGCCGCCGACGACGAGGCCGAGCGGCGTGCCGATGCGGCTGCCGGCTGAGCGCAGGCCGGTGGCTATGCCGTTGATTTCGGCCGGCCAGTCCTTCTCGCCGATGGCGTTCAACGCGGCGACACTGCGCAGCAAGGCGGCGTCGGTCTTGCCTTCCTGCTGACAATTGGGGCTCAGCCCGCTGGCCATGCGGCAGGCATGGACATCGGCGACGAACAGGAAGGTGGCGTCGACAGGCGGAATGCCCTGCCCGGTCCCTCCGAGCGCCGGTCGCACAAGAGCGCCGGCTGCAGCAAACGCTGCTGCCTGTGCCAGGAAGCTGCGCCGGGAGACTGATCTTGCCGAGATGCGGTTCATGACGCGAGATTCAGCACAGCCGGCGCCTCTTCGTCTAGTTGGCTCGAACGGTATGTCGACACGGTGCCGCAGGTCTGGCATTCCTTCAGTGTCAGGACTCAACTTGCCGGGCAGACGAGGACGCTATGAAGACTATATCCATCGGCACGGCACTCACCATCCTGGCGAGCGCCGCTCATGGTGCCGAGTGCATCGACGCCAAAGCCGCCAAGGCCGGCTTCATTCTCGAAAGGCCCGGCATCCACAGCGAGTTTCGACCGGCGGCGGCTGGAATGGTGTCGGTTGCCAACGAATACCAATCCCAATCGCCGCAGACGCAGTTTCTGTTCGGCGGCCTGATCGAGGTGTTTCGCGACAGCGAGACCGGTCAGCTTGCCATGATCCCGTTTTCCGATCTCAGAAAGCTGTTTCCGCTCAAGGCCGGGGCGAAGAGCAAGACCATATTCGTCCGTCTCGCAGCAAACAAACAACCGAAGGGCACCGAGACGCTCGAGATCAACGTCAAGGGCAAGGAGACCTTCAGCCTGGGCGACTGCAAATACAACGTGCTCGCCGTGAGGCAGACGATCAAGAACGAGGCCGGCAAGACACAGGATGAATTCACCGCGCTGTACGCGCCCGACCTGCAGGCCGTTCTGGCCAGGCGCTATGACGAGGGCACCAGCGGCGAAAGCGTGGTCGGCTACGAGGTGATCAAACCGCTGCCAAATTAAGTCCCGGCAGGGCAGAGGGCGACTGGCGCTCCGGCATTAAAAGGCTTTGTACTGCCGCAGCACCCTGCGACGTCGCTTCGCTCCTGCTCCGCCCTTGGATGACGAAACTGGGGAAGCGCCCTGCTCCAGCGCGTTCAGGCAATCGCGCAGCACACCAGAATCCTGCGTCGTCTTGGCCATCGACATGGCGCCGGAATAGGTCGCGACCGCAAGCGCGGCGAAGCGCTGCGGATCGGTGTCCTGCTCCCTGCCCGCCTGCTGGTCGGCCCGAACCTTGTCGGCGATTGCCTGGCGCCATGCCGAAAAGATGCCGGCAAGGGCAGCGCGAAAATCCGCATCGGCCAGCGACAGTTCATGCGCCAGATTGTTGAGCGGGCAACCGCGCACGAAACCCTGTTGCTCCAGTTCCGCCGCCACGGCCTCGAACACGCTGCGCACGCCCTCGCGCGCCGAGCCTGCCGCCTGCACCGGCGCGATCCATGTTTCTTCGACGGCCGCGGAGACCCGCTCCTCGATCACCGCCAGCGCCAGCGCCTTCTTGGTCGGGAAATGATGATGCAGCGCGCCGCCGGTGACGCCCGCCGCCGCCATCAGGTCGCCGAGGCTGGAAGCGTGGTAGCCGCGCGCCTGAAAGGAGGCTTCGGCGACATCGAGCACGCGTTTGCGCAGGCCGTCCGGGTCGTTGGTGCGTTTCCCGGGCCGCATCTTCAGGCGAGCGATCATCTCTGCTGACATTTCCATACGATAGCAGATTGACAAAACAGGACAACCGGTCTGTTTATAAAACAGGATGAACACCCTGTTTTGGAGATTGTGCGATGAGCCTGCCCCCGAATGCCCCGTCGAAATCCAGCCTCAACGCCTCGCCGGTCGTCGAGCTCAGGCAATACACACTGAAACCTGGCCGGCGCGACACGCTGATCGACATCTTCGACGGTCACCTGATCGAGGGTCAGGAAGCGGCGGGGATGACGATCATCGGTCAGTTCCGCGATCTCGACCGGCCTGACATGTTCGTCTGGCTGCGCGGCTTCGAGGGTATGGAAGCGCGGAAAAATGCGCTGACCGCTTTCTACGAGGGACCCGTATGGGCGGCCTGGCGCGATGCCGCCAACGCCACGATGATTTCCTCCGACGACGTGCTGTTGCTGAAACCGGCATGGCCGGGCGCGGGTTTCCAGCTGACAGGCTCACAACGGACAGCCGTGCCGGCTTACGAAAAGCCAACCGGAGACAATCGCTTGTCGGATAGTGTTGTCATCAAGATTCATCATCTGCGGCCCGGCGCCGAGGCCGATTTCGCCAGCCGCTTCGAAACCGACGCCATCCCCACGCTGGCGGAATTTGGCGCACGGCCACTTGCTGCGTTTGTCACCGAACATGCCGAAAACAGCTTTCCCCGCCTGCCGGTGCGATCAGGCGAAAACGTCTTCATCAGCGTCACCGCCTTCGACAGCGCGGACGTCCACGATGGCGTTGAAGCCGCGCTTGCCGCTGCGCCGGCCTGGCAGGCATTGCTGTCGAGCCTGGCCAGACCGACGGAAACGCTGCGCCTATCTCCAACCTCACAGTCGCTGCTTGGTCAGTGAGAGAGGAGCCTCTTCCTTCTCCCCCCTGCGGTTGAAGGAAGTGAGGTTCCTTCAACCGATTTGCATCCTTGCGGCTCGCAATCTCCGCTTGAAGCCATTTCTGCAACGCGATACGCCGGTGCCGAATTCGACAGACTGGAGACACAAGTGAGCGCGCCAGAGACCAGAACCGAAACCGACACGTTCGGTCCCATCGACGTCGCCGCCGACCGTTATTGGGGCGCGCAGGCGCAGCGTTCGCTGGGCAATTTCAAGATCGGCTGGGAAAAGCAGCCGGCGTCGATCGTTCGCGCGCTCGGCATCGTCAAGCGGGCGGCGGCCGAAACCAATATGGAGCTGAAGCGGCTCGACCCGGCCATCGGCAAGGCGATCGTCGAAGCCGCTCAGGAAGTCATCGACGGCAAGCTCGACGATCATTTCCCGCTGGTCGTCTGGCAGACCGGCTCGGGCACGCAATCCAACATGAACGCCAACGAGGTGATCTCCAATCGGGCGATCGAACTGCTGGGCGGCGTCATGGGCTCCAAGAAACCGGTGCACCCCAACGACCACGTCAATATGAGCCAGTCGTCGAACGATACCTATCCGACGGCCATGCACATCGCCGGCGCCGAGCGCATCGTGCACGACCTGTTGCCGGCGCTGAAGCATTTGCATGCGGCGCTCGAAGCCAAGACCAAAGCTTTCGCCCACATCATCAAGATCGGCCGCACGCATACGCAGGACGCGACGCCCCTCACCCTTGGCCAGGAATTCTCAGGCTATGCCGCGCAGGTCGCCTCGTCGATCAAACGCATCGAGATGACGCTGCCCGGCCTGCAGGAACTGGCGCAAGGCGGCACGGCCGTCGGCACTGGCCTCAACGCGCCGATCGGCTTTGCCGAGAAGGTGGCGGCGCGAATCGCTGACATCACTGGCATCGGCTTCGTCACAGCGCCGAACAAGTTCGAGGCCCTGGCCGCGCACGATTCCATGGTGTTTTCGCATGGTGCCATCAACGCCTGCGCCGGCGCCCTGTTCAAGATTGCCAACGACATTCGTCTGCTCGGCTCCGGCCCGCGCTCCGGCCTCGGTGAACTGTTGCTGCCTGAAAACGAGCCGGGTTCATCGATCATGCCGGGCAAGGTCAACCCCACCCAGTGCGAGGCGTTGACGCAGGTCTGCATCCAGGTGTTCGGCAACAATGCCGCACTGACCTTCGCCGGCAGCCAGGGCCATTTCGAGCTCAACGTCTATAACCCGCTGATGGCCTATAATTTCCTGCAATCGGTGCAGCTGCTCGCCGACGCCTCCATCTCGTTCACCGACAATTGCGTCGTGGGTATTGAGGCGCGGGAAGAGAACATCAAGGCCGCACTCGACCGCTCGCTGATGCTGGTGACGGCGCTGGCGCCGACCATCGGCTACGACAACGCCGCCAGAATCGCCAAGACAGCGCACAAGAAGGGTACAACCTTGCGCGAGGAAGCGCTGGCCACCGGGTTGGTCAGCGAGGCCGACTACGACCGCCTGGTGCGGCCGGAGGACATGACGCATCCGGGATGATTTTGAGCTGATCGCAAAAACGTTACTGCTGTGAACAATCTGTAACCAAATCTGCATCTTTGGTGAACAGTCGCCCTACTCTATGTGGACGGGCAACGCAACCCTTCCGGAGAGAGCCCATCATGTCTACCAATACATCCGTTGCCGGTTCCGGCACCGTTTCCAACGCCTCGGCCACCATCCTGCTTGGCCGCGTTCTGCTTTCAGTCATTTTCGTGCTTTCCGGTTTCGGCAAGCTCACTGCGATCGCCGGCACCGCCGGTTACTTCGGCAGCATGGGCCTGCCGATGCCGACCGTAACGGCGATTGTCGTCGGCCTGATTGAGCTGCTTGGCGGTCTCGCCATCCTCATCGGCTTTCAGACCCGGATCACCGCCTGGGTGCTCGCAATCTTCACCGTCGCCACGGGACTGGTCGCCCACACCGGCTGGGCCGATCAGATGCAGATGATCAGCTTCATGAAGAACCTGGCGATTGCAGGCGGCTTCCTCGTGCTGGCTTCCTCAGGCGCCGGCGCCTATTCGGTCGACGCCAGGCGCGGCTGACGCAGGCTAATAACTAGTGCAGCAAGGGGCGCGGAATTTTTCGCGCCCCTTTTTCGTTGTCTCTGTGTGTGCCGATTTGCCGATTTCAGCGACAGCCCTGCGAGGTTCGCTGAGCCGGCACGGGCCTGACCGGGCGCCGGCAAGGGGGTGACGATGTTCCGCAATGCGCTGCTTCTCGTCTCCCGGCTGCTGTTCGCTGCCCTGTTCGTCCCTTCCGGCTTCCACGCGCTTGCCGATATCGCCGGCACATCAGGCTATTTTGCCGGGCTCGGCCTGCCGCTGCCGACGCTGGCGGCTTGGGCAACGGGCCTGTTCGAGCTGATCGCCGGGTTGCTCATCCTCGTCGGCCTGCAGACGCCGATCGTGGCGCTGCTGCTTGCCGCCTTCTGCATCGCGGCCGGCTTCATCGGCCATTATGGCCAGGGCGGCGACGATCCGACGCTGACCTTCATGCATTCACAGATGCTGATGAAGGACATCGCCTTATCAGGCGGTTTTTTGGCATTGGCGATGGCTGGCGCCGGCGCCTATTCGCTTGATGGGCGGATACTTCGGATCGGCCCTGAAACGACTTGACCGGCACAAGCTGTTTGTCTGAGCCAGATTACTTGGCTGGCATATTGGAGCCGCCCTCGACCGCCAGCACCAGCCGGCGGTTGGTGACCCTCGCCAGCTGTGCCAGCCGGCCGGCCGGCCGCTCGCCGTAAAGGTCGGCCAGCGACGCCGGCAGCACCAGCGCAAGCACGCCATTGCCGCGGCTCTCCCATTTCAACCGCGGCATGACGCCCGGCATCGCCGCCGTCAGCAGATAGACGACGCGCATCACGGCGGCCAGCACGCGAGCGCGCTCGATATAGCGTGGCGTCGCCAGTGCCTTGATTTCCGGCGCGATCGATTCGTTGAAGATGCCCTCATGACGGTAGGCGTTGGTCAGCGCCAGGAAGGCGCGGCCGGGATGGTCGACGCCGATGAAGGAGGCGTGGGCAATGATGTTGAGCGATTGCTTGCCGCGATATTCGGGATGTGCGCGCCAGCCGATGTCGGCAAGCAGACAGGCGGCCTGGCGGTAACGCGCCTCGTCGACCGTCTCCTCGATGCCGAAGGCGGCGAAGGTCTTGCCCGTCCACTCGACAAGCTCATGCGCGTGGGTGACCGAGCGCGAACGCAGCCGGGCGAGTTCCTCCGAGGCCGAGATCAGCGGATCTGCCTTCTGATCGGCTTTGTCGAGCAGCGAATAGAGGAAGCCCTCGCGCACGCCCAGCGCCGAGACGATGATCTTGGACGGCTGCATCGCCGCCATGATCTCCTGCAGCACGATGGCGCCATAGGGCAGCAGCGAGCGGCGGTTCTTTGAGACGCCCTCGATACCCCTTACCTTCTCGATCTCGCCCTTGGCGACCTGCTTGAGGAAGTTCGTAGCGCTGTCGATGCCGATCTCGTAATGGTGCATGACGCTCAGCGGATAGCTGGTCATTTCCATGTACAGCCGGGCGAGGTTTCGCCAGGTGCCGCCGACCGCGTAGAACGGCCTGCCCTGCCCGCCTTTCAGCAGCTTTGCCCGTGCCAGTTCGTCGCGCGCTATCTTTGCCGCCTGGGCCAGTGAGTTCTTGGCCATGTCCTGCAGACGCAGGCCGCCCAGCGGCAGCGTGATGCCGTCGCCGATTGCCTCGCCATCGACGTCGACCAGTTCGAGGCTGCCGCCGCCGAGGTCGCCGGCGATGCCGTTGGCCGGGTGGAAGCCGGAAATGACGCCAAGCGCGGAATAGTGGGCTTCCTGGCGCCCGCTCAGCACCTGGACCTCGGTCTTGAGTACATCTTCGGCGCGGTGGATGAAATCGGGGCCGTTGACCGCCTCGCGGGCGGCCGCGGTCGCCAGCACATACATACGCTCGGCGCCGACCTGCTCGGATAGCGCGCGGAAACGGCGAAACTCCTCCATAGAGCGGGTCACCGCCTCGGGATCGAGCTTTCCGGTCGAGACGATGCCGCGACCGAGGCCGGCCAGCATCTTTTCGTTGAACAGCGTGGTCGGCGAGCGCGCCAGCCCCTCATAGACGACAAGACGGATCGAGTTCGACCCGATGTCGATGATGGACAGCGGTCGGCGGTCCTGAAGCCGGCCCTGGGACGTTGAAATCATCAGCCGGTCGCTGCGGCGTTTTTCTTGCGGCGCTTGAACTGCGCGATGCGCTTGGGCGCATGCGATTTCAGCGCATCACCGCGTCCGGAAAGGCTCGGATTGGTCATGAAATATTCCTGCGCGTTGAACGGTTCCTCGCCCTCCTCAAGCGTGGCGCGCCGAGAGGTTCCGTCAGCCAATACGTCGAAACTTTGCTGGTTGTCCATGATGTTGCCCAGCATGATCTGGCCGAGGACTTGTTCATGCACCGTTGGATTGGTGATCGGCACCATGGTTTCGACGCGACGGTCGAGATTGCGCGGCATCAAATCGGCCGATGAGATGTAGACGACCGCCCCGTCCGACGGCAGTCCATGGCCGTTGCCGAAACAATAGATGCGGCTGTGTTCGAGGAAGCGGCCGACGATCGACTTGACCCTTATGTTTTCCGACAGGCCCGGCACCTGGGGCCTCAGACAGCAGATGCCGCGCACGACGAGATCGATCTCGACGCCGGCGCGGCTGGCGTCATAAAGCGCGTCGATGATGATCGGATCCACCAGCGCATTCATCTTCATCCAGATGCGGGCCGGCCGGCCTTCCAGCGCATGGGTAATCTCGTCTGAAATATGCTTGAGAATCCGGCTTCTCAGCGTGAAGGGCGAGATAGCCAGCCGCATCTCATCGGTCGGCTCGGCGTAGCCGGTGATGAAATTGAACAGCTGGGCGACGTCGCGGGCGATCGTCGGAGCGGTGGTGAAGAAGGACAGGTCGGTGTAGATGCGCGCGGTGACGGGATGGTAGTTGCCGGTGCCGAGATGCACATAGTTGCGCAGCTTGCCGTCCTCGCGCCGCACCACCAGCGACATTTTCGCGTGTGTCTTCAGTTCGAGGAAGCCGAACACGACCTGAACGCCGGCGCGCTCGAGGTCGCGCGCCCAGCGGATGTTGGCTTCCTCGTCGAAACGCGCCTTGAGCTCGACCAGCGCCGTCACCGACTTGCCGGCCTCCGCGGCGTCGACCAAAGCGCGCACGATCGGGCTGTCGTTCGAGGTGCGATAGAGCGTCTGCTTGATCGCCACGACTTCCGGGTCGGCCATCGCCTGGCGCAGGAACTGCACCACAACGTCGAAGGATTCGTAGGGGTGATGAACGATGATGTCCTTCTCGCGGATGGCGGCGAAACAGTCGCCGCCATGCTCGCGGATGCGCTCGGGAAAGCGCGGATTATAGGGCGTGAATTTGAGATCGTCGCGGGCGATGGCGACGATCTCGGAAATCTGGCTGAGCGCCAGCGGACCGGTGAGCACGCTGATGCGGCTCGATGAGACGCCAAGCTCGCCGGCGACGAACTCGCGCAGTTCGGCCGGCATCAGCTTATCGAATTCGATGCGGATGACCGAGCCGCGGCGGCGGCGCTTGAGCGCCGTCTCGAACAGGCGCACGAGATCCTCGGACTCCTCCTCGACCTCGATGTCACTGTCGCGGATGATGCGGAACGTGCCGGAGCCCTTGACTTCGTAGCCGGGGAACAGCTTGCCGATATAGAGGCCGACCGCCTCTTCCAGCGGAATGAAGCGGACATGATGCTTGCGGTCGGGCAAGCGAATGAAGCGTTTCAGCGCCACCGGCAGACGCAACAGCGCGCTCATCTCCTCGCCATTCCTGCGATGGCGCAATTGCAGGGCCATCGAGAAGCCGAGATTGGGAATGAACGGGAATGGATGCGCCGGGTCGATCGACAGTGGTGTGAGCACCGGAAAGACCTGCTCCTGGAAATGATCCTCGAGCCAGGCCTTCTCGTCCTTGGTCAGCCCATCGCGGCTGATGCTCTCGATGCCTTCCTTGTCGAGCAGCCGCATCAGCGCGGAAAGGCTATTCTGCTGATCTTCCTGCAGACGCTCGACTTCGCGCAGCAATTGTTCGAGCTGTTGTTCGGGGGTGCGGCCGTCCGGGCTCTTCAGCGTGATGCCTTCGCGAACCTGGCCGGCGAGACCGGCGACGCGGACCATGAAGAACTCGTCGAGATTGCCGGCCGAAATCGACAGGAAGCGGACACGCTCGAGCAACGGATGGTTGGCGTTCAGCGATTCCTCGAGGACGCGGCGGTTGAATTGCAGCCAGGAAAACTCGCGGTTCACGAAGCGGTCCGGGTTGCCGCCCTCTGGGCTCGCCACCTCGACGGTGGTGAATTCGCTCTGCACCGGCTTTAGTTCGTTCATGGTTCCTGCTCGTTTCGCACCCGCTGGCCAGAGCATCGCGCGTCTTTCCGGACCCGCAAAGGACGCTCTACCACTCTTAAGCTAGGCATGATCCCCAGCAAAACCGAATTCGGTTTTCGGGCCATGCCTTAACCGGCTTAGCTTATCCTGTGACAGGCTTTTACGACAGTTTGATTTCATCGATCTTGCAAAGAGACAGCTTATGATCCAGATGCAATCCAGGCTACAGCGCGGCGCGCCCTTGGACGCGCAAAGGACGCGGTGGAATTTTGATTTGCGCATGATCCGGGGTCATGCGGCAGATGTAGGAGACGACGATGGCAGGCGGTTCCATTCCCCATTTCCAGAACGATGCGGGCTATGCGGCGATCGACATCGGCGTCAAGGAATTCATGTGCACCGGCGCCAACCCGCCTTTCGACCATCCGCATGTGTTTCTCGACATGGGCGACGACAACGAAAAGGTCTGCCCCTATTGCTCGACGCTTTTTCGCTATTCGCCAAAGCTGAAGGCTACGGAAACGCAGCCTGCCGGATGCCTCTATATCGACCAGGCCGCCTGACGCGCACGTCATCCCCATGGACGACATCCGGTCCCGGCAGGTCGTTATCGCCGGAGCCGGCGTCGCCGGACTGACCGCGGCGCTGGCATTTTCCGAGCGCGGCTATCTGGTGCGGCTGTTCGAACAGGCGCCGCGCCTCGAAGCGGCCGGCGCCGGCATCCAGCTCTCACCCAACGCAACGCGCATCCTTCGCCAGCTCGGCGTGCTCGACCGGCTGTTGTCGGCGGCGGTGCGGCCGGAAGCGGTCGTGCTCAAGGACGCCGCCACGCTGCGCGAGCTGGCGCGGGTGCCGCTTGGCGAAGCAGCCGAAAGGCGCTGGCAGGCACCCTATCTCGTCGCTCATCGGGCTGACCTGCAAGACGCGCTGATGGCGCGCCTTGCCGAACAGCCGGACATCAGTGTCGTCACCGGCGCGCGCGTCGGCGGCGTCGCCGCAGGACCTCGCCGTACCACGGCAACAGTCGACATTCCCGGCAAGACGGTCGAAGCCGACGGCTTTCTGCTGATCGGTGCCGACGGCGTCTGGTCTGCGATCCGCGCTTGTGGCGGGTTTGGGGCCAAAAGCCGGTTTTCGGGCGAGCTTGCCTGGCGCGCCACGACCAGTGCAGACAGTGTCGCAGGAGAAGCCCTGGCGGCGGTCGGCGCCGCCAATTTCGTGACCGCCTTCTTGCATCCCGGTTTTCACCTCGTCGCCTATCCGGTCAGCAACGGCACGGCGTTCAACCTGGCCGCCTTCACCAGGGGCGAGATCATCGCCGAAGGCTGGTCGGGCCACGCCGACCCCAACATTCTCGTCGGCGCCATGCGTGGCACGGCGGCGGCACTGACCCGGCTTGTCGAGGATGCAGGCCCGTGGACCGCATGGCCGATCCATACGGTCGACCAGGCACAGCCATGGACGACGCCCGCCGGCATCGCGCTGATCGGCGATGCGGCGCACGCGATGACGCCTTTTGCGGCGCAGGGCGCGGCGATGGCGATCGAGGATGCCGCAACGCTTGCCGGCTTTGTCGCCGCCTCGCCCGCCGATCTCTGGGGCGCGCTCGCTGCCTGGGAAAAGGCGCGGCGCCCGCGCATCGCCAAGGTCGCCCGCCGCGGTGCTGTCAACCGTCTCGCCTGGCACGCTTCCGGGCCGGTGGCGGTCGCCCGCAACCTGTTTCTGAGATTGCGCTCTCCGGAAAGGCTCGCCGCCGATCTCGATTGGCTTTATGGCTGGCAGGTGCCGGAAACCGTCGGACACTAGTGCCAAGCATCAATTATAAATCCGCATCGACAGGTCGAGCGACGCCGGCAGCGGATTCCACCAGCCTGTCCGAAGGCCGGCGATACGCAGAGCCGCCGCCGTCCAGGTGTTGCAGCCAACCAGCGCATTGAAATGGCCGTTGGCTTCGTAGAAGCGGTCGAACCTGGAATAGGCGGCATTCTCGATCAGGATCGAGCCGTTCGGCCCTTGCTGGAAACTCGCGGTGATGAAGTCGAGCAGCGCTGCAAAACGCTCCTCGCTGATGTCGAAGCCGGAGACGTCGGGGTGCGGCTCGACAATGTTGCCGGCGACATCGACATGCATCACCGAAGCGTCCAGTGTCAGCGCCTTCATCACCGGCACCGCCTTTAGTTCCGACCAGGTCGACGTTTCCAGATAGAAGGCGCGGCCGCCCCAGCCGAAGACGATGTAGCGGACCCCAGCCATGTCGGCCGGAATGCCGTCATCGACCAGGAAATGGAAGCGCTTGCGCACCTCGTCATCGACCGGGACGGCGATATCGGTGTGGATCGGACTTTTCAACACCAGGATGTGCCTGGTGGCTACGGGATCGGCGGCGGCCGCCGGCAAGAGCGGCCGTGGAATGATTGTGCCCAAAACCACGGCAAGCACGATTGCCACCACCAGAATGGCGAGAAAACGCCCAAGCTTTTTCACGAGGGACGGCTTTTTCATGAGGGGCGGCCTCGCAATCGGGGCGCAATCGCCGGCTGAGGGCCCAGACGCAAAAGAGCCCGGCAGGATTTCGGCCGGGCTCTTTTGATTCGCGTAAGAGCGATCAGTGCAGGATCTGCGACAGGAACAGTTTTGTGCGCTCGTGGCGCGGATTGTCGAAGAACTCGGCCGGCGTGTTCTGCTCGACGATCTGGCCCTGATCCATGAAGATCACCCGGTTGGCGACCTTGCGGGCAAAGCCCATCTCGTGGGTGACGCAGAGCATGGTCATGCCCTCTTCGGCGAGGCCGACCATTGTCTCCAGCACTTCCTTGATCATTTCGGGATCGAGCGCAGAGGTCGGCTCGTCGAACAGCATGATGCGCGGGTTCATGCATAACGAGCGGGCGATGGCGACGCGCTGCTGCTGGCCGCCGGAAAGCTGGCCGGGATATTTGTTGGCCTGTTCCGGGATCTTTACGCGCGTGAGGAAGTGCATGGCGATTTCCTCGGCCTGCTTCTTCGGCGTCTTGCGCACCCAGATCGGCGCCAGCGTGCAGTTTTCCAGGATGGTCAAATGCGGGAACAGGTTGAAGTGCTGGAAAACCATGCCGACCTCGCGGCGCACTTCGTCGATCTTCTTGAGGTCGTTGGTCAATTCCTTGCCGTCGACGATGATCTTGCCCTTCTGGTGCTCTTCCAGCCGGTTGATGCAGCGGATCATCGTCGATTTGCCGGAGCCCGAAGGGCCGCAAATGACGATGCGCTCGCCGCGCATCACCTTCAGATTGATATCCTTCAGCACGTGGAATTCGCCGTACCATTTGTGCATAGCGATGATGTCGATGGCGACGTCGGTGGTGGATACCTGCATCTTGGCGGCATTGACCTTGATCTCTTCCGCGCTGACTGCATTTTCTGTGGCCATGGAAGGTTCCCTTTTTTGTTCTTAGCGTTTGTAGCTGGTATCGAGCCGGCGTTCCGTGAACATCGAATAACGCGACATGCCGAAACAGAACATCCAGAAGACGAAGGCAGCGAACACCAGGCCGGACCTGGCCGTCTGCGGCGTTGCCCAGTTGCCGTCGGAAAAATTCTGTTTGACGACGCCGAGCAGGTCGAACATCGAGATGATTGAGACCAGGCTGGTGTCCTTGAACATGCCGATGAAGGTATTGACGATGCCGGGAATGACCAGCTTCAGCGCCTGCGGCAGCACGATCAGGCCCATCTTCTGCCAATAGCCGAGGCCGAGCGAATCCGCCCCCTCATACTGGCCCTTGGGGATCGCCTGCAGGCCGCCGCGCACCACTTCGGCCATATAGGCAGCGGCAAACAGCGAGACACCGATCAGCGCCCTCAAGAACTTGTCGAAAGTGACGCCGGCCGGCAGGAACAGCGGCAGCATGACGCTGGCCATGAACAGGACGGTGATCAGCGGGATGCCCCGCACCGTCTCGATGAAGATGACGCACAGCATCTTGACGATCGGCATCTTCGATCGCCGCCCCAGCGCCAGCACAATGCCGATCGGCAGCGACACGGCAATGCCGACGAAGGACAGGGTGAGCGTCACCAGAAGCCCGCCCCATAGCGGGGTTTCGACATGCGGCAGGCCGAGCACGCCGCCAACCAGCAGGATGAAAGCAACGATCGGCAGCGCCCCGAAGAATAAGATTGCGTTCAGCCCCTTGCGCGGCACCTTCGGGATGAGCAGCGGCACCAGAAGCGCCACGAACAGGATGGCGACGAGGATCGGCCGCCAGCGCTCATCGATCGGATAGCGGCCGAACATGAACTGGCCGAATTTGGCGTTGACGAAGGCCCAGCAGGCGCCCGACCAACCATCCGGCTGGATGCCGCCCTGCGCCACCGTGGCGCAGAACGTACGGTCGGTGCCGGTCCATTGGGCGTTGATGAAAGCCCAGCTGATCAGTTGCGGCACGATCATCGCGACCAGCACGATGCCGATGATGGTCAGGATCGTGTCGCCGGTCGAAGCAATCAGGTTTTTGCGTATCCAGGCGCCCAGACCGCGCTCACTTGCTGGCGCCGACTGTGCCAGCGCCATTTCGACGCGGACGAAGGAAAGGTCGTGCTCCTGCATGTCGCTACCTCTCCACCAGCGCCATTCTGGCGTTGACCACGTTCATGATCGCCGACGTCAACAGGCTGAGCGCGAGATAGACCACCATCATGATCAGCACGCACTCGATCGCCTGGCCGGTCTGGTTCAGCACCGTGCCGGTCGTCGCCGTCAGGTCCGGGTAGCCGATGGCGATGGCCAGCGACGAGTTCTTGGTCAGGTTCAGATACTGGCTGGTCAGCGGCGGAATGACGATGCGCATGGCTTGCGGAATGACGACAAGCCGCAGAATCGATCCCGGCCGCAGCCCGAGGGCACCGGCTGCCTCGGTCTGCCCCTTACTGACGCCCATGATGCCGGCCCGCACGATTTCGGCGATGAAGGCGGCCGTATAGAAGGACAGCGCCAAATAGAGCGACAGGAACTCCGGCTTGACCTGAAAGCCGCCGGTCAGGTTGAAGGTCGATTGCTTTGGATAATCGAAGCTCAGCGGGAAGCCGCTCAGCGCATAGGCCAGCAACGGCAAGCCGATGATCAAAGCCGCTGATGTCCAGAACACAGGGAATTGCTGGCCGGTCGCCATCTGCCGCTGACGCGCCTTGCGGGCGACGAACCACGCCATGGCGATGCCGAGAAGCAGAGCGACCAGGATCAGCCAGGAGCCTTCGCCCCACACGGCGCGCGGAAAATAAAAGCCACGTTGGTTGAGAAAGGAGCTGAACGGCAAATTGATGCTCTCGCGCGGCGGCGGCAGCACCGAAAGCACGCCTGAATACCAGAAGAAGATGACCAGCAGCGGCGGGATGTTGCGGAAGACCTCGACATAGACCGTGCAGATCTTGCGGATCAGCCAGTTGTGCGAAAGTCGGCCGACGCCGAGGATAAAGCCGATTATGGTCGCGGTGATAATGCCGGAGACGGCAACGATGAGCGTGTTGATGAAGCCGACGAGAATGGCGCGGCCATAGGTGGAATCCGACGAGTAGGCGATGGCGCTGTCACTAATGTCGAAGCCGGCGCGGCCCCTGAGGAAACCGAAGCCTGATGCAATGCGCAGGCGCGTCAGATTGTCGATGGTGTTTTGGACGATCCACCAAACCAACGCCACCAGCACGATGACGACCACCGCCTGGAAGAATATGCCGCGGACCTTCGGATCGTTGATGAAGGAGCCGCGGCTTGGCTCCTCGCGAAGAATTTCCTGCGATGCCATTCAACCATCCCCTGGAAAGAGAAACCGGAAGGCAGGAAAGCTGCCTTCCGGATCACATTTCGATCAGCGGATCGGCGGAGCGTATTGTAGGCCGCCCTTGGTCCACAATGCGTTGATGCCGCGCGCGATCTTCAGCGGGCTGCCCGAACCGACATTGCGTTCGAACATTTCGCCATAGTTGCCGACAGCCTTGACGATGTTGACCACCCAGTCATTGGAGACACCGAGATCGGTGCCGATCTTGGTGTCGGGCTCAGTTCCGAGCACGCGCTTGATCTCCGGGTTGTCCGAGTTCTTCATCTCGTCGACATTGGCCTTGGTGATGCCGAGTTCCTCGGCCTGCAGCAACGCGAAATAAGTCCACTTGACGATGTGGTACCACTGGTCGTCACCCTGACGCACGGCCGGTCCAAGCGGTTCTTTTGAGATGATCTCGGGCAGCACAACGTGGTCGGCCGGGGCGCCAAGCGTCAGGCGGATGCCGTAGAGACCCGACTGGTCGGTGGTGTAGACATCGCAGCGGCCGGCGTCATAGGCGGCGTTGACCTCTTCCAATTTCTCGAAGACGACCGGGTTGTACTCCATCTTGTTCGACTTGAAATAGTCGGCAAGGTTGAGCTCGGTTGTCGTGCCGCTCTGCACGCAAACCGCCGCGCCGGAAAGCTGCAGCGCGGAATTCACGCCCGGCAGCTTCTTGGCGTTGATCATGAAGCCCTGGCCGTCATAATAGGTCACGCCAATGAAGTTCAGGCCGAGTGCGGTATCGCGGTTGATGGTCCAGGTGGTGTTGCGCGACAGGATGTCGATCTCGCCGGACTGCAGCGCGGTGAAGCGTTCCTTGGCGCTGAGCGGCGTGAACTTGACCTTGGTGCCATCGCCGAAAACGGCGGCCGCGACAGCGCGGCAGAAATCCGCATCGATGCCTTGCCAGTCGCCCTTGTCGTCCGGCGCCGAGAAGCCGGCCAGACCGGTCGAGACGCCGCATTGGATGAAACCCTTGGCCTTGACGTCGTCGAGCGTGGCCGCCGACGCGGTCGAAGCCACCAACCCAAGCGCGGCGGCGCCCAGAATGCCGATTGCAATGTGTTTCATAACCCACAGACCCTTTTCTGTTTTTTTTCAGGCGAACCTGACTTTTTTCCGTGTGAACGCAGCTTCCGGTTCCGGCCCATTCCCGGAACCCCGCATCGCAACCGACGCGCTGCCTCCCATTCACGAACTGCATCGAAGGCGATTATTTCAGTGAGGTCAAGGGAAATGACCTAAACCGAAAGAGTTTGAAAACCAATTGCCGCAAATCCCTGAATTGCAGACAAACGCGCCTGGAAACTAGCCAGCCGTGCGAACAAAGCCGGCAAAGCCCGGTCAACGCAAATCGGGGACTGGGCCGGCAAAACCCGTCGCTCGGATTTACGGCCCATGACTGACTTGTCGTGCGATGAATTGGCATATCCAAAGTCCGCCGGCTGGCGGGTGGCGAACGGTTGCGCGGCCAATGCCGCCGCACTATGGCTAGCGCTTCATCAGAGGCGAAGCGCAATGGCAAAAGACGGCAACGAAATGGGCATCAACACGCGGCTTGCCCATTCGGGCAACAATCCGCACGACTATTTCGGCTTCGTCAATCCGCCGGTCGTGCATGCCTCGACCGTGCTCTATCCCAACGCGGCGACGATGGCGGCACGCAGCCAGAAATACACCTACGGCACGCGCGGCACGCCGACCACGGACGCGCTTGCCGGCGCGATCGACGCGCTCGAAGGCTCGGCCGGCACGATCCTGGTGCCCTCGGGCCTGGCGGCGGTGGCGGTGCCGCTGCTCGCCTTCCTGTCGGCGGGCGACCATGTCCTGATCGTCGATTCCGTCTATCACCCGACCCGCAATTTCGCCGACACGATGCTGAAACGGCTGGGCGTCGAGGTCGAGTACTACGATCCGCATGTCGGTGCCGGTATAGCGGCGCTGATCAAGCCCAACACCAGGGTCGTGTTCACCGAATCGCCGGCCTCCAACACGTTCGAGGTGCAGGACATACCGGCCATCGCCAGCGCGGCACACGCCGCAGGCGCGATCGTCATGATGGATAACACCTGGGCGACGCCGCTCTACTTCCGCCCGCTCGACCACGGCGTCGACATCTCGATCCATGCGGCGACGAAATACCCGGCTGGCCATTCCGATGTGCTGCTCGGCACCGCGTCGGCCAACAAGGCCTGCTGGAAACAGCTTTGCGAGACGTTCTACACGATGGGCTGCTGCGCCGGGCCGGACGATGTCTATCAGGTGCTGCGCGGCCTGCGCACCATGGGTGTGCGCCTTGACCACCATCAGCGCAGCGCACTGGCCATCGCCGGCTGGCTGGAGGGCCAGCCGGGCGTGGCGCGCGTGCTGCATCCAGCGCTTGCCAGCCACCCCGATCACGCTCTCTGGAAGCGCGACTTCTGCGGCTCGAGCGGCATTTTTTCGATCGTCCTTGCTGGCGGCGGCCAGAAACAGCAGCATGCCTTCCTCGACGCGCTCAGGATATTCGGCCTTGGCTATTCCTGGGGCGGCTATGAGAGCCTTGCCGTGCCGGTGTTCCTCGGCGACCGCGTCGTCGCCAAGGGCCCTTATGACGGCCCGCTCGTCCGCTTGCAGATCGGGCTTGAAGACGTCGACGACCTGAAAGCCGATCTGGCGCGCGGCCTCGCTGCGGCGGCGGCTGCTTGAGCGACGGCAGGGTCTTCCAACAGGCACATCCTCGGCCTGATCACGCAGAACGATCTGCTGGCCGCAACGGCGCGCGCAAGCTGCGGACAAGCTGCTGGTCGAAGCGGTAGCGTAGTCGGGCCGCCGGGAAAAATGTTCGGGAACCTTTTCTCGGTTAGCCCGTCCAATGTTTCGATCGGAGGATTTGCTTCCGGTCAGGAGATTGGCTCAATGAGGAAACCGCTCACGGCTGCGACCGTCATGCCCGCCGCATCTGGCGAGATGCAGCTTGTCGGCCGCGCCCTGGCACGCGAGGGCGGAGCCTTCCGCACGATTATCAAGACGCACAACCAGCGGCTCTATCGTATCGCCCGCAGCGTCGTCCGCAACGACAGCGAGGCTGAGGACATCGTGCAGGAGGCATATGTCAGGGCCTTTGCCCAGCTCGGGGATTTTCGCGGCGAATCCTCTCTCGCCACATGGCTGTCGCGCATCGTCATCAATGAGGCGCTTGGGCGTTTGCGCAAAAGGCGGCGAACGGTAGCGATGCCGCAGAGTCTACAAGCCGAAATCATCAAGTTTCCCCTTAATCCCAGCGACGATCCGGAGCGGACGATGGCGCAACGGCAGATCCTCGAGCTTGTCGAACGGGCGACCGATCGCCTTCCCGATGTCTACCGGACAGTATTCGTGGCGCGGGTGATCGAGGGTCTCAGCATAGACGAGACCGCAGAATTGCTTGATGTGCGGCCCGAAACCGTCAAGACCCGGCTGCACCGCGCCCGCGCCCTCGTCCGCAAGGCCCTGGACGATCAGATCGGCCCGGTGCTGCTCGATGCCTTCCCCTTCGCCGGCCGCCGGTGTCAACGGCTGACCGCAGCGGTGATGCAGCGGCTTGGCTTTACAGACTGATTTTTCCCGAATTCCCGGGAACGTTTGCCCCCGCCCGGCATCCAATCATCGTCAACTGGAAATGCCCGGAGCCATTCGCATCCGGGCGAAGGAGAACGTCATGTTTATTCGATCGACCACCGCACTGGCAGCGCTTTTCCTGCTCAGCACAGCAACGTTGGCGCAAGCCTCCGATAAGCCGAGCGACCCGCAGATCGCCCACATCGCCTACACAGCCGGCGTGCTTGACGTCGAGGCGGCCATGCAAGCGCTGAAGAAATCGAAAAACAAGGAGATTCTCGACTTCGCCAAAGACATGGTGCGAGACCATGAAGCCGTAAACAAACAAGCGCTTGACCTGGTCAAGAAGCTCAACGTAACGCCAGAGGACAACGCCACCAGCAAGGCGCTGACCAAGGCGGCGGACGAGGAACGGGCGAAGCTCGCCAAGCTCGACGGCGCCGCGTTCGACAAGGCCTATGTTGACAACGAGGTCGCCTATCACAAGCAGGTCAACGGCGCGCTCGAAACCCTGCTGATCCCCTCGGCCGAGAATGCCGAACTGAAGAGCCTTCTGGAGACCGGCCTGAAGCTATTCCAGGGCCATGAACAGCATGCCGAACATGTCGCCGGCATGCTGAAATGAGTACAGCACCGACGGTGTCGAAACGGCATCTGTGGATTGCAATGGCGCTTACTATTGCTTCCGCATCCGCCAAGGCCGAAACGATGGAGGTGACGATCGAGAAGCTGGTGTTTTCGCCCGCAAGCATCGAGGCGAAGGTCGGCGACACGATCGAGTGGGTCAACAAGGACGTGTTCGCCCACACGGCGACCGTCACCGGCGGCTGGGAGGTGATGATCCCGCCGAAGACATCGGCGAGCCTGACGCTGAAGAGGGCAGGTTCGTTTGAATATTTCTGCCGCTTCCACCCTAACATGAAAGGCCAAATGACGGTGACGTCGCCCTAGCCAAGCCAGCAGAGACCGCCCTGCACGCGCAGGGCGGTCGGGCGGCATCAAGCCGCCTGGTAGCGAGGCGCCGGCTCGCCGGTCTGCGTCGCGGCGAACAGGGTGGCGCGAACAGGGTGGCAGGCAGCGTCGTAGGCTTCCCACAGAGGTCCGCAAGGATGCCCACGACCGACCGAACGAAACATGCTGTGCTGACGCCACTCGGAAAAGCGATACCAGCAGGCATATGTCGTGTCGGTCGAGGCCAACCGGCGCTTCGAGGCGATTTTGGGGGCGGCCGCGGCCGAAAAGCTGGGGAGCCTCGCCGACGATGTCGCCTCGCAGGACTTTCCCGACGCCTATGTTTCGAAGCCGGCGAGCAGCACCGACTCGTCGAAGCGATAGAGCGCCGCGCATCCTTTGGGACGCGCCACGGACGGTGCGGTCCAGTCTTTCTACGACCAGCGACCGCCGCTCGAATGCAGGCGGACGACAATCTGTGCTAAAGTAACCCTATGAAAGCATGGCTGGAAGCGGCAAAGAGCCGGGCGCGCGACATCAAGCTTGATGTCGTCGCCCTGTGGTTCGCCGCACGCGATCCTCGGGTGCCCTGGTCCGCGAAACTCGTGGCGGGGATGGTGGCCGCCTATGCGCTTTCCCCAATCGACCTGATCCCGGATTTCGTTCCGTTGCTCGGCTATCTTGACGACCTGATCATCGTACCGCTCGGCGTAATCCTGGCCATAAGGCTTGTTCCGCCGCCGCTGATGGACGAGTTTCGAGCGCAGGCTGCCGCGCTCGAAACACGTCCGCAAAGCAGGACGGGAATGTTCTTTATCGTGGCGCTCTGGCTGGCTTTGGCAGCTTTGCTGATCTGGGCCTTTTGGCCCACCCACGCCAGATAGTCCGGAGGCTTGCTTGCACTTGAAACCGCCCTTGCCTGCTGCGCCGGCGACCTAAAACCCAAGCGCCAGCCACGCAGTCCCAGCAAGCAGCGTGATCAGCGTCAGCGGCAGTCCGACCCTGAAGAAGGCTCCGAAAGACAGGGCCTTGCCGGCGGCGCGCGCCTGCTCAGCGACAATCAAATTGGCGATCGAGCCGAGCAGCGTGAAATTGCCGGCCAGAGTCGAGCTCATGGCGACGACAAGCCAGGCGCGCTCGGGGTTCTCCAGGCCGGGTATGAATGGCCGCAGCGCAAGCACCGCCGGAACGTTGCTCATGATGTTGGACAGCACTGCGGTGAAGCCGGACAGCCGCCAGACATCGTCCAGCCCCAGGTCCTTTGCCGAGGCGATGATCTCGGGGGTGAGAAGCGCCTTCTCGGCGCCGGCGACGACGATGAAAAGGCCGGCGAACATGAACAGCAGCGGCCCGTCTATCTCGCGGTAGATGCGCGCCGGCTTGATGGCGCGGGTCACAAGAAGGATGGCGCCGCCGATCAGTGCGGCCTTGGCAACCGGAACGCCGGCAAAGAAGGCAATTGCCAGTCCGATGCAGACGACCACGGCCTTGAGCACCTGTCCCGACAGCATGCGGCCGCGATAGACCTCGGGGCTGAGCTCGGTCTTGCGCGCAAATTCGGCGCGATAGACGATGCGCACGATGACGACGACGGCGACGAGGCCAAACAGCGCGACCGGCGCCAGGGCCGCCGAGAAGGCCGGATAGGAAATCCCCGACAGCGCGCCGATGACCATGTTCTGCGGGTTTCCGGTGATGGTGGCGACGCTGCCGCAATTCGAAGCCGTGGCGGTGGCGATCAGGTATGGAATTGGGTTGCGGTTGATGACCCGGGTGACGTAGACGACGATCGGCGCCATGACCAGGCAGATCGCGTCGTTGACCAGGAACGCTGACAGGACGCCGGTCAGCAGCGTCACCATCACCAGCAGCATAAACGGCGCATGTGCGTGCTCGATGGCAACGGCGCCGAGTGCGCGAAAGGCGCCCGATACCTTCAGATGCGCGACGACGATCATCATGCCGAGTAGCAGCGTGATGGTGTCGAAATTGATGGCGCGGTAGGCGTCCTCCAGGCTGAGCGCGCCGATGGCGATCATCGCCGCACCGCCGAGCAGCGCAATGCCTGCCCGGTCAAGGCGCAAGCCGGGGATCCTGCCGATGGCAACGCCGGCATAGGTCAGGATCAGGATCAGCAGTGCCGCCGCACCCATCAATGTCATTCGTGGGAAAGCCCCGTTCAGATCCGCCCTGCCCCGCCATAGGGTAGCCGGCGCAAGCTGTGATTCCTGCCGCCATACTCACCTGAGCTCAATCCGATCGGGCAAGCCTTGGCAATATCAAACATTGATGCGACGCGCACAGCGTCGAACCATCGAAGAGACTGGCGCACCATCGGCCAACTCATCCAGACAATCACACCAGCAGAGTTTCTCGTAAACGCTGGGTATGCTTCCGTCGAAGCCCAGGCTCATTGAAATCGTGGCTCGATCATGGCGAGGATAGAGACTGTCCCCACCTTTGGGCCGGCCGACCAGCAAAGCGAAGAACGCGCCTCGGCATGGCAAGGCGAGCGCTGAATACCCGACTGACGCTGGAACAAGCAGCCGATTGCGGAGTTGAAACGGCGGTAGAGGTTTGCCGGAATGAGTTCCACTCCCGTGCTGCGGTACATCTATTGGGTAATTGTTCTCGACGTTTCGGTCGTGCTTGCGCCTTACGCTCTTAGCGCGGCGTGGCCGCAATGACGCAGCGCGATCCTAACGCCACTTCACCACAGGAAGACAAGAAAGACGGCATAGGACGAGCACTTGGACTCGGCCTTATCACCGGCGCTGCTGACGACGACTGCTCGGCCATCGGTACCTATGCGAGTGCCGGCGCGCGCTTTGGCCCAGACCTGCTTTGGACCGCTCCTGTAACGCTGCCGATGATGTACACTGTCGTGTATCTCTCGTCGAAGCTTGGACAGGTTTCGGGCCGCGGCCTCTTTCATGCGATCAAGGACTTCTACCCACGGTGGCTGCTCTGGGCTGTTCTTGTGGGCGTGCTGATCGGCAACACGATCGAAGCAGCCGCCGATCTCGGCGGCATGGCTGCATCAATCAACATCTTCCTTCCTATTCCGATCCCCCTCATTGTGATCGTAGTCGCGGCCGCGATCTTTGCTCTCCAGCTTTGGGGCTCCTACACGCTCATTCGTAACATCTTTCGCTGGCTCGCGCTGGCCCTGCTTGCCTATGTCGGCTCAGCCATCATGGCGAAGCCGGATGCGGCAGCCGTGCTGTGGGGCACCCTTGTTCCGAAGATCGAGTTCAGCCGCGAGTTCCTGTCCATCCTGGTGGCCATCATCGGCACCACCCTTTCAGCGTATCTCTACACCTGGCAGTCGAATGAGGAGGTGGAGGAAGAGATTGCCGAGGGGAGAACGACGCTGAAGGAGCGCAAGGGTGCCACGGACGGTGAACTGCGCCGCTCCCGCCGCGATATCCTGATCGGCATGATCTTTTCCAATCTCATCATGTACTTCATCATCCTGTCGACAGGGTCTACGCTCTATGAAGCCGGCGAGCACGACGTAGAGACCGCCGCTCAAGCAGCCGAAGCTCTCAAGCCGCTCGCTGGTGCAGCCGCTGGCGTACTGTTCGCTGCCGGCGTGATCGGGGTCGGGTTCCTTGCCGTTCCGGTCATGACGACAGGTGCGGCATACGATCTGGCGCAGGCAGTTGGATGGAAGCACAGTCTTCATGCCAAGCCGCGTGAGGCGCCAAAGTTCTATATCGCGATCGGCGCCTTCACGCTGATTGCTGTCGGCCTGAATTTCCTGGGTTTCAACCCGATGAAGGCGCTCGTCTGGTCCGGCATCGTGCAGGGCTTTTCTACGCCGCCACTGCTTCTGCTTATCATGCTAATGACGAACAACCCGCGGATCATGGGAGACAAGGTCAATAGCCGCACCACCAACGCTCTGGGATGGGCTACTACGATCGCAATCTTTTCCGCCTCTTTAGGGCTGGTAGCGACCTGGTTTATCTAGTCACCATGACGCTCGCGCCATACCCCGGCATCGAGCTCACTTCCATGAAGGATTCGGTCCGCACATCTCTACCGCGCTCCTGGCGGGGTCGTGGCCAAGTGCGCGTGCTTCTGGAAGATCGCAATCTTGTCGGGATAGGTAATCCGGATTTCGCGTCCGCATCCGTCGCACTTGTAATGGGAAACGACCTGAAACCAGCTGCCGTTCTTGATGACGGTGAAGTTGCACTGCGGGCAGTGGAAAGTCAGGCCAACAGAGAACAGACTGGGAGAGAGAGACATTGCAGCACTTCACATTGTGGAGAGTTTTGAGGCGGCTTGTTAGTCCAGCGTCTCCACGACGAAGGATGCGGCAATCAAATCGTCGGCATCGATTCTGCCCTTGCCGTCCTCCATGACGGCTGCGACTTTTCCAAAGATCTTCAGTTCGTCGTCGGTAATCCGGGCGCCGCGCATCCTCTCGCTGAGGTCGGCCACCCGCATTCGCAGCGCCTGGGACGCTCCAATCTCACGGTTCGACATAATGATCACATTCCTCCCTTGCTGGCTTCCCACCGCACCTTTCGGCACGGCGGGCTGTCCTCCCAGTCGCTTAGGTCATTCAATAATTTTGATGATCTTGCGTGTGCCAGGGTCAACGACAACGGTCCGGTTGTCGACGACCACGTAGCGGTATTCGGTGTCAGGAACTTCATGAAGCTCGACCGTCTCGGGCAGGGTTGAGCCGATATTGAGCTCCACTCCAGGGATTTTCACTGAGGCGAGCGGCTGCTTCTTCACATACTCTCTGATGACCGTCTCCTGTTCAGGCGCGATAACAACGTCCTGAGCGGCAGCGGCGCCGATACCTGCCAGCAGCAGAAACCCCGCGGCTGCAGTGGAAAGACGCATTCTCATAAGTGCCTCCTTTATACGAGCTCTGTTGCGCTGAACGGCATCGTCTTCGCGCCAGCCTCACCAAACCTCGGGCAGCTGCAAACGTTCCTTACCTGGGCTTCGGTCTGATAGGAGACAGGACCTAAGTCTCACCTGTTTTCGCGTAATAGCCCCTGACATTGCGCCACCCGGAACTGCGGTTGCTCGTAGTAGTTGCTCGCTGTGAGTTCACGGGAGGAGGCCAATGGAGAATAGCGTCCACCAAGCCCGCTGGTTGCTCGCTCCGGTCTTCGCCGTCTCCATCGCGTTCCTGGCGATTGGAATGGTCGTTAGCTAGGGCACAATCGGACTTTGACGATTGAACCGAAGAACGAAATTGAGATCTGCGCAGCTAAGTCCCTTCCTGCGCTGATAAAGGACCACCCGCCACTCCTCGATTTGGCGGGTGGTCCGAGCGAGCGCGACTGAGGCGTCCTCGTCGCTGGAGCCCAGCACCGAGGCGGGCGCAGCTCTTCCTCGCCACGGAGATGCCTGATGTGGAGCCTCATGCCGGGGCACAGCGCGGTTCGTCGCGGTTATTATGCCTTCGGTGTAGCCGGTCGCGCGGTTTTGAGTTTCTGACACCGGATTTTAGAGCACTCACCCGGCTCTCGACTTTCTCGAAGCGTTCTCGCAGCCGTGGATGCCCTAGCCATGGAATCCGCCAAAGCTACAAGCACGGATTCGTCCGCAGGTTTCGCGACAAAAGTACCGGCCTCACCGCGGCCCTCGATGTCCGTGGCACTATAAATTACAAAAGGGATATTACGGGCCACGAGTTCTTCAGCAACCGAAGAGCTGATGCAGTCCTGCAAGAGCACGTCCAGGATGACGACGTCAGGCTCAACAAAAATTTATCGTGCACGATTGCAACTTGGCTCTGAGGCCACCGCAAAGCCAGCCTCTCTGGGTGACGTCTCGATATCGATGACGATCATCGGCTCGTCCTCAAAGATGAGCGCTAGAGGCTTTCTCATGTCCTCCTCCTTGACGGGCAGGAGCACGATGTGCGCTGACCTCCCGGCAACGGCGCCCGGATAATCCATAATCCTGTCAGGATCAGAGTCCAAACTCATTTTTAACGAGCGAAAACAGTCGCGTCGCACCTAGTCTTCCCAAAGCCTTGGAAGCGAGCGTGCCGAAGATCGTCCTTGCCGCGCAAGTGCTTCACCCCGGTCTTGATCGGAAGGGGACACCGATCTCGCAGCTTGGTTCACAGGAGATGCGGCAGAAGCCGAAGGCCCTCCCCGAGTCGGCTGTTCCGTACGGAAGTCAAAAAGCCCGCCGCACCTTTCGGCACGGCGGGAGATCAGTCGTTCACCAGGCACAGGGTGGGCGGGGGTGGGTGTGCCCGGATCGTAGGAAATCCTACGCGCGCCGGCTGCATCTCGTCTACCAACCGGCGGTTGGGAGCATCAACTCGTAAGGCTTGCTTTACCCGGGCCTACCGCCCCAGAGCTTGTTTCGAAGCCGACAGAAGTTCTTCCTCGTCCACCACTCCCGCCATGTAATTGGCAATAATTCGGGACGCGAGCGACTCGCGCTGTTGTTCCGATTGGCCGTCAATCTTCAAACGATCGAACACGCGGCCAAGTAGCGCCAGCTCTGACGGGTTGAAAACACCCGAATCCTCTGCTCTTCCACGAAGCGGCATGACAAACCCCCTTCGCCCAGAGATTTTGTTCGTGCAGCATTATTATACACAAAAAAACCGCGCCCCGTTGCAGAATCGCAGACCCGAGATGCGCCCTAGCGGAAGATCGGCGAGCGGGCGAGGACGACCTCACATCAGATCTTCAGCAACCCCGTCGAATTTCTTGAGGCCTTCGCTTGGAGGCTTCTGCTTAAGCAGTCCCTGTGCAGTTGCAGCCGCCTCGAAAGCGGCGAACGCAGCCTGGTGACTGCAATGTCCGGCCAAGCATTCCTCGATCATTCGGATTGCTTCAAGTCGGGACGGCTTGTCCATGAATGGCCATGGTTGCTGAAGCGCTTTCGCAGCGTCGGCTATCGACGCGACCACCATCGGCCTGTGATTCAGGTAGATTGTAATCGGGATGAACGCCGTCATTTTTGTCGCTCCGCAGGATTGAAGGCGGTTAAACGCAAAGACATGGCGGTGGTTGCATGAACGTGCATCATCGTGAATTCAGAGCGCCGCCGCCCGAGCCTTTAGACACGACGCAATCGGAACTGGCCGAGCGATCAAGCGTATCGGTTCCCATGAGAAGGCGGTCACCGTCACCACCTGCGGGCGCATCTGCTACAATCGCAAGAAGATCAACCTCAGCCAGGTCTTCGCCGGCCAGACCGTCGGCGTCAAACAGGTCGAGGACCGAATCTGGCTGGCCAGCTTCATGGACTATGATCTGGGGTATTTCGACGATGAGACATGCAGACTGGAACCACTCGAGAACCCTTTCGGGCCGAAAGTGTTACCTATGTGTCCGGTATAAAATGTAATCTATGTGTCCGGAACGGACCCTGAAAATGCTGGCGATCCCGACAGGATTCGAACCTGTGACCATCGGCTTAGAAGGCCCAAAGCCGATCCCAGTTTTCTGCGGGTTTGCGCCTCATCTGTCTGTAAACCGAACCCATCAATCCGCTTACGAATTTGCCTTTGCTGTAAACGGAAATAGGGAAATAGAGCATGGCTGACCTAACGCCCGAGAAGCGCAAAACCGCGCTGGGAGAGATTGCCGGCCTTGGCCTCTTGACGCCAGACGGTGAACCTGTCCGGGCAGTGGACGCGCTCAAGCCGTGCTCGGTGGTCTACCCAGCATCGGTTGACGAGATGGCTTGTGTGTACCTCAATGAGGTCGGGGCCCTATCTGGGTTCGCCGCCGTCAATGGGATTGAGCCATGACCCTACGCACGATGATCACCATGGCCCCGGTAGGAGTGGTGGTGATTGGTGGATATTGGCTTGGGGTGCGGATGGGCTGGATCTAGCGCCAATCCGCCTTGACGATCCGTCGAGTGTAGGCGCGCTCGACCTCGACGGCCGCCTCCTCCTTTGTCTTGGCCGTCCCACGCGCGCCGCCTTCATGGCATGTCCAGAACCAGGTGCCTACTTCGGAGCCGTGCAGTCTTTTCATGATGCGGCCGACGCTGTCCTGCTGGAACTGTGCGGCAAAGTCATAGGGTGGTGACTGCCCGCCGATCACCGTCCTGCCCCATTGCAGCCAGGCGCGGGCGCCACGGTCAAGTACGAACCGGAAGGCATCCTCCTTCTTGTCGAACGTGCTCAGGATCGCGCTGCCGTCCACGACTTGCCAGCCGCGTTTATAGGCGAACCGGACCTTTAGGCGTTCGCTCATCCTCGGAACCGCTCGACGAACCACTCGATCTTGCCGCCGACCTTCATCGGCTTGTGGATCATGAGACGTTTCGGCAGATGTTCCGGATGCACTTCCAACAGCGTGATCTTGATCGACGGCTTGCACCGATCGCAGCTGAAAGTGAGGCTTTGTGGATCTCTGCCGCCGCCGAACACCATCATCAGATCGGCCGAGCGGTGGTAGCGCACGTTACCGCAACTGCATTCGGCCTTGACCAGCATGTTGTGCCGGGTCGCCTTGCCAAGGGTATCGATCGGATCATGCGCCATGAGAACGAATAAGGAACATTTTCCTTGATCGTCAAGACTGGCTGTGGAATCTTCCAACAAACTGAAGTGAGAAAATATTCGATGGGCGACGAGCTGATCCGCCTCCCCGGTGCAATGGAGCCCGTCACGCGCCCTGGGATTCAGCACCACAGGTGCGAGCATCCCGGCTGCGGCAAGAATGCAGGATGGGGCTTTGCCAAGCCGCGTCAGCCATCGCACTGGTTCTGTTTCGAGCAAGCGCAATGGGTGAGCCGGATCCACAAGGGGAGGCGTCGTGCCCTACCAGATCTTTTTGATGATGCCCTACGCGCTGTCGATCCTGGCCCTTATCCTGGTCGCGCGCCGCGCGACCTATCCGAAAGCGCTGATGATCCCTTACCAGAAAGGCGAAAGATGAGTTCTGACGGCATCGTAAGATGAGGAAGCTCTTAGCGCTAGCGCTCCTGATCGTTTCGCCGCCGCTCGCTTTTTACGGCTGGTTCGAAGTGAGCGTCCGCCGGATCGTGACTGAGCAAGGCCTTGACGGGAGCTATCGCAACGCCCTCAAGCATGCTTCGGCGTCTTCCTATCTCTATTCCGGACTGAGGCTTCTCGGGCTTTCGGAGGCAATAGCCGAAGAGATGGTCGTCCGGTGTGGAATGATCAATGAATTTGCTGAACTCTATGTGAAACGCGGAAAGCCTGACACGACTTTGGAAATCATGAAAGACCTACAGAACAATATGGTCGGTATCGGGGTCGCCAGATGGCTTGAGAACAATTCCGCCGAAACACGTGTCACTCTTTTCGTTGTATTGGGGCAGCAAGGTATCCTTGCCTTGTCCCAAAACACGCTAGGTTTTTCAGACTCCAGGGAATCGGCGGCTGACTATCCAGGCGCTAAAAAGTGGTTCATGGCGCGGCGGGAGCAGATCGACCGGGATGTGCAATCCGCATTGGACATAGTCGCTCGGCGCAACGGCATTTGATTGGAACGTCTATGGGCGAAAGATGAGTTTTTGACCTGATCGTCAAGGGCTGCATCCTGCCCGACGGAAACACCACCGAGCCAAAGGGGAACATTTTATGAGAAGCCGGCAACGCCGCGTTGGTTACCTTCGACAGCCAGACTTGGAGCATACCCGCGGTTGTATGCGCCATCGACAGGATCGCTAAAACGGTCTTTCGACACGCTGTTGTCATAGTTTCCTCCAGAACCGGTCGTTGAGAACATTCCGCATTGGATCGCCGAACGCCAAATTCTTGTTCAGCGGGATGCATGCTTTTCCAGACTTGAGACAAGGAAGCAGCCTGGTAATTCGGCGCTCGGTCACTTTTTCATCGGTGATTTCAAGCGTGATGCGCTTGAGCGCCACTCCCGGCCCGAAGGTGGCGGCGAGATTGTCGGGATCGACCTTGGTGACGGTCTTCGGGTCGGCGATGTCGGTAAAGGTGACCAGAAGAGGATATTTCTCGCGTGGCACATCGCGCACCTCGCGTATCTGTTCGAGAAAGGCTGGCCTCTCATTGCCGATGATTCCAACAGGGATAAAGAGCGACAACGCTCTGCTCGCTTCGCCGTCTAGTAGCGCGAACAAATATCTGCCGGGAGCAATTTCGACAAAAGACGCTTCTCCCTTAATGCTGCTGTGCAGGCCGCCGGCACCGTCTACGGGAATCCACTTTGGTTCCGTAGTGGCATGAACCGCGACCACGCTTCCGCCGGACACGATTCCCGCCGGCGTCTCGACACTAAGGGTCAGCTTCTGATGCCAATCCCAGCTTTGGAAGCCGAGCGCTCGCCAGCCTGCCGCGCCCGTCGCAAGCAATACCGCCGCAACAATTGCCAATTTGACGGCAGCCTGCGCCATCAGCAACTCCCAGCTACCAGTGCAGCCGAGCCACTGCCAAGTGAATTTCCCGTCACGATGGCGTTCCCGCCCTCTATAGCGAACGGGTTTTGGCAAAGGCGTTCTGCGAGCACATGAGCCGACACAGCCATTACAATCGCCATGCCTGGCATGTCGGGGCTCTGGCTCTTTACGCAGTCGGCCGCTTCAGCAGGAGCTGGTAGCAGAATCCCTAGGAGAATTGGCAGGGCCAAACTAAATTGCATGTTATCTCGCCCGGTTACGCACCCGCTCACCACCTTGCGCGCGCTCACCCGCTCACAGTGCATGCAACGGCTCGCCCGCCATGACTCCCACCTTTGGCATCGTAAGGACTAGTCCTTACCAGAGGTCGGCACCGCTGAGAGGATCAATCCGTCGAGATCGAACACTGAACTACTTGACCCGTTGCTTTGTCACGAACCCTTTTCGAAAACACGCGATGAAGGCCCATTGCGCGTGATTCAGCTTCACTGCTCGCAACGAAATCGGGAGTGCCGACATGCATTCGCCAGCGAATGTCTCTGGGGACAGGTTTCCACGTAACTTTTGATCCATAGGCCGCTTTGCCCGGAGCTGTGCTATCGAACCGGCAGTCGATTGCTGCGGGCATCATGCCTTTCTTAGCCATCGCTTCGTCAACCCTGGCAAAATTTGACTTCGTAAGCCATCGATTCGCACCGCTAGTTGAAACTGTAGTGCACCCTCCCAGAGATATGCTCGATATCAAAAGCCCGATGGCCAATGCGCTGCCTACGGATGACCGCCGATTGCCTTCCTGATTCTGTTTCACACCCGCCCCTCAGACTGAAAGTAGTTCGGGCTAGATAGGACGTCGGCGGGAAACAACGCAAGGCCACCTTTTTAGTATTCCTCCCAAAAATCCTGCAGCGAGGCGTGCCGAAGGTCTTCCTGGCCCCGGAGGTGCTTCACGCGGGCTTTGATCCCGGCTTGACCCACTGAGTTGCCAGCCGCTTCATGCCCCTCGGCGCCGGCCCGGCGTGCTCCTGGACGCGCTTCCATAGGCGCTCGCGGATCGCCCGGTTCGAATTGATGAAGGCCGAGCCGACATATTTGCGCGTGCCAATTTCGCCCATCAGGGCGAAAGCCGGCTTGCCAGCCTCACGCTCGACACCAAGCAACTCGAACTCGCCAACCGCGAAGCATTTCGCCTTCAGCCAGTTGGTCGACGGGCCGCTGCGGTACTTGCTGTCCCGGCGTTTGGAGACCATGCCCTCTAGGCCGGCCTGGTCGACCAGGTGATAAATCGCCTTGGCGTCCCCAGGCAGATCCTGGCTGAACTGGATGCGAATATCAGACGGGAGGATGGCAGCGAGGATTTCGCGGCGTTCCTCCAGCGCCATGTCCCGCAGATCATGGCCGTTGAGGTGCAGAAGATCGAAGGCGACGAAATAGAGGTCATGCTGGCGCCGCGTAATCGCCTTGCGCAGTTCCGCGTAGTCCGACAGGCCGGCCCCATTGAGGACTACGATCTCGCCGTCGATGATTGCGTTCTCGACGTCGAGCGTATTGGCGGCCGCAGCGAGATCCCGGTATTTCGCGGTCCAGTCCAGCCCGCGCCGGGTGAAGATGCGAACGCCGCCGGCGTCTATGATGATCTGTGAGCGGTAGCCGTCGAACTTGACCTCATGGATCCAGGCGTCGCCTTCCGGAGGCTTGTCGACCAGGGTCGGCATCAACGGTTCGATGAACTGCAACCGACCTTCGCCGGAACGCTTACGCATACTGGAACCCCACGCCACAGACGCGACTCAAGGCACGAATGGCGATTCAGTTCCGGAACATTTTAGCCAAATTGAATATTATGACTGGTAAGGAGTGGCACCCATGCTGATCAAGGTCTGTCCGCAATGCACAGGCGATGGCTTCCGGCGTTTTCCTATAAATTACATCGACGATCGCTACGACATCGCCGATGCCACCAAGATTGCATCGAGCCGATCCCTGCTTAACTGTGTTCAATTGTAATCTCACGTGCATGCGGGAGGATGCGAATGATCGACGGGAGCTGTACCGCCCTGATCCGAAAGCTCGAGCACTTCAGGAAGCTTTCTGATGAAGACAAGCAGGTGCTTGCCGGGAGCGTGGCCAAATCCGTAGAGTTCTCGGCCGGCAGCGACATCATCACATACGGCGAGAAGCCCACCCACGTCCATCTGCTGGTTGACGGCTGGGCCGGACGCTACAAGCTCCTACCGGAGGGCGGCCGGAACATCATGGCCTATCTTATTCCGGGGGATCTCTGCGACGTGAATGTCGCATTGCTCGATGAGATGGATCATTCGATTGGAGCACTGTCGCCATGCACGGTCGCCCTAATCCCGCTCGACACCGTTCGTGAGATGATGGACGAGAACAGGACGTTGGCCCAAGCCCTTTGGTGGGCCGATTTGGTCGACGAAGCGGTGCTTCGCGAATGGCTGGTAACGGTAGGGTCGCGTGGGGCGCAGCAGCGCGTCGGTCACTTGATTTGCGAGATGCTGATACGCACCGCAGCCGTCGGCTTGGCACGAGACAACAGTTTCGACCTGCCGCTGACTCAGCAGGAACTTGCTGACAGCATGGGAATGTCATTGGTCCATATGAACCGGGCGCTTCAAGGCCTACGGGGCAAAGGGCTCATTAAAAGTGAAGGCAAGCGGATCACCGTCAAGAACGTGAACGGCCTCATGCAGTTTGCGGCATTCGATCCGCTATACCTTCACCAACAGGCAAAACAGTTCAAGGACACGCAATCAGGTTCGTTGACCTCGGCCGCGCGATGAATTTCTGTCGCGAGCTCCGAGTGTCAACGCCGCGATGTCAGCACCCGCGCCTCACGGATCAATGAATTCCAGTTGGTGCCGATCAGTTCTATTAGCACCCGGGCATCAGCCTCCGAGATGCCTGTTTGCTCGGCCAGTCGCCGGGCCAGCGCTTCGCGGGCAGACCCGGCGCCAGGGCTTCCCTTGCCAGCATCTTCGCTCATAAGCGTTCCTTTTGATCCGAACGCCGAACGAAGCCGGAAGTTTCGCTAAAGACAGACGGAGAAGCGAAAAAATCCGCGCCGGCCGATTTCGGGCAGACGTTGCCTTAAGACAAAAAGAGTGACAGCGAAAGAAAGCCCGCGCCCTCCGGGAGAGAGCGCGAGCTTGATCGGAGGACACCGATCGCAGCATCGGTCTGCGAGAGATGCTGCAGGCACCGAACTTTCTTCTCCGGGTTGCGTTCCATCCAGACACGCAAAAGGCCCGCCCCGGCGTGAGCCGAGGCGGGCGATGGTTGAAGAACGAAAGACGAAGGGTGTCAGCCGTAGAATACCCACATCCGAGCGACACCAACTGCCACGATCCACAGGGTGAAGAAAGCCACTCCACCCAGACCAATGCTCCAGAACCGCCAGCCGCTGCCGATGATACTTGGCCGCGCAGTAATGCTGGAGATAAAGATCGCGGCAGGCAAGGCCAGCAAGGCCAAGATCAAGAAGAATAGTTCTGCTGCCAATCGCGTCATGTTTGAAATTTAACAGGGGGTACTAGAACAGTAAAGCGTCGTTGAGAATTTTTCAGAAATGCGGCCAGGGTCAGCGCTCCGGCGGCGAGCGATTCCTTTGCTCGGCAATCGCCTGCATCGTGGCGGTGAGCGCGGATACCGCATTTGACAAGCCGACGATGCTGTCTTGCACCCTGTCGAGGCGGGTAAGTGTGGCGGCCTGAAACTTATCGCTTGAAGCGGAGTCTTGCGCCTGCTTGGTCTCAACTGAGATCAAGCGCTCGTTGACCTTGCCGGCTTGATCGATGGCGGATTGCGCCGCCTTCTCCACCGTCTCCACGCGTGCCGTCGTTAGCTTCGCCTGGTTCTCTGTCGCCTCGCGCTGCGAAGCGATCTTCTGATCCTGGGTGTCAAATTTTCCATCGAGATATTGCCCGCCCAGCCAGGCGACGAAGCCTATGAGGGGCAGCGAGAGCGCCATCGACACTCGCGCTATGGCAAGAAGCAAGACGTTCTCTGCTATCTTCTGTGCGTTTCCGCTCATGTCGTCACCTTCCACAAGCCCAGCCCCTTTCTGGAATGCACTGCGTTATTTCCAGCACTTGCGGCGCTGGCCATTGCGATCGTTGCCGATCACCCGCTCGTAGCCAGGCCGATCGGCGCCGATCAGCGCCACGGTGCCTTCAGGGCTAAGGCTGTTCTTCTGGAACCCCGCGCAGCTGCTCGCAGGCGCCGACTGGCATGCCACTCCCGCGCAGGCCAGAAACACAAAGATCATAGTCGGACATGCCGTGAAGCAACGCATTGTCGCCCTTCCTTTCGAGTTCGGCTTTGAGATCGGCCGCCGCGACTTCGGCGACGCGGCGGCTGTAGCCGGCGTTGTCGCCCTTGCCCTGGCCGACGAGATAAGCGACCGGCACCGCCGCGATAAGCGTGCCGAGCGCGATGGGTTTCCAGTTCTTGAGTGCGATGGCCAGGAGCTCGAGCATCAGCGCCGTGCCCCGGTCTTGAACGCCTCGACGCCCTTGGCCTCGCCGTGGCGGGCAATGAGGAACAGGCCGCCGGCGACGCCGGCGATCGCCAGCATCCAGACCCAGCCGGGCACGTCGCCGGCGGCATCCTTGACCGGCTGCATGACGCCGGAAGCCTCGTCGAGATTGCCGAGAATGCCGTCGAAGAACGTGCCGATCGTCGCGGGAATACCCACGACGGCCGCCACGACCTTGGTCAGCCAGTTGGTGCGAACCTCAGGCACCTTCTCGCGCACCACTTCAGGCGGGGCTTCGCTGCGCGCCGGCGCAATCACGCGTGGCTTGGCCTTCTGCAGGGCGAGCAGCAGCGCATCGTCGATGCCATCGCCTGCCGGCAAGCCATTCTCGGCACGGAAGGCGCGGATCGCCGTCGCCGTCATCGTGCCGATCTTGCCGTCGACGCCGCCGACCTCGGTGTAGCCGAGATCCTTGAGCTGCTGCTGAACACGCGCGACCGTTTCCTTGTCGAGGGTCGGGAGAGAAGCAGGGGCGGGAGCGGGCTTTGGCTGGGCCGGTGAGGCTGGAGCGGTGGCTGGCGGGGCTGCCTTGTGCGCGGCAGCGCCAGGCTTATAGGGCGTGTCGCTGATCTTCTGCCACTTTGCGAAGGCCGTGGCGAGTTTCGCATCGTAGCGGTTTTTCTTGTAGCCAGGACCGTTCCACGTCCGGGCAACCACTGACCAGCGATGCGCCTTGAGGTCGTCGTCGACCTTCCAGGCCACAAGCAGCTTCACCGTCGCCTCGAGGTGCGCCGCCTCATCGGCCATGAACGCCTGCACCATGGCCTGCACGGTCGAGAATCCGGCGGCCTTGTGGTTTTCGCCGAGGATCTGGGTCAGGCCCCATGACGCCGATTTCAGCGCCGCTGTCTCGTCGATCGCCATGGCCGCGACCAGGCGCGGATAGCTGTCCTTCGGATAGGGCTTCGCGCCCCATTTGGCGTAGGCAAGACCGGCCTTGACGGCAGCGCTGCGCTTCGCGCCGGTGAGATTGCGATAAAAGACATGCGGCTCGAACAGCAGCTTCGGCCGGCCGGCGCGGTCGAAGCCGGATCCGGCCGCCTCGACGTCCATGAAGGCGTGGATCTCGTCCTCGCCGACCCCGATCGTCGCGCCGATGCGCGGAATGTCGATATCGGTGATGCGCTTGGCGGCGCCCTTGAACGTGCTGTCCATAAGGAGATCCTTTCCGCCCTCGCGGGCAGGTTGTTTGGTTTTCGAATGTGGTTAGGATCGGCGGCGAAAGGCGGTCCGGCCTCTCAGGCGGCCAGTGACACGGGAGCAAATCGCATGAGTTCTCGAACAAAGGCTGCAATCAATGAGGCGTTCGGAGATCAGATCGCAGCGCTTCGCACGTCCGCCAAAGCCTATGACGAAGGATCAAAATGGGAAGCCAAAAGGCTTGCGGTTTGCGTCTCTATCCTCGTCCATGACAAAAAAGGACGGGCAGTATCCATGTTTACTCAGATGGGGATGAAGGAGCATCTCGAGTTCGTAAGCACAGCAGGTGCCCTTACCCCGGGGAACGCAGCACCAGAATTTCCGCTGGCGGTACTGGTGCCTACCCAATCAATCGCCGAATATGTGCCGCTTTGTACTATGTATTCGACTTTGGAGTGCAGGGCCTTTTCATTCGCACTTTGGTGGGAGCAGCCGATTCTCCGTGCACAAAACAACGATATCTTAACCAGAAGAACACTCGTGATGTCCTTGCGCGACCAAGACGGAGGTGCTCATTTTGATACCTCCCTCAGTCCCATCTATCGAGGATTTGCTGCCGAGCATAAAGGCGGCTTTTTCATCGTTCACGCCGACGATGGCCGCCAGGAGCCGATGCCTTTTGGGCCACACTATGCGTCGATGCGGCAGATCGCCTGGGAGATCGAGGCAACTTTAGCTCGCGCGACGCACGCTGAGCATTGACAAAGGCTCGGTCCGGCTCGCCGGTCTGCTTCCTACGCGATGGTCGCCCTCGCGGGCAGGTTGTGCGGTTTGGGATTTTTCGGTAAGGCTCAGCCTGTTCGGGAGGCTGGATGATCAATTTTTACTTGGCGAAGATGCGCGGCGGCGAGGCTTTGGCAATCACCGCCGTTGCCGCCGGAAGCGACATCCTTGCGGCGCTGGTCGCCTTCGACCGGCCGGTTAGGCCAGCGCGGAAGCCGGCAAGTGCTAACGCGGAATGGCTTCTCATCACCCATATCGCCAGCGGCCGGACCAGCGAGTTTCTGTTCGCGTGAAGTTGAGTTGACTGCTCAGCCGGATGACGATTTGTTTTGCGCTGCACAATCTGGCGGAAATCAAATGACGTTGCGGATCAAGTTGCCTGGAGGCACCCTGAAGGTGAAAACCTATCGAGAGCTGCGAACGCGGGAGCGTGATCGGCGGGTCCCAGTTATGAAGCTAGGCTCTATGTACCTGATTTGGTGGTCGAACAAGCAGGGGCCAGACGTCGACAAGACTAAGCTTGGGTAAACAAACACAACACTATTTTGACGAGCAGAGTGCTCCGGCCATGTACGCCATGTTGCGCACTGCGGTCTTCGGCGCGAACCTGAGAAATTCGGTTCGCAGCTTGTATTTCAACCACCCTTTTGACGGTCCGGCCAAGTGCTGCTCATAAGCGAGATCGTGGGCAAACGTCATCATCCTCTCAACTTGGAGACCGGACGTCTTGAGCAGGTTTTCAAAGGTCAAAGGTGTGTAGAAATTGATGTGCCCATAGGGCCCGGACATGCGGATCGCCTTGCTGAGATTCCGCGTATGCTCCAAGGGTATCTCGATATAAAGCTTCTTGCAGACCCTAGCAGCCTCCATCAAAAACATCCGCTCGTGCTCGACATGTTCAACGACGTGGATGGCAAGACCCAGATCAAAAGACTTGTCAGGATGCGGGATGTGGTAGCCATCGAAGATGTCTAGGCTGGCAAGGTTGGCGATCTTCCTGGCCTTGATCGCCTCGACGCCGCTCGTCGATATCTCAACCGCCCCAAGAACCTTCCCGAGGCCCTTCTTGTTCAGCTTGTCCAACACAGCTCCCTCGCCGGCACCGATGTCGAGTATTTTCTCGAACTTTTGCCCGGCTATGATCGCCTCGATGTGCCCGACAGACTGCTTGGAAGCGATCTCCCTTTTCGCGGCCACCTTCCCATCAGTGTAGTAGTCGTCATAGATGGCAATGATGCTATCGGCGTTGGCCATGAACCCCCCTTACGAACCACCCGGCGACGGCGCCGCGATCCTTGGGGCAGCATTTACCAGATCGACCAACGCGACAAAAGCCAGAGTTTTCGGTAGTGGGTCAGTTTGAAATTCCGCTCCGAAGCGAAAGAAGCCTAGAAACCAATGGTTCGCGGGCCTTATCGAAAGAAACTGAATTGAGGCAGAGAACGTTCAGCGACAGGCAAATCAAAGAGTTTCTGCAACTGCATCTGACAAAATACCCAGATGCCATTGAACGTATGCATTTCGTCATGAAACATCCGTTTCGGGATAATGACGAGCAAATGTCCAGAAGTACGCGAGAAATTCTGGATACAGCGCAACACCTAGCGTTTTTCCATGCCCATGCGCAGGAAATGCCCAAAGATCGCCTCGTGAAAGTCGCCGACCCATACTATCACGCACGCTACGACATCGAATCCGACGTGATCGCTTATGTCGCCGCCATGCTCGGCCCCATAGGTTCCTATGATGTCGAGGAATGATGCTGGCAATTTCAAACTGACCCACTACCGAGTTTTCGCTTCCCTTTCAAATCGTCATCGTCTCGTGCTATCGACCGAGTCCCGCCGCTGGCCTCCTAAGGGGATTTCCGATGCTGAGAGTGCTCAAAAAAGTCACGCCGCTGAGGCAGATGTACTATCGGTATCTGATCGCCAAAGGCATCGGCGGCCAGTCCGACGAGGGGCAAATCCTTTTGAGGTTGGCCAAGGAGACCGCCGCGCCGAAAACCTTCATCGAATTCGGGTTTCATCCGATCCAGTTCAACTGCGCCGCCCTGATGAACTCGTTTGACGGTCTGCTCATCGATGCGAACAGTGAGCAGGTCGCCGATGCGAGGGCGGTGCTCCCCTCCAACGTCCGCATCGAGGAGCGGTTTCTCGATCTGAACAACCTCGACTTTATTCGCAAGGCCTTCCCGAAGGTCGGCGTGCTCTCGATCGACATCGACGGGAACGATTATTGGTTCCTCGAAAAACTGCTGGACATCGAGCCGTCGGTTATCTCGATTGAATACAATCCGAGCTTCTTAAACCGTTCGATCTCCGTCGTTTACGACCCCATTTTCGACCGCCATAAAAAGCATTCCACGGCCTGGTATCATGGCGCTTCGCTGACCGCGATGGCTAAGCTTTGCGCGACCAGGGGTTACGGCCTCGCGGCCGTGTCTAACGGCGGCGTCAATGCTTTTTTTACCAAGACCGGAAAACTCGATCCGAAGAGGGCATGGAGGCCGTCTGAGCTGAGGGCGAAGTGGTCGGGCACCACACCGCAGCAGCAGTGGGACGCCGTCAAACATCTGCCCTTTGTCGAGATTTAGCCCGCACCGCCTCGATGCATTCGACCAGCAGAGGTCGCCAGTGCCGATAGCCGATCTCTGAGATGTGGACACCATCTGAAAAGCCGACCGAAACCTCTAGGCCGGCTTTCGCGATCGACGCCCTGAACTTGGCGTCCATATCGAAAACGATCGCCCGACTAGCTACGGCGCGGATTTCATGGTTCTGGCGTTCGATCAAGTCCCGGCTAAAACGATCGACATGCACGCCTACTCTGTCGGGCTCCGTGATCGTCAGGATCGCAAGCGGGATGTCGAGGCTGGCGCGTATGATAGCATCCAACACCGACCTGAAATAAATCGTTCTCGATTGCAGGTCATCGCCCTCGCGCCATTCGGCGTCATTAATGCCAACACCGACTACGATCCCGCCGACCTTGTCCCACAAGCCGTTCGACTTAACGCGGCTGGCGATCGCCAAAACATCAGCTATCCGAGATCGGCCGACGGCGCCCATTATCACGTTTGGGGTGTTGATCTGAGCCTGAGACGTTGCCACCAGGCTATCGCCCAACAACAGGATTGAGGGCTCCCGCGACCTGTTCAACTGAGCCATCAACTCAGCTTCCCGATCGGCTCGCGACCTTCCGAGGGCCGCCCTCATAATGCCAATGGCCGGCTTAAGTGCCCGATGCATGTTAACCCCCTAGGCGTTTCGCCGGGAAGTAATTGCCATACAGATCGATGCCGGTCTAGATTCCAAAGTAGCCCGCGCGCGACAGACGACGAAGACCTTCGACGCAATAGGTTCCGTACCTCAGGCCGCCCACGGCGTTGATGTGGAGGCCGTCTGAAGTGGATGAGGCAGGCATGAAGTAGCCGAGGCCGCTCTCGCCGCCGACATCCAGATAGGCGCACGAGGTCAGCAAGGCCACCTCGCGCACCGCCCTCATGAACTGATCCAGAGTGTTGCCCTGCCCGTTGGTCCTCATGATCCTGTGGGTGGCGTGGGTGGAGTCGCCGCTGTACGGGACGAAGAAAATGATCTTCGCGTTCGGTGCCTGAGTCCTGATGGCGACGACGGCGGCCCACAGAGCTCCGTAGAACGTGGCCGTGGTGGTCTGCCCCAGCACACCAAGGACGACCTCCTGGGCTCCGAAGTCGTTGATACCTGCCGCGATTGTGACGACCTCGGTATCTGCCGGTATGTTCGCAATCTGGTTGTAGATGCCGAAGCTGGCGTATGCTGTCGTCGACTGGCCGAGCGACGCGCCGCTGACGCCGAGGTTTGTCAGGACCATCCCAGTCTGGCTGGCTATGACGCTGGTATAAAAGCCGGCGATCGTGATGCTGTCGCCTAGTGCCGCCAATTTCTTGCCGACCAGAGCTTCGCGGCCGTCATCGTAGGGATCGCCACCGATGTCAGCCCCGTTGGCCAGCAAGCCGAGGTAAAGCGCGGCATTGGCGACAGTCGTTACGCCTGCGCTCTTGGTCCACGCGGAAGTGGAGAGGTTTTCAGAATCGCCAAAGAGGTTCGCGCCGCCATTGAGGTGGAGCTTGGACGATTGAACATAGAGACCAGATGCGCCATCGCCGACGTAGGGGTGCGTACCGGCGGCTGCGAAGATGCGGTGCTGCCAGTTCGTCGACGCCGAGGCCGTCGCCGTGACAGTGACCGTGCATTCATACCAGCCATTGCCGAGCGCGACCATGCTCGCACCGGTGCCGCTTGCGGTGCCGTTTTCGAGATCGAACGTGCAGTTGAAGATCGCGGCGTTATTGGAGAACAGGTTGAGCCGATAGCGCTCGCCCTTCTTGGCAATGACCTTCCAGACGACGGCGTCGCCCGAGACCACGTTCTTGGCTTGGTACACCGAAGGGCTGGCCGATCCGACCGGCTCGACGAGTTTCGTCGCCGACATGCGGCCGAACACCTGGACATAAAGGTCTTCCACCGTCTCAGGCAGCGTGACCAAGACCGGCGCATTCGGGCTGGTCGTGGTGGTGACCGTGACGTTCTGTTTGGTGAACGCTGCGTTGGCTGGATCGCTGCTTGGGAAGAGGTTTGCTGTTAGCCCCTGCTTGCGCAGGATGATACTGCGAATATACATCCCGCTCGTGCCGTCCCCGGTGAAGGGGATAGTGCCTGACGCCGACATGCGAGCCTGCACGTTATTGGTGACGTTTGAAGCCACCAGAACGACAGCCTTGCACTCGTACCAGCCGCCGCCGAGATCAGTGATACTGGCACTGACAATATTCGCGCCGGACGTGCTTACGACCACGCCTTCATTGAGATTGAAGTTGGCCGTGTATGCCGCGCCAGCGGCGGTATGAATAAGCTGTAGCATGGCCCGTTCGCCGGCCTTCGCGACGACGACATGCTCGATGGTGTCGCCAGCAACAAAGGAATACGAGCGATAGACTGACGGGCTGACTGTTCCGGCGGCTTCAACAAGTCTCGCCGTCGACATGGCGATGCCGCCCATCATGTTTAGAGTGTCGACAGTCAAGGCCAAGCTGGACGTTGACGCCTTCATCGCAGTGAGGTTCGCCGACAGGGAAGCCTCGCCCTGCCGAGCCGCGGTAACTTCGACCTGTGCGGTGCCGCCAGGCAGGTCATATGCCTTGCTGATTACGATGGCCGTCGTGCCGACCGTTATAGCTGCAGTGTTCCGGATGGCCCATACGGCGCCAGCCTGCGTGCCGGATGTCACAGAGAACGTTGCGGCAAGCAATTCGGCGCTGGTGTCGAAGTCCGTGGACCGCGAAGCTGCACCGGACGCGGCGACGATATAGGCACCATTCTCCGCCGGCGCGGTCTGGCCAGCCAGAACAACGGTCTGGCCCGTGGCTACGACCACGCCGCCAATCGTGGCACCATTGACGACGCCGGATGCGATCACAATGTTGGTGGTCGAGAGGGCGGTTACCGCAACGGGCGTCTTTGCGCCGATGGTGATCAGTGACTCCACACTGTCGATGCGGGTCTCGTGATCAACCAACTCGGCCTCTGCCGCATCAACACGAGTATCGAGGGCGGCGATTTCGGCCGGAACGCCGCCAACGGCATCAAGACGGACGTCGAGATCGTCAAGGGTGTCCTGAAGCAGACCACCGATTTCCCTGATCGACACTTTCGGTGGCTGCGTCGGCGAACCGACCGGACCGTCAGCATATGCAGCATTGAAGGCATCGCGAATTTCATTCGCCATGGTCTCGATCCCGATAGGTTGGAGAAATTAGGTGACGACGACGGCGCCGGTCGCGACGCTCACTGTGCTTTCTACACCGGACGCATTCATGGAGCGGATCCAGTAATAGTAGGTGCCCGCCGCCAACCCAGTGTCGGGCCAGGCATCTACGGACGATGGCGGGCCGTATTCGGTGCGCACCGAGATCGCCCCGCCCTCGACGTTGACTGTGTTGCGCCTAATATTGGCGGCATAGTAGTTGCCAGAGTTCGGGCTATCCCAGGTCAGGGCGACCTGGCCCACCCCGCCAGTGGCCACGACGTTTTCCACTGGCGAAGGCGGTACGGTATCGACCGACGAGACGATCGTTTCGGTATCAGACCAGAGATCGCCATACGTCCCGTTGGAACCGATGTAGTTGGCTTCGATTTCGATCGATGTGTTCGTCGGCACCGGGTTGGTGTTCAGCACGATCAGGCCTGCGCTCGGCTCTGCATCCGGGAACTTCTGCTCCACCCATGTGCCAGGCACACCGCCGCCAGTATCGGCGACCCGGTAACGAACGACCGGAGTGACGTCGTCCCGATCGGGATCGACCAACACGACGCGCACATAGACTGATCCGCCACCGGACACGGGAGCGATCGTGTCGATTATGGCCTGCGGGATGCCCTCAGATACCGGCTTCGGCGGCACCGGCGGTGCGGCACCTTCATCCGTAGCAGGATCCCATGCCTCGATGTCCGGAGGCATGACCACGAAGGTCATCTGGAAGCCGCCCCGAGATACGGACAGCACGGAGCGGCGGTTGTTGACGAGCTTCCCGTTCAGGGATGGGATGCTCACGGGCGTCGCCAGCCGCACCCAGGGCGCGTAGACCGCATTGATGCCGGTGAAGCGGACGTCCAGCGATCCGCGCTTCTTCTGGCGCAAGCGCGCAAACTCGCGCTTCGCGAGCCGCCTGGCCTGGCGCCATTGCTGGACCCACAGATAGTTGCCGTCCTGCGGCAACACCCGGCCGGCGCTGAGTTGGGCCGGAATATCTTCGAAATAGTCCGTGTCGGTCGAGGTGTAGTCTGTCGCCGGATAGGTGAACTTCGGGACGAGCCGATTGCACTCATCCTCCGGAAGGACGTCGTGCTGAATGGTGTAGCCTACAATGTCGGCGTCAGTCAGCGTCGCGACGTACTTCTCGCGGAACTTGCCGGCGACGAACAGCAGAGCTCCATCGCCGCGCTCGCACATCCAGCCGTCGCACGTGGCGAGGATCGCGTTGGTTCCGGCCTTCGGGTCCTGCTCCGTGGTGTCGAAGCCGCCGCATTCGTAGCGCTTCTCCGTGCCGCCGGCCGCTCTTGGCACGTCTTCGTCGCAGACATCGGCCTCCTCCTGCCACATGTCGAGCACCGGCAGGATAGCCTTGCGGAAGTCGCGTTTGGTTCCGAACGGATTGAAACATTCGTGCCAGGCGAGATGAAGCGCTGGATTCTTTGTGAAGGTCCACGTCGACGGATCTTCCGGGTCCTGCGATGGATCGCGAAAATCCCAGCACAGCGACAGCTCGGCCACAACCGATAGCGCCGGCTTGCCATAAGGGAACGCCTTTGGGAAATTCTCCTGCGCCGGCGTAACGCAGATCATCGCGACTGAGGCCTGGCCGTCGCCCCGATGGTTGACTGTCCAGATGCCCTGGTCGCTGAGCTCGGCCACCAGGGCGGGGAACGCAGTCTCAGGAGTGAGACCTAGATTGTAGAATATGCGGACCCTATTCGCGCCATAACGGTTCGAGTGCAGAGGATCCTCGGCCCCGCCATCGACGTCTAGCTCGACCTTGTCGTCGTTGAGATAGAAGTCGACATATCCGTTGATCCTGTGAGCGACGATCGCCTGCACCGAGTACATGTCGCTGTCGACAGCCTCCCAGAGCATCATGGCGCCAGCCAGCCTTGCCACGCCCACACCCCAGAAGCGATAGGGTATTGGCTGCGTCAGCGGCTGACGACCGTCCTCCGGCTTGGGTGGCTTCGGAGCCATCGCATATGCAAGCCCCACGGTCAGGGCTGTGGTGGCGATGGCCGAGGCAATTGCCGCATAGGAGATCGTGATCGAGCCACCGAACAGCGAGATGCTGCCGGTACCCAGGATCGCCGTGAAGATCGGCGTGAAGATCGGATCCTTGTGGACCGGCCAGCGATATTCGCCATTCCACCCCGAGGCGAGGAACTCCTGTGTCGTCGTCGTCTCAAACGCCCCGATGTCAGTGCTGTACGAGACGGTGCGACCCTTGAACGCCTGCCGCAGGACGTCGTCGAGTGGGTTCACGCGATGCGCCATGCCACGCCGGTCCAATCAAGCTTTTTGACCATTGGCCCCCGAGCCGACATCACCGCCCACAGCGGGCCGAACTTGATGCCAGGAATGTCTTTGACCGCGAGACCGTCCGTATCGAAGCCGGTCAGCACACGAATGATGCCAATATCGCCATCCCGCGGCTCGGTGACGCGTCGGAAGCCAAGTGCCATGAGCTTTGCCCCGACGAGGCTCTCGACGCCTCCGGCTGCATGCAAAACAGCCGCAGCATCTTCGGCAGTGAAGTAGGTCCCGCGCAGATCAGCGGCGGGGTCCTTGCCTGTGGCCTCGAATACCCACGCGGCGCAGAATGTGGTGCAGTCATCGCCGCCCATGCCTCCCCAGCGCCACCGGTGCGGCAGCCTGATGTACTCTTCCAGGGTCATGAGATGCCTTTGGGCTAGTAGTCTGGCCACGCCGGCGCGACACCCCGGCCGAGCCGAGCAACGCCCGAGCAGAACTCGTCTGTCGGATAGAGAGCCTTCTGATGTGCAGGCGTCCACAGCACCTGGGATGCTCGCGATCTGGTGTTGGTGCCCGAGACGACGGCGAGGCTCAGATTGGTCTTCTTGTTCTCGCCGCCCGTTACAAGAGGAGACGATTCAGTCGGGTGCGACGCCGTCCCAGTCCACAGCGCCACGATGCTGGACATCGGCTGGTAGTATTCATCGAGCGTAGTGAAGCCGATCTTCAGGTCCTTACCGCGGACATCCGGCATGGTGTCCACCACCTTTTGAGCGGTGGACGGATCGATGCCGGCGATGCCGAACTCAACTGAGCTCGACTGGCCGTTGACCAATACCTCCAGGGCGGGGATGTTCAGCAATCGGCCGCCACCGAGATAGACCGTCCCGTCTGGATCGATGCTGTCGAACCCGGCCGGGATGTCGTTGACCCCTGCCCAGATATGCAGGCCTGGATCAGTCTCCAGACGAAAGAAGATGCCAAGGGTATGGCTTGTCGCCATGGCGTCGAGCACGGCTTGCGGCACGTACTGGACGGAGTACGAGCCGATCAGATCCTGCCAGGCCATCGGTCAGAAAGCCTCAACGAAATTGAAGCTGACATTGGCCCGCATGAAGCCCTTGACCCGCCACGCCAGCGTAAAGCCGACCGGGAACTTGCAGACGCAACGCGGCCGGGCGAATTCGATGCGAGTGCCGGCAGGGACCGCCTCGCGCAGCGGAATATCGAGCGCCAGCACATATTGCGAACCGGTGTAGCTGACGCCATCAACTACGGCGGTTACCTCGACCGGATCTGATGCTTCCCAGTAGCGATAGATGCGCCATCCCTTAATCGGATGGTAGATCGAGAACCAATCCGACCAGCGCAGCTTTCGCGACGCTCCGAAGATGTTGAGCGTGATCTGCCCTGCATTGAGCGCGGCCGCGGCGCCCATGGTTCCAAACACCGTTGCCTGGCTGTAGCCGGAATCGTCGGAAAACAGCGCACCGTCGGAATGCGGAATACCGCTGATGATCGGCGTTGGCCGCCCCCTGATGAGCGGAAACGGTCCCACGTAATCTGAAAGGACGGGCACATTAATGAAGCGGACCGAGTTGTTCATCCGGGCAGCTACCCGATTGATGTACTCGTGCTCCTCCGGTTGCTGCGCAAGGCAGTTCTCATAGCTGGCGACGAAAACAGGACCGCCAGTCGTCTCGATAGTGACGGACTCACCCAGACCGTTGCGACCGCCCTCGATACCGCCGCCCTTGGTGTCGAACGACATTTCCGACGCCTTGATGAAGTCGATGTCGAGCGTGGGCAACCCGGTATAGCGACCCATGCCCTAGCCCTTCTGCGAAGCATATTGCCGCTGTAGTTCACCAAACCCGCCACGGGACTGCGCCTCGTGATATTGCCCGATAGCTTCCTGCGCGCCCTGACGAGCCAGCATCCGGACGTGTTCGTCGCCGCTGCCGCCGAACACATTGACGTGCAGATCGACCTTCGCCGGGCCTGTCTGGCGCGATCCTTTAGCGTTCTCATTGGCCATCTGCATCGAGCGGCCATGGCTGCGAATAACGTCGCCGGAGCGCAGCTTGCGCAGTTCTGGACCACGCTCGCCGACCCACGCCCAGCCCGCCGGAGCGTTTTCGGTGCCACCGGCAAAGCCGAAGAGATTCGGCAGGAAGCCGAGCAGGATGGAGAGGAAGCCGCCTCCGCCGCTAGCAGCGGGGGCTGGTGCGGCCGCTCCACCATAGCCGAGGATCGCCGACAGCGAGGTATTGGCCTGGAAATTCCCCGGCTTCAGCCCGTCGAGTATCGAGGCCAGACCGCCGCCATCCGTTCCGCCGATCGTTTTGATGGCGTTGGTGACGGTGTTGTCGAAGCCGCCGAGACCATCGGAGGCCTTCGCCAGCGCCGCATTGAACTTGTTCACATAGGCCGATCCGGTGGTTCCAAGAACGTCGGAGGCACCAGCGCCAGCGGCGAGAGGCCGACCTGTGAACCAGACGGAGGCGGCATCCTGCGGGTTTCCGTATTTGGCGAGAGACTTGCCGAACTGCTGGTCGAAGACAGCATCCTGGGCTGCTGGATTGCCAAGGAACTGGCTGCGCGACATCGGCGTTCCAAACGCCTCCTGGGTCCATGACGGCAGATTGCTCTGCATCACCTGATAGGCGCCGAGAGCCTGATTGCCGTTCTTCAGAACCGGGCCCAGGGCGGAATAGCCGCCACTGCCAGCGCTTTCGATCGACTTGATGGCATCGCGATATGCGGACATCGGTCCGACTGCGGTCACGGGCGCGCGCGTCACCGCGCCGGGCGCATAGTTGGCATTGGCGCCGATGCCCAACATCGAGGCGAACCCGCCGACTGTTCCGAACGAGGCGGCTCCAATCGCCGACGCGCCAGGCTGCTGACCAGTCATCACGGACGCAAACGCCGTCGCCAAGCGATCGAAGATATTCGCCAGTTGCTTATCCATCGATGCCGTTAGGGCGTTAAGGATCGACTCTCCCAGCGCCTTGCCGACATCGCCACCGTTGCGCATCAGTTCGGACTTGAAATCGGTCAGGAAGCCCTCGGCCAGATCCTTGGCGTCGGCGAACTGGTTCATGTCGCGCATCGCTTGCGCTTCGAGAGAGTTCATCCCGATACCCGTGCCGCGAAACCTCGCTGCAATCGCCTGTTCCTGGGGGCTGAGGAACTGTTGCGAGCGCTCGAAAGCAAGGTCAGCGCCTAGTTTCGCCCTCGCCGCCTCGTCAGCCACCTCTCCATAGGCTTCGGCTAGGGCACGAATGCCAGCAATTTGGTCTGGATTAAGCTCGACGTTTTTGGCCGCCGCTGCGTTTATCGCATCCATTTCAAACCGATAGGCCTGAGCGGCGGCGCCGAGCAGACCAAGGCCGGCTTGCTCCTGCTGCATCTGAACAAGTCGCGCGTTTCCTGACTTGATCAGCTCATTGTAGACCTCAATATCCAGCGGTATGTCATCGATGCCACGGAAATGTGGGATTGGGATCGGGCCGTCGCTCGCGACAGTGCCGCTGTTTGCTCCGCCAGGCAGCAACGTGCCGTCATTGAATGCGGCTTTCAGCGCATCTCGTAGTTTCTGAGCGCCGATCTCCGTCAATTCGAGATTGGCCCGCAGCTCCTTGATCTTGTCGTTCAGTGGGCTTTTTTCGAGAACCTCGCGGGTTTTTTCCAGGCCCGTGATGTCGTCCGGCAAGCGAACAAAGGGCACTCCCCCGTTGATGCGCGGATCTGCAAATCCCTGCCGCTCCAGATCGGCCCTTGTGATTACTTGCTGCCCCACCTCACGCTGGAGTTGGATTGCGGCAGCCGCCATCTCGGCACGCTGGGCTTGGATCGCTGCTTCTTGGCGCCTGACCTCTATCTCGAGGAGGGATTTCTTCGCGTTGAACTCGCGTTCGGTTGCCGCGATGATTCCCGCCGTGGCAGCGTCCTGCGTGCGCCATGTAGCGTTGATGGCGGCTTGATACTTCCCTTGCAGGCTGACCAGCTCGCTGATGCCGGACTTCACCTCGCTGAGGGGTGCGGCCTGAGCGGCGAGGGCTGCAGTAGCAGAATCAACGGCAACTGCCGCCTGCGCCGAATACTGCTGGAGAAGCTTGTACGCGCCGTAGGCAGCACCGACGACGGCAACCAGCGGCGCAAACCGCACGGCCATAGCCGCGGCCATCCGGCCCGTCTCTGCCAGGGCTTTGCCCAGACCTCCTGGACCATAGATCGTGGCGATTTGAGACCCTTGTTGGATGGCAACCATCAAGGGGCTCATGCCCGATGCGAGCGAAACACCAACATCGTTCAGCTGGAAAATCAGATTGGCGCGCTGCGCGGCCGCGAGACGACTTGCTTGTGCGTTCGCCTCCATAGCTCGCGTATTGCTGTTCGCCGCAGACGTCGCCATGGCAAGCGCCCGTGTCTCAGCTTCGGCACCAGCGACAAGGGAACGGACCTGAGTTGACACCCGCTCCGTTCCAGTTCCCAAGGTGCGGACTGCTGCTTCTGCACGGGCGGACGATGCGCTCAGCTTCTCCAGATCTGCCGCAGCCGCCCGAGCCTGCTCAGACCGGACTTCAATACCAAGTTGAGCAACGGACATGGATTTCTCCGGTGGGATCGGTAGGCTTCAACTCGTATCGGCTCTCAATCCCGCCCGACGCCGAACATCGCATCGAACTGATCGCCTGTGGTAATTGGTTGCTTTTTCCGCTCCGGCTCATCCTCCCCTCCGAAGATGGCACGTAGCATTGATGTACGGCCTTGGTAGGCCACGCGGATCGCGTTGACATCGGTTCGGAGAGCCTGCTCCTCGGTCCAGCCGAGCCAGCCAAGGGCGATCTCGGCCAACTCGTCATATACTTCGACCAGAGTTATCGGCTCTCCGCGTTTCCCTGGTCTTCGTCCGACCCTCCATTGTCCAGAGGCTTGCCGCCGTTGGCGATGATGGACAAGAAGCGGATCAGCGGTGCGGTGAGGTCAGGTAGACCTGTCCGGTACACCTGGTCGGGAATTTCCTTGGCCTCTTTCCCGGTAGCGCCAAGGCCGAGGGTAATGACCGCAACGATCACGTCGAAGTCGAACTCGCCGACGGCGCGGATAGCCGCCATGATGCCGCCGCGCTGGCGAGAAATCGCCTGTGCCGCCTGCAGGGTCGGCTTCAAGGTTACAATCTCTCCGTCGAGCTCGATGTCGACGTTTCCGATCCCAAGTGTTGCCTTCGCCATCACTTGGCCTCGCTCTTGAAGTCCGCCTTGGCCTTTTCAGGCTTGGCGGCAGCGACCGGCTCCCCGGATGCAACGAATGGCTGCGGAATCGCCGCGGCTTCTTCCTTGGTTAGGGCGATCTCGACGCTGTTGCCCGGGGCCAGCAGATACTCCTGCCCGGCATGCGACAGAGTGTGGGCTGCCGGTCCTGTATTCGTGATCTTCATCTCAGTCTCCTGTTAGCCGAGCGCCGCGACGCGCACATAGTTGCTGTTGACCATGACCGTGGTGTTCAGCATTTCGATGCTGTTGGCGCCGCCCATGCCTTCCTCAGCGCCCGTGACCATGCCCATGCAAAGACGCTTTGACGGGGTCGGAATTGTCGTCGCGGTATGCACACCCGACTGCGTACCCGAAGTGGCGATTACGGTGCCGCCGGGGATGGCTGACAGCGTGAAGGTGTTCGCGTCGATCACCGTCTTGACGTAGTAGGTGGTGCCTGCGACCAGGCCTGTTGGAAGGGCGCCAGTCGTCGCGAATTTGACTGGTGTATTGGCTGCCAGATTGTGGCCCGTCCACGTCACCACACCAGGCGAAGCGATCGTGATGGTTGCCGTGGCCGACTTCGGCACCGGAGCGTCGTTCATGTCGATGCGGAATGGGTAATTGTAGTCGGTCTGCTCTGCCGCGATCATTGCCAGTTGACCGGGATCATTGAGATTGAGGGCGAAATTGTCGCTCCTCTGCGGCGCCTGGCGGCTCCCCTTGGTGTTCATGGTGCGGCGCCGGTTGATGAGATCAGTCGAGATGTTCTGGGTCGCATCGCCGGCGTTGCCCATCGACTGGTACTGGCCGACCTCGATCCATGTCACGGCGGCGAAATCGGCTTCGGTGACGTCATCATCAGGCAAGTTGACCGGGGCAGAACCGATATAGAAGTGGCACCCCGCAACGGGCGAGACTTTGATGGCCATCACGGCCTCCTTTCAGGTTTTAAGTGGATTGCCCTCGCCAGGGGCGGCTTATGGCGTCAGGCAAAAGCTTCGTAAGAGATGACCACCGGAACCATCCAGTGGGTATCGTCCGATAGCGCGCCGGCAACGTCCGGGGCTTTCGTGACCCGAATTCGGATGCCGTCTTGGAACAATGGCAGATCGCACGGGAACCACGCGGCGATCAGCCCGGCTATCTCGGTTGCTGCTGAGGCGCCAGCATTGAGTTTCTGGAAAGCATCGATCTGCAACAAGCCCATGCGCTGATGAGGATCGGTCCCCGTGATGAACAGACGCCGCGCGGTGTTCGGCGTGTGATTAACGCGGAGATACCCAGTTGCCGGCTTGGTGAAGGCCACGTTCGGCCACGCAATCGGCAGGACTGGCGAAAGCACGAGCGCGGCAACGCGGGCGAACAGAGCCGCCTCGATAGATGACTGTAGCGTTGGCATTTCAGAGCCCGAGCCGTTGTTTCACTTCGGCCGCCTTGGTCTCGACAATCGCAACCCAGCGCTGCGCAACAAGATCCACCCATGGCCGAGGTGCCCTGCCCTGAGCGCCATAATGGACATACGCGGCATAGTCTGCCGTGTAGCCGAGGTACAAAGTATCGCTGAGGTCAGCGCCGTTTATGACTAGGACCACCTCGCCGTGGTCGGGCGGCACCGAGATGCCTGGGCCATCCCTCGTCGGTTGCGGCATGCCCGTGGTCGAGGCCATGAATGAGGCCCGGAGGAAGCCGGTTCTCGTATACCCCGCCGGTTGCGGTTGAGCATAGACCATGTCGACCAAGAGCTGATCGAGTTGGCTGACCAATTCCTGCGCGCTCTCCTGAAAGATTGCTTGCAGAGCCCCTTCGACTTTCAAAGCCCACGCGCCGACCGTAGCGGCAAACGACTGGGCCATCAGCGCACCAATCTCGCGGCGAAATCGATCTTGTATTCGCAGAAGCATTTGCAACCGAGCGTGTGCCTCGCCGGCACGCCGGGAGCATGCGGATACGGGATCTCAGTTCCATCGGGTGCTATGAAGGGCTGATCGAATTGGACCTTCTGCCCCTGCATGGCGACATGCTGCATCCGGGGCTTTTCTTGAGGCGTGTGCTTCCACGTCTTCGTGACGAGATCGGCCCGGATATTACCCCGCTCGATTTGCTGCCGAAAGGCGATGTCCTTGGACGCGCCCAAGGCGGCGAAGGTTTCGTGAAGGCCGATCGTGTCCGCGCGGAGCTTCAGCAGATTGTCCGAATACCGCCCGACGATACGGTTAACGGATTCGAAGGGAATTGATTTACCGTCTCTGACGGCTGCTGTGACTGTGCGATCAAACCGCTTGTCTCGCCTGCTCCGCTCCAGATATCGCTTCAGCTGATCGGGCTCACCTGTGAGCAGTTCTTGGCGGGCTCGGGCAACGTATTCGCTTTGGGCTGTGGTAAGCCCGATCATCCCGCCCTCGCGTGCGCCTGTGACCCTGCTGACCCGTCCAACCACGTTGAGGGCAGTTGCGATCGGATTAGCACCGCGCGACAGCCCTTCCTCCAGTGCAGCGCGGACGGCGACTTGTTGATCGGCCACGATGTTGGTGATCAGCGCCGCCGAGTGATCGCGCAGCCAGGCTTCTGCCTCAAGATTGCGGACGTCGAACCGCACCACGATCTGATGGCCTTCCGGATCGCGCAGCGCCGGCATCTGCTCGACCGTGGCAACACCGCCGCCGTTGAAGGTCTGCCGGATCGCTTCGTCCAGAGGCCGGAATGCGGCTTCGTCGAGATGCATCGCCGCGATTGCGCCGTTGATGTCGCCGCGTTCCAGGCGTTCCACAATGCGGCGCAAGACGATGTTGGAGCGGATGTCGTCGATTGCCTCAATGAAGGCGGCGCGTAGCATCGGCTCATAAGTCGAGACAAGCTGTTCGAACCGCTCGCGGGGTGATAGCCTTTTGAGCATGCTGCTGAGTTCGTTTCTACGTCCGCAGTTTCAGATACTCAGCGTGCATACCATTCTCCTTAGTTGATGCGGACCTTGGTGGAGGGCACGTGAGAAACACTCTGATCTTTCTGTTATTACTACAGATCACTTCATACACGCAGGCGGCCGAGGTTGAGGTTATTTTCGACCGTGACCAAGAGGAATATGAGCAAGAGATCGACGAACTATACGGTGTTCCTGAGCAACCGGACGATGATCAAGATCAGAATGGCAATGCAGAGAGGCTTGACTATCTAGAAGACACTGACGACCAAGTATGGTCAGGAGAGGAAACTCCTGGCGATGGCGAAGATGACGACTCGGCTTCCCCGAGCGGCATTTCGGGAGTGGACGACAAAGGCGACGATGTCGGGGCAAAAAGCGATTTCCAGAAGGACGCAGAGGAAGTTTTACCTGGTTTATGGCCTCACGCGGGCACTGGAGCGACGATGGACGAGATCGAGCGAAAGACCGGAGATATCATTCCCAATGAGGAGGATTAACTCCCACACCACGCCTTCCACGCCACGATCGTTCCTGCCGCCGGGATTGGCGTCAGGTTCGTGATAGCCCGCTCAGCACCGTCGATAATTAGCTTGTCGGTAAGCGATGGCGCCACAGCCGGCACGGCGAACGTCACCAAGTCGCCGGTCTCGACGATCAGGACGCCGTTTTCGTAGCGCTGGTGGACCCGCTTCACCACCGCATCGAGCGGATAGACCGTCGTAGTGGCCTCACCCGGTATCCATGGTGTCGCCGGGTCGGAATCGGCCGTTGTAACCCGCTCCAGGCTCACAACGCCCTGCTTGAACTCGCCGAGCATTTCCGTGGCCATTGTGGCCATGTCGTCATAGAAGGCGTTCGCCATCACACGACCAGGATATCAGGAAGCCCTGCCACAGGGCCGATCAGTGGGGCAAGTAGCCCGTCAATGGTGGAAGAGACCGGCGCATTCGGTGCCCAGAAGCTGGCGTCACCAGGTTCGAAGAACTCGCGCTCGATCCCCTCGACCTTCTGGCGCTTCACCTTCCTGGCAGGATCGAACGTGACGGATAGAGATCCCGGGTTGTTCAGTTCGAGGTAAGCGGCCTCGTAGCTGGCGTCGATCACCCGCTGCGGGATGAGGTCGCTGGCAAGGGTCGCTCCGTAGACCGTGGCGCCAGTGCGCGGCCATGCTCGCTCCTGAGCCAGACCGCCAGTGGGTACGCCGGGGAAGCGCATCCCATAGGTGCCGTCGATATAGGCGCTGCCGCGCTGGCGGGCCGCGCTGATCGTACCAACGGGCACGGTATAGCCGGCTGCGGCTGCATAGGCCGTGAAGCCCGCGTCATCACCGTATCCAGCCATGCCGATCCTGCTCACTCTGGAACGTTCAGGTTCCGCTTACGTTGGTTCTGCGCAAAAAGGAGAAAGACGATGCACAAAGACGAAGTAAAGGGCACCGCGAAGAAACTCCGCGGCGACGTGAAGGATAAGGTCGGCAAGGCGACAGGCGACGACAAGCTTCGCGCTGACGGAGCCGCTGACAAGGCCGAAGGCTCCCTTCAAAAGGGCGTCGGCAAGGCAAAGGATAAAATCCGGGATGCCTTGAAGGATTGAACATTAGGGCCGCCGGTCAGTGGCGGCCCATTGTTCTTTTGTTACTGCTTGGCGGCCTCGATATAGGCGGCCTTGTCTTTGGCAGACATTGCATTGAAGGCGTCCGCATCGGCCTTGTTGAGGCCGGATAGAAGCACCTCCTCGCCCTTCATGACATTGAACTTGCCGCCGCCGTAGTGCACGGCCTTCGGCGCATCGTCGCTCTCTGCTTTCGCCGCACCCTTGCTGAAATCGAACCATCCAGTTGCCTTGGCAACCTTCAGTTCTGCGGCTTCCATCTCGACGTCGACGGTCTGGCCCGGATCGACGAGGACCGGGCCAGCTTTGGTGTTCAGGCCACGCGGGCCCGCCTGGTTGTTGGTGACTTTCATCGTGGCCTCCTTAGATGCCGTCGAGATAGCGGATCGCCTTCGGCCGGCGGATATCGACGCCCCCGAGACGGAAGATTCCGGGCACGTCGAACTTGATCGGCCCGGTCTGCCATGCCGGCAGGAACCGGAACGGCATCGGCATGTGGAACTTCAGTACCTCCGGGCTGCGGCGGTAGGCGACCATGCGTTTGGTGCTGGAGGCGCCGGCCGTGTCGAGGAAGCCGAACACGCCACGGATCAGCAACTGCCCGCCGGTGGTGCGGGTATAGATGTTGTTCCGCTCGATCCATTCGAGGATCGTGGTCTGGTTCACCGCATCGATGCGGCGCGTCGAGAGGTCGAGCAGCACCGAATACGGCAGCAGCAGCGTGTCCGCGATCTCCGCGCCCAGCGTGCCGGTGAAAATGCCGGTGAGCTGACCATTGATGTCGCGGAGGATCTGATCCGGGATTTTCGAGGCGAACGTCGTCGCCGATCCGGTGCCGTCGGCGGGAGCCGTGGTCGCGGTCGGGGTCGACGAGTTGACAAGGCCGGTGAAGCCCTTGCCGGTATCGCCGATGAAGGCGACGTTCTCGATCTTCTCCTCCGCGACGCGGCGGGCCGAGGCTGCCTTGTCCGAGGAGAGATTCATGCCGAGCAGCTGGGCAGTGCCCAGTTCCTCAAGATTGTAGCCGTAGCCGATCGCGGCCATGGAAACGGTCGTCTCGAACTTCTCGCGGGTCATCTCGACCTTCGGGACGTCGTGAGCGTTGCCGTTAAACCACTGCGCCTGACCGACCGCGTCCATCGAGAAGTACGTGACGGACTGGATCCATTCCGGCGCCGAGGTGTCGACCGGGACTAGCGACGGATATTGGATGTCCTGGTAGCGCGTCGCATAGACCGTCGGCTCGATGAGCGAAGCCTGACGGATAAGGAAGCTCATCGCGACTTGCTGAGCATCCTGGGTGATGTGAACGTTCATTGAGGGTGCTCCTGTTAGCCGAGGCGCAGAGCAGCGAGGCCGGCACCGGAAGTGCTGGTATCCCACTGGGCGTTGGCGATGAGGGTGTTGGCCGTCGCAGTCTTGGACAGAACGCCGGTGGCGGGGGTGTAGTAGACCGGATCGCCGACGGCGACCGCCTCCGAGGCTTGGACGACGATGACGCCTTTCTTCATGATCGCCGCGGTGGCGTACTGCTCATACTTGCCGGTTGGCTGGGTTTCGTCGAGCACGGCGATACCGCAGAACTTTGCCGTCGCTTCGGAGTCGACGACCTGGTTGTCGGCCGTACCCTGAACGGCGACCTTGCCAAAGCCGACGCCCTCGACGTCTTCGCAAAGACGCGAGACGACGACGGACGGCTCCATGTTGAGGACCATGCCCTCGATCCAGCGTGCGTGCTGGGCATTGTAAGTGGTCTGGACCGCAGGCATTAGGCTGCTCCCTTCTGGTTCTGCCAGGCCGACGACAGATGGTCGGTCATGGCCTTGTGAGCGGTTGAGGCCGGAGCGGTGTCAACGGTCTTGATGCCGCCGGCGACAACGGTGCGGAACTGATCAGCGCCACCGGCGTCCTTCAGTGCGTCCTCGACGAGGATGTCGAAGCGGGCGTCGATGTAGGCGTCGGCCTTGTCGGCAATGGCCGCATCACCCAGCCTGGCGGCAACGGCGGCTTTGCGGATGGCAGCATCGCTGAGACCGTCGGTCTTGACGTCCTTGGCGATCGCCTTGGCCTTGCCGATGAGATCGGCGCGGGCCTGTACGAGCTTGTCGAGCGCGGCGGCGTCGAGGACCTTGGCCTTGGCGTCGTCACGTTCGGCATGGGCCTTCGCGAGGTCGGCATCCTTGGCCGCGATGGCGGTCTGATGCTTGGTCTCGAGGTCGGCGAGCTTCGCCGCCGAAGACTGCAGGTCCTTCAGCAGCTTTTCGATTGCCTGTGCGCCCTGATCGGTCGTTTCGACCGACAGGCCGTCCACAAGCACGGTACGGAGTTTATCGGTCATTGACCGGGTTCCTTTCTCTTCGTCGTTGATCGGGGCGATGCCCCAGCCTCCCGCATCACCGATGCGAGCCTTGGAACCAGCTCGGGCCCGATCGACGAGCGCGAGATGGTTGATCTTGATGTCTTGTTGCTGGGCGTCGAAGGCCTGGCCATCAGGGGCAGTGCCAGGCGTCCAGTCCAGAGTGCAGGAATACCCGGCGCTGAGCTCGCGCTTGCCGTCCTCAACGGACTTGATAGCGGCGGCATCCTTCAGGATCAGCGGCAGCATGATCCACTCGCCGTCCTTCTTGGCGGCTGTGCTGACCTCGCCTACCGCCAAATCCTTCCATGTCTCCGCAGTCACCATTTCCTTGGGGTGATTGATGGTCACCGGCGCATGGCTGAATGACTGCAGCGATCCGTCGGCGAACACCTGATCTGGGCCTCGATAGACCCGCACCGTTTTGAGCTCGGGCTTGCCGACCTCATCACCGGCATAAATCTGGGTGCCTGTACGCACACAGCGCGCCTCGGCAACGAGATAGCCGTCCTCAGTCCGGCGCGTTCCCGCGACAGTTACAGCATCGGTGAATTGCATCGCTAGGATGTTCCTGTAGGTTGTCACAAGATGGAGGCGACAATGACCAACGTGCCTAAGAATGCCGACAAATCGTATGAGGACGGGTATCGAGACGGCTGGGCTTCAGTGCCAGGAGCCGCGGAGATGCTGGATATTCCGCAGTATCGCCGAGCGAGAGGGCAGTCCGAATACCAGTGGGGCTTTGCGATGGGCGCGGATGACGCCATCAAGCCCCGTCGCTAATCCGCTCAGGTCCTCGAACACTCCCCCCCAGCACGATTGCCGCGACGTTGTGAATTGCGTCAGCTAGCATCCTTCCAAGAGTACTGAGAGAACTATGGAGGCCGAGGGCGATGGCGACGAACGAACAATCAGTGCTGACGTACATCAAGCTGATGGAGGAAATTAAAGTGCGCTTCGCATGGTTGGATTTCCTGAGGTCTGGCCAACTCCAAACGCCTGCGAACTTGAGAGAAGAGAGCTGCTACCTACAAATTAGGATGGTTTGCGAACTTATAGCTCTAGGGTGTGCTGTGATGCACGACAACGTCCCTAACATTTCGAGGGTACGGAAGGATTATCAGGCAGACAAAGTCGTAAATGAAATGGCAAAAGCCTACCCTGACTTCTTCCCGGAGCCCTTGGCCGCTCAAGACGTGCCACATGGCACAATTACGAAATTCAACGGAGATGCGTTGACGAGAGACGGTCTTGTCGCGCTCTACAGGAGGTGCGGAGAAATCCTGCACAAAGGCTCCGTCAAGAACTTGGGTAAAAACGTGGCGCCCAAACTTGACGACATCCATTCGGCATCACAGTTGATGCGAAACCTGATCAGTAGGCATCTAATACGACACTATGATCAGGACGCATTCTGGATCGTAGGCATGAACCATGGAGGCACTGGCAAAGTCGGATATATGTATTTCGAGAAGGCCTAACGACCTATAGTCAATGTTTGGTCGGTTCCGCGCCCGCCCGCCGCGGCCAGTTCCTCGTCATCCGGCTCCTGCTCGCTCAGCTTGCCATACTCGTCGATCGCCGCTTCCAGCCCGGGGAGTGAGCCATCTTCGACAAGGGCGTTGACCAAGGCGTCGGACAGCGCATCGATCGGGATAAGGGGCTGTTGACCACTCCCGCCGGCAATGGCGCGCGCCGCATCGGCCTTGGTCTTGAAGACGTCGGCCTTTTCCTTGTCGGACATGCCCCAGAGCGGCGCCCATTCGTAATAGATCGATGCATCCCGCGCGCCGGTGGCGCTGCGGATGATGCACTCGTCCAGCCTCGCCATGGCCGGTGTCATCTCAATCGCCTGCATAGCCTGGAGCCGGTCGTAATAGTTCCTGAGGTCCGATTCACCGGTGGCGTTCATTCCTGCCGGGGCTTGGCCTAGAAGACGGGTGGCCGGGATATCGGCCGCGCCGGAGACGATCTGCAGAAACCGATCGAGCACATCAGGCAAGGTCGCGAATGAAGTCGACTTGCTCTCGTACTCCTCCTCCTTGTCGAGCATCAGTGTGCCGTTGATGCCCTTCGAAGTGTTGGCCAGCGTGTAGCGCTCGAGGATCTTGCGCTTATAATCCTCGTTGGCCAGGCTCGCCATGAAGTTCGGGATGCGGATGATGTCGACCTTCGCCTCGAACACGAGGGAGGCGATGTTGGCCGAGGTGTTATCCGCCTGCTTGATCGCCTCCATCACCGCCAAGAGGACGCTATCGCCCCAAGCGAGATCGGAGGAGGCCACCAGGTCAATGTCGGGCTGAGCATTGCCAGCGAAGATGGCCAGGCGGGACGGGTGGATATCGATCTGCACCCTGTCGCCTGCCGTCAGCTTGTAGTCCTTCGGCTTACCGTACCATTCGGATGCCGGGTCTCGCTCAAACTCACCAGCGGAGAGCTGCCGGCGAGAAAGCACGGTAAGGTGCTTGATGCCGCCTTTCTTGACCCGCTCGGGATCGAGTGGCTGGGCTAAATCAGCATCGCCTACCCCTATATGAATCGCAGCGCCGCCGAACAGACGCGCCTTGACCCTTGCCTCCAAAACTTTTCCGCGAACATTGAGTCGGTTCTCTTCCGACTCAATCAGTTCGATGTCACCCCCTTCCGCCTGCCAGTCGCGCCATGCCCGGACGGAATCGAACGCCGGGATGTCGACGATCTTCCGCGGCAGCCAAGCGCCCCGATAGGCGTTAAGCAGCTGATTGTCGTCAAGGATAGGCAGGCCGTAGTAGCTGGCCGATGCCTTATCCCGCTCGGTCCCCATGCGGGAGACCAAATTGGTCAGACTGTCGCGAAACAGCGAGATCACATTTGCCATCTACCTGGCTTCCTTCGGAACAGATGGCCCTTGCGGCGGATTAGGGCCGATCGAACCCACAAGGAGCCAAAGCAATGGACCACACCAATCATGTCCGCCTAACTGAGGCGGAACTCACACCCGATATTCTCGAGGATGCCACGATCTACGGCCCCGATGATGAGAACATCGGGCGGGTCTCCGGTGTAGATGGCACGGGGAGTACCGCCACAGTCATCATCTATGTCGGCGGCTTTCTCGGTATTGGCGCCAAGCAAGTAGCGGTTCCGGCCAGCCAGTTGGACTTCATGCGTGACGAAGACGGTGATGTTCACGCCGTCACCACATGGACGGAGGACCAGCTCAAGGACATGCCGGAGTATACCGATACCTAAACGTTATCGAGCGTGAAGGTCGATCCCAGCGCCAACTCATTCAGAGCATCGGCGAAGGCATCGACCTGATCGTCGAATTGCGCATTGGGGAACGAGCAGACCTCATCTAGGAAGGTCTCATTCCACGCGGCGCGAAGCAGCTTTACGTTGCCCGCCTCGGCCTGGGCAGATGCTGGCTTGGCGCGGACCGCCTTCTCACCAGTCGGCCGAACTACCGTCACGTTATAGCCAGCCAACAGCTTCATCTTGGTCTGGGCATCAGCTTTACCAGCGGCGCCCGGATCTTCCGGCATGCGGATCCGGACTTCCAAGCCGTCCTGGCTGGCGGTGTTCTTCAGGTTCTTCTCGACATCACCAGGCGACCAGCGATCGCGCCTGACGTCTTCGACATAGAAGGTGCCGGCATGCCACGCCATCTTGAGACCGACGGTCCAATCCGGCTGCTTCCCCGCCTTTTGCTGTGTGGCCGCGAAATCCCACGCCCTGCACCTAATGGCGCCGGCCGGTACCGCATCGACGATCTGGAAATCGCCCCGCTGGAACATGCCGCCGGAACGAGGCGCCGGCCGCTGTTGGAACTGGCCTGCGACCGCATAGGAGCCCATTGGCACCTTGTCGCGCTCGACGACAGAGCGAGGAAAGCGCTCCGGAAAGAGCAATTCCCCTTCTTCGGTACGAGGATCCTCAAACCCGATCGACGTCCGGCAGGCCCGGTCGACCTCAAACTCCATGGGCATCATCAGATGCTCGTAGCCGAGGCCAAGCTTGATGATCTGCCCGGAAACATCCTCCTCGTGCAGGCGCTGCATGATCACGATGATCGCGGATCGGATCGGATCGTTGAGCCGGGTCGGCACGCTCTCGCGAAAGATGCGCGTTGTGTTCAGCCGCTCCGCTTCCGATTCCGCCGTTTCCGTCGAGTGCGGGTCGTCGATGATTACCCTATCGCCGCGGCCGCCGGTCAGGCTGGCGAACGGGACACCTTCACGAAACCCGGTCTTGGTATTGGCGAACGACGCCTCGCCCGCCCTGACCAACTCCACCTCAGGCCAAAGCGCCCGATACCAATCCGACTGCACCAGGTCGCGCATGCGGCGACTGTCGCGCTTGACGTACTTCTCCGCGTAGCTGGTCGTCAGGTACCGGAGCGATGGGCGCCCGATCGGTCCCCATTCCCATGCCGGCCAGAGAACCGACGTCAGCAGCGACTTCATCGTGCCCGGAGGCACATTGATCAGCAGGCGATTGATCCTGCCGTCTGTTACCGCCTCGAGGTGCGCACAGATCGCGTCCAGGTGCCAGCCGTGGACAAAGGTCGAGTTCGGCTCGACGACATGCCAGGCTTCACGAACGAAGCCGGCGAGCGTCTGGCACCTTGCCCTGATCCGCTCCGCATCGTGAGAAACCCGCTGCCGTTCAGCCTCAGCCTCTCGCCTCGCCTTCTCCGCCCTGATCAGGCGCATCATCGTCGCCGGGTCCGGCAAGCGGACCGAAGATGTCTTCGAGACGTGCGAGGTCATCACCGCTCAGCTTTGTCAGGTCGACGGTCTGGATCGGGCCGCCGTTGCGGCCGGTATGCTGCATTGTGGCCAGCTTCGGATGGACATAAGGGGCAGCCGCCTTCGCCATATCGTCGCGCCGCGAGGCATCAGCCTTCGGATTGCGCATGACCTTCAGCATATAGTCGAGCGGGGTATCGCCCGTCGCCGCAACCTTCGCTTGGCGCGCCGCTGATGCTTTATTCGGTGCACCACGCTTGCGCCCGGCGCCTGGTCTATTGCCACCACGTGCCATGTTTGATTGTTTGATTCGGGTTTGATTGTTTTTCAGACAGGAGGCGGCCAGTGGATCTTGCTTTGAAGGAAAACGTTGCGGTCCAGAGGAGCGCAATCGTATCCCTTCGGTGCCCCCATTGCCATCACGCCGGGTCGTTTCACGGTTTTTCCGAGTGCCACGATGTTGCTTGGCTCATCAGGTGGGAGGAGCCTGGCGGCCGGCATGTCGGCAAGACTGCCGTTGCCGGAATGAGACAATGCCCCAATCCCGAGTGCCTTTCACTGGTGTTTGTGGCGACATCCCGTGATGAAATGATCTCCTACCCGCCGGAGGTGATCGATTTTGATGCCACCAACCTGCCATCCGATATCTTGGCCTCGCTCGAAGAGGCGATCAAATGCCATGCTGCCGGATGCTATCGCGCTGCCGCCCTTATGGTACGACGGACGCTTGAGGAACTCTGCGAGGACAAGGCGGCCAAAGGCAAAGATTTAAAAGCAAGGCTGGCGGCCTTGAACAGCGTAGCTGTCATTCCGACAGAGCTGCTAAGCGCCGCCGACGAACTCCGCATTCTCGGTAATGACGCCGCGCACATCGAGGCCAAGGACTATGATAAAATCGGCAAAGAAGAGTCCGAGCTTGCGATCGAACTAGCGAAAGAACTCCTGAAGGCGGTCTATCAATATACGTCTTTGCTCGCCCGGTTGACGGCTTTGAAGAAGAAGGCGAACCCGTAGCTCAGTCGGCACTTCGGAGCCTGCCCACTTTCTCTTGCCACCGCGACCCACGTCTGATTACCTTTGATTGTTTTCAAACGTTGGGTGGGGCAATGAAATATTCCATAACGTTCCCACCTCCGGCTTGGCTCGGGCTTCGGTCGCTCAACGTCTCGTCCACAGTGTGATTCCGTGGAATGGGAGCACAAGACCATGGCCAAAAAGTTTAACCACACTCAAAGCTTTGCTCACTTCGGAACGAAGCCTGTTAACGTCAACTGGAGTTGGTCGGCGAGGAATGAGGATGCCAAAACGGTGGTAGTAACTCTTTGGCAGGACGAATTCTCTCGTAAAGGGAACAGGCGCGTCTACGAACGTGGCCCTATTTGGGCAAATAGCAGGAATAGTCCCGGGCACAACGAAATGATGAGAAACCTTCGCTGGGCACTCGACCATTGCGACGGCTGGGTGAAGGTCATCATCGCGAGAGCAAAAGACAAAAACGCAAAGCCTCGATCAATTGATGAGTGCTTCCCAAGCAACATGCTCGTTAAGGTTCTTAGCGTGGACGAAGCTTCAGGCGCATTCGAACTCGAGGATGTTGGCTTCAAGAGCCAAAGCTCAGCACCCGGGCAGCAGTGACGCTCTCACGGTGGCATGATGCATGATGCAGCACCGCCGCGATCAGCATGACGATCTTGCCCATGGTAGCTTTCAGTGGTTTGGTTCAAAGCCAACTTAGGCGGAGGATACCCAGCATGGCGCCTATGACCACGTACCGCCGTTTCAGCGGGGAAGAGACTAAGCCGTTCTATCTGGTGACGATCCATCTCGATGACGACGGCTCAACCCTGAAGGCTACCATAAACAAGAGAGGCCCCGTTCCCGAAGGGGACCATTACGAGTGGTCGCCAATCGGCGATCCTGCTGAAATGCTGGACCACGCTAGGCACACGGCGTCAAAAGAAGGCGTCGAGTGCTCTGTCGAATTGAAAGATGGTGTCGAGTGGAACCCCGAATGGGGAACGCTATCTGACTAAGCCGCCTTCAGCTGCCGCCTCCTGGCCTCAGCCTTGCACGAGGCTTCAGCCTCAGAACAAAATCCCGTTGAGATTCATCCCCCAGACCGCGGCGACGCAGTGAGCCATTCCGATCGGCAGCGCGAGTATTGGCTTGGAGCGAATTGACCAAAGGTAGACTACGAACTGGGCGCATGCTGCGAGCAACAAAATCAGCGTCCCGAAGCGTGCTAGCAACAGCAGCATCATCCATGGGACCACGACGAAGCCGGGAATGTTTGTCCCATGTCCGGCGCCCGCTGCGAAAACTGCGATGAGAAACCCCACCAAGCCCAAGCCAACACCGGCTGCGATCGTTTTCACAATGGCGCGATCTCCCCAAGCGAGACCCACTCATATCGGCAAAGCCAGAATGACGAAAGCATGTTCACAAAGGAGGAACTTTATGCCGCCTTCTGCTTCGCGGCCTGCTGGCGTCTGACGGGTTGCGGTACGAGCACCCGCTTCGGAACAAAGCGACCTGCTGCCAGTTCTTTTCCTGGGCACCTTCCGCAACCAGGAAAAGTATCATGAAGACACCAGCTTTGATCTTCGCAGCCCTGATCTCTATGTGCACCGGGACAGCAATGGCTGCCTGCCCTGACAAGTCGGCGTCGTCAAATGGCACCGAGCAGACCGCAGGCATTTCGGAAGATGGTACACATGCGCCGTTAGAGACACCAAAATCGGCAACACCCGACAACAAGGACTCCGCTCAAAAGGACGGAGCGACCATGCCGATGGCGACTGAAGAGGGCGGCGGCAACAAAAACTTAGCCACTTCACAACAGGACGTTGAAGCGCAGCAACAGGGCAAGCAAAACCGCTGCTGCGCAAGCCGACGACTGCAAGGACTAGGTTAAATTTCGGCGCGTGGTTTCGGCCACGCGCTTTCTACGCCGCCTTCCTCCGGGCCTCTCGTTGGCGCCTCAATTCATTTCGCTTGGCTGCCCAAGAGAAGTCGTCATGTTCCGATGAAAGGATCTTGGCGAAGGCGCCGTCGGCGATCCACGAATTGAGACAGTTCCGTTCGCCCGCATCTTCTGTGACCGTAGCCGAAACATCCCTGATTTCATGGGTGTGATGCAACAGCCTGATTTCGGCGCTTTCGCTATTCTGCGATGTCCTGCGGGCGAGAATTGCTGAAATTTGCTGCAAAGCGCGGTTTTTCCTGTCTCGTCCGGTGTTGGGGTGGATGCCCTCCACCTTGAAGCACCAGCTCCGGAATGACTTGCCGCCGACCTTCGAGCGAGCCCAGGCAAGGAGGGCGCGGCGCTCCTTTTCATTGCCCACGGCGACGAGCCACTCATGCAGCGCCTCGAGCTCGCTGAGCTCCTGTGCCGACGGCATGACGCCGATGCGGTCCCAGAACGACTTGCGCTCTTCGGCAAGCGGATCAGCCTTGGGATCGAGCTTGTCACCGACCTCCTTCCTCCAGCCGAGCTTATCGGAATAGGTGTGGACATAAGGCAGCTGCTGCGCCCGCAACGAGGCCGGCCCGACATGCTCATGGCTAGCGCGTTCGATCTCGGCCGCCCGGATGAACTTGTCCGCGATCTCACCGATGTTCATGGCGTCCCTTCTTTTCCTGGCTATTCTGCTCCTCACCACCGTCCGTACGGTTGATTGTCACCGTGCACGTGATCAGGGTGTTCCAGTCCGGGCCGTGTTCAATGACGTTATGAAGCTCGGAAATCTCTTCTAGAAAGTGCTCGATCGTAATGGGGCCGTTCTGGTGGCCGTAGACGAGAACCACTTTCCAGCGCTTGTCCCCATGAAGCGTTACGACGTTACTCATGCCGAATATCTCCTGCGGTCATCGAACAAATCCGGCTGGATTGCCCGCGGGCCAAATGCTTTGACCACCCGCTCGTATAGCATGCCGTCAAGTGCAAACCTTAGTGGTACGACGCCGCGAAGATCCTGGGCAATGAACTGCAGTTCGCCGACCGGGCAAGCATCCCACATCGTCAGCCAGTCGCCAGCGCGGCGCTCGACAATCTCGGGACACGCCCGGACCATGTCGGATGCCGCCCAGAACAGAACCTCGTCGAGCTGGCCTTTGTTGTTTTCGGTTTCGGCCAAGGTCGACAGCATCAGGCGCAAATGCCCTTCCCCGTGCCGGCGCAGGATGCGCGCCAAGGTCTCGACCGCGCGGGTCTCTCCCGGCTCTGGATAGCGATGCCGATCGACAATCTTGATGCCGAACTCATGGCAGAGTGCTTCGACGCGCGGATCGATCATGCGCGTGCCCTTCGCTTCTCGACCACGATCTGCCGGCCACGCACGATCAGCGCGCCGAATGCCTCTTGCTGATCTCTGGCGGCCTGCCCTGCCCGTTCGCGCTGCCATGCCTCGACGCCGAGGACGTCCTCGACCACTTCGGCCTGCTCGGCGCGGATCGTAGGATTGAGTATGCGCTTGACGCATTCCTTGGCGGCTTCAATGGCCTGGCTCGCGGAATCGCATTCAACCGGTGCGCCGTTCTTGCGGACATATTTCCATCCGCTGCCGGCGAAGAGACGAAACAGCGGGCGATAGCGGTTGCCGACCGGCATCTGGGAATATTCGGGAAGGAAGTCGGCCGTCATGCCCTTACCTCGTCCTGCTGGATGGCTGCTTGGTCATCAGAAACCCTCGAAGGCTGGCGGCAGATCCTCGACCAGCGACTTGAACAAAGTGAACTCGGCATCGAACCCGATCTGAGGCGATTGCCCAGGCTCGCCGCGCCGGCGCTTGTGGTTGATGATCGCGGCCTTCCCGCGCGACTCGTCCATCTTCTGGATCATCATCTGCTTTCTGGTCAGTTCTCCCTCCTTGACGCGCTCCGGCGGCATGGTCGGGATCAATTCACGGTAGAGCGGCTCCGGCCGATAGATGGAAAACCAGACGTCGAGCGCTTGCTTGATCGAGCCACCGCCATAGGCGTCGCCCATAACCGGCCGGAACGAGCCGTTAGCGCGGAAGCGCTGCTTCCAGTCATCGTTGCGCTGGATCAGAATGACGATCGCCACGTTGAGGGTCTTCGCGATGGCCTTAAGCCCGCGATAGAGCGCGTTGATCCGCTCGGCGAACATGTCCTTTGGGTTCGGCAGGGTGATCATTTTGGCATGGTCGATGATAATCAGATCCAGGCCATGGCTTTTCACCATGGCTTCGGCCTTGATGCGGATATCGGTGAGGGTGCATTCGCCAAAGCCGACGATGTAGAAGGGCAGATTAGCCGACGTGATCATCTCGCGCTCGAGATCACCGCTTTCCTTGCTGTTCAGGGTGTAGGCGTCGATCCGGCCAAGCGAGATGTGCGACTGCTGCGCGGCGGCTTGGAGCGCCGCTTCCTCGTCGGTAACCTCGATCGAGAAGAACGCGCTCTTGAAGCCCAGCGAGGCGGCAAAGCGGCATTGCTGCAGGCTGAAAGATGTTTTGCCGCCACCACTGTCTGACATCAGCCCGACGAGGTTGCCGCGGCGGATATCGCCGAGCGCTGACGTGATCTCCGGCAGGAACCATGGAATGCGCGAAGATGCGTCTCCGCTGGCCTGCGCAGCCTTGGTGACAGCGTTCGGCAGGATAACACCATACTGGACAGAAGCGGCGCGCTCGTTTCCTTCCCTGGCCACCCTGGTGAGCTCGTCGGCGGCGTGACCGATGATCTTTTCCGGCGTCATGTCGACCGGCATGTTGCGCGCCATGGTGTCGAGGTCTTGGGCTATGCCTACCAGCTGATGCCGCGCCCACATTTCCATAATGCCGCGGGCATAGTCATACGCGTTGATTGTTCCGATCGCGTCGCCGGCCAGCCTCACCACATACTCGAATAGCGTGATCTCCCCGACCATCAAGCCAGCTGGCAGGTACGACTTGACCGTGATCGGATTGACTGATCGCCCTTCAGCAATCATCGCTCCCATCGTTTCGAACAGGTCGCCGTGGATCTTTTCGGCGAAGTGCTGCGGCTTCAGGAATCCGGCAACCCGCCAATATGCGTCATTGCTGAGAAGGATGGCGCCGAGCAGCGCTTGTTCTGCCTCGATGGCATCTGGCAGCGGTTGCTTGAACTCGCGGGGAAGAGCATTCATCTTGTGCCCTCACGACGGAGGGGGAAATTATGGCTGAGCTCACAACAACCGCAGTCAAGGCCGCGATCGAAGAATACGACCGACTGGGTAAGGCAGAATTCCTGAGGAGATATGGCTTCGGGGCGGCCAGGGACTACTTCCTCGTTTTCGAGGGAAGAAACTACGACAGCAAGGCTATTTTCGGCGTCGCCCACAAATACGCCGGCGAAGAAGCGCTCTCGGCCGATCGATTCACCGGAGGTAAGTCCTATGTCGCGAAGAAACTTCGAGGACTCGGATTCGACGTCACATCCCCCGGCGAAAATGCCGACTGGAACTGGGACGAGCACGTCCTCGCGCTCGACGTTTATTTGACCCTGAAGGACTCCGCGTTCGGCAAAAATCATCCTGCGATTGTTGCGCTGTCCGACTTGCTGCAGATCGCAGGCGAGAAAAGCGGTCGTGCAAGCACCGTGAAGTTCCGAAACGTCAATGGCGTCTACATGAAGCTCATGAACTTCCGTCGCTTGGATCCAGCCATTCAAGCCAATGGACGGGTTGGATTGTCCAGAGGGAGCAAAACTGAGGTCGCCGTATGGAAACGATACGCCACCGATATGCCAGCGCTCAAAATCGCGGTCGCTATTGTTCGAGACGGGATGGAGCATGGCATCACGGGGGACGACAACGGAGAGTCGGATGAGGGCTCGGCCGAGGGGTCGGTCATCATCATTGCACACAGACGCAGGGAGCGAGATTGGACTCTTGCATCCAAAAAGAAGAAGGACGTTCTCAAGAAGACCGGTAAGTTGGCCTGCGACGTCTGTGATGTCACCTTCGCAGAGCGATACGGTAGCCATGGCGATGGTTTCATCGAAGTCCATCACAACAATCCTATTGCACTGTCCGAACCTGGCCGAAACACGCGACTTACAGAACTTTCCTGCGTATGCAGCAACTGCCACAGGATGCTCCATCGAGGAGGACTCCAGACGATTGATTGGCTCAAGACGCAACTGTCTCCTCCATCATCCGAATAAGGCGAGTTGCGCCGGCGGAGCCTCGGCCGGCAAGGCGAGTGACGTGTTGGGAACGTAGAGCCACATTCATGCGGCCCTCGCAATATTTCGTCGTGATGTGCTATGTCCGAGGGTATGAAGTCGGGCGAGTATTATGGGCTTGTAATTGTAGCCATCGCGAGCGGATTGCTTGGTGGCATAGCAATCTCGGCCATGTCTTTTGCTTTTCAGCACGGGACCAATTTTTGTGATCCCGATACCGCGAATTGCGCACGTGAATGGTTGTCGGCGATTTCGACAGCCATTGCCGCAATTGGCGCGATCGGCGCAGTGGTTATGGCGATCTGGACGGTGAAATCTCAGATCGAATCCAATCAGCGCTCTCTCCGGGCATATCTGTTTGCGAGTGAAATCACGATCGATGACTTCAGCAGTGCTCAGCCCATGATACGAATTGCTCTGCGGAACGAAGGAGCGACACCGGCTGACAACATTCAGTGTGTGGTTCGATGCAGGGTGAACGAGCCCAATTTGGCAAAGCCACAGATCGAAAAGGACGCCCGGTCCAGCTTTATGATCGGGCCGAAGATCGCAAACCCGGTTGAGGTCGAGCCCCCACCGGCCGTGATTGAAAAGCTGAGATGCTGGAGCGGGAGTGACATCCTGTGGACGATCGTTGTCATCGCATATCGCGATGCGTTCGGACACGTTCGGGAAACCGTCTACAAGCTGAAAACCGATGACGGATTTCCAACCACCGGTGGTCTGCTTTCTATGGCTGACGACGGCGTCCATTGGACTTGATTGCATCACGCCGCCCTCGCCCGCATCATCTTGAAGGTCTGGCAATTCTCGCCGGCGAAAGCGATGCCGACCGCTTCGGCCGCATCAGCATTGCGCACGTCTATCTTCAGCATCCGGCAACGGTCGACCGCGGCGCGCTTCCAGCCCGCACGGTCACGGCCGGCGTGGCGCCCCTCGCCGAGGAACACTTTTCGCCATGTCGACGACGGGATGGTTTCCCACGGAATGCGATAGGCGGCGATGATCCCGACTGCAGCGCCGGATAAGCTGGAGAGCTGGAGCGCGTTCGGGTTGATCGTCTGCTCGTCGACGGGGCCGGCCAGCGTGTCGCGCGTCTTCTTGAACGACACCACGTTGCGCATCGGCTGTTCTATGGCGACGAAATCCGGCCTGCCCGGCTTCAGGAGCGCGACAAGCTGTTGCGCCAGCGATGCAGCCTTTTCCTCGGCGTTCTCGCCCACGGCTTTGATAAGCCCGGTCTTGATCGACGCGAGCGAGGAGCCGGGCTCGTACCATGCGAATCCGGTCACCGTGGCGATGTCCAATCCGAGGATCAGCACTTGGCTTACTCCGCCGCCTCGAGGTTTTCTTCGCCAGCGAATTCCGGATCCTCGCTGCCCTTGATAAGCTCATCGCCAGACGGCTCGAACTGACTGGCCAGATCCTTGTTGATGAACTCGGTGCCGTCGTTCATGCCGCGCTGCCATGCCTGGCCTTGCGGGCTATCTGCACCGTAAGGATTTGCCGCATCCTTCCGCAGCTTGCCGGCGGCGAGACCTTCGCCATAGGCGCGCTCGTCGGCCGGCGTCCGGTCGGCGTCGAACATCTCAATCTGCCGTGCGACGCCGTGGCCGAACATGCGGGCAATGCGCAATCGGCGCGCCATGGTGGCGATGACTTCGGTCGCGTCCTTTTCGTCGAGCTCCTGCGCCCATTTCACATCAGCTTTGGTGAAGCCGAGCTTTTTCAGGCGATCGTAGATCCCGGCCATCTCGCCAGTCGTGCCGGCGATGTCGGACTTGTGTTCCTTGATTTGGCGGAAGCCGTTGAGGAACTGCTGTTCCTCCCACTGCTCTCGTTCGGTCTGGCCGTTCACTGCACTTGCCTTGCGTTTTGCACTCATCGTGTTTCCAGGCTCCTTGGTCGGGTTAGGGTTGAGTGCCGACGGTCACAGCCAGCACCAGCGCGTAGGCGGCCGTAATGACAAATCCCCACAGGCAGGTTGCAGCCAGAACTTGGCGGGTGTGTTCGTTCATCTCATCCCCCGTTCCGCCGCGCCTTGCGCAGCTTTCGCCATTCCGCCACCACCCGGCAGATGGCCCTGATCAGTCGCATCGTTTTCCTCGATTTCTTGCCGCTCGCGTTCCATCTGGTCGGCGGCGTTCTCTATCCACGCGCAGAGATGCCCGTACTTATTCCGAAGGAGGCGATAGACGTCTCCGTTCGGGAACTTGAGCGTCTGCCAGTTCTTCCACAGGCGCTCCGCCTGGGCCGGTGTCAGCCCGGCCTCCTTCGCCGCTCTGTCCCGCGCAGCGGTGCGAGTGTCGCCCCAACCGCGCCATTCCTTCTGCGTGGCGGCGTTCAGCAACTCGAACGCCTCCTTCGCCGCGATACTCGTACTCATGACTTCGCCCCGTTTTGGTGCGGATCCGCACCGTCTTGGTTCGGACATGCTGGTTTCCTTTCGCCTATGGTGTGTCCGTCACCACGGGCGACTGAGCCGACCGGAAAGGCCGGCGAAAAATCAAAAGCAGGGAGGAATGCGAATGCGCGCTCGATCGAACGGCCAAGCTCATTCGAGCGCGCAGATGGATCTGTTTTCATCGGGCGAACCTGGCCCGAAGCTTGGAGACAGGAACCGATCCGACCGCCCAGGCAACCGCCAGCGGCCAGCAAATGATGACGATCCATTCGCGCAAGCCCGCGGGTACATCCCGCCCTACGGCCGCAGCCGCGCCGATCACGCCAAGCACGTAAAGTGAGATGGCAAGGAGGCTCACGCTGTCCTCCCGAGAAATGATTGTGCCTCGTCGACGATCGGATCGGTTGAGCCGATGAACCCGCTGCACGCGATGGCATCAAGGATGCGCTTCAAATGAAAATCGGCGCCCTGCCCTTCGATGATCTCAATCGTTCGGTTCATGCCGGGACGGGTGCGAACAGCACCCCGGCGCTCGAGTCCCTTCACCAGATCAAAGGCCCGGCTTCTGGACGCCAAGCCGATGCCTGCGGCGATCTCGTCATAGCTGGGAGAAAACCCATTCTTGGCCTGGTGAGAACGGATGAACGACAAGGCGTCCGACTGGCGCGGGGTAAGACCGGTCATGCCGCCCTCCCCTGTGCCGCTTTGCGGCGCGCTATCTCACGGATCACCGAATCCCGCGTGGAGCCGCATACAGTTCCGATCCCCGGAACGAATGCCAGCCAGTTGCCGTCTTCGGTGCAGATGATGGTCATGCCGGCACCATCGAATCGTTGCCGGCAGGTGCGCGGCTCCCACCGTCACCTGCCGGCGTCTCCGCTTCCGGGGAGGAGGTCGGAAGCGAATGAGGTTCCTCTGCTTCAAGTCCCCATGCATCCCAGCCTGGCCGCGTTGGACCACGCCGGTTCAGCTCGATTTTCGGAATGGTCGGGAAGTATGATTCTATGATCTCAAAAGAAACCTCTGGCTTTTCAGAATGAGCGCCGACAGGAGCTTCGAACACGGAACGGAACTGCGTCCCCATGGCCGGCGCGACGACATTGCCGCGCGTCCCAACCACAAGCAGCTCATGCTCGCCGAGAAACCAGTATCCAGTTCCTCTGCTCTCGCCGGAGCGTTGCTTGAACCAGATCGCATGCGTCTTGTAAGCGAAGCCCCAGGCGGAAAGAACCTGCAGCGCCTGCGGCAGCATAGGAGCCGTCGCCCAGAGAAAGAGAACGCAATCATCGGCGGCGATCGACGGCACGTCACGCGCCATGATCTCCTCGACCGCGCTGGTCGGATAGTGGTTGTCCGCCGACCGATCCATGCCGGTTTCGCGGCTGTATGGCTCGAAGCGCCACTCGGGATCCGCAAGGATGACGCCGAACCGCTTGGTTGGCAGCGCCTTTATCTTTTCCGCAAGAATGACCTCGCGCTCGACGCGACGGCCCTTCTTTGCCGTCTGCACCTCCGCGCGAACCTGCTTTGCCGCCGGCGCGAGCGCCTTGCGAAGCGCTGCGCGGGTCGGCTCATCTCCTTTGGCAAGGATGTCGTCGAGCGCTTCACGAACCGCTGCGGGGTTCGCCGCGATAACGTCGCGGATCTGCCGCGCGTCGTGGATGTCTTTGCTGGGGATGCCGATCTGTGCGGCGGTTGCAGAAGTATTCCCGTTTGGAAGACTTTTCGGACGACCCTTGGAAACCTCACCTCGCTCTTGCGCGCCATCGTATTCGTCGGCCAGCCGGCGTTTCGCGGCCGCCTCGATATCAAGGGCGTCAGCCTGCGCGCGGTGCGCGGCAGCGACGACCTGATCATGCGCGCCCTTGGCCTTCGCGATCCGGCCGGAGATTTGCGCGGTGGTGTAGGTGATCTTGGCGGCGTCGCGGGCATCGAGGATTTCGGCAGCCGTCGCGGCTGTCGCCAGCTTCCTCGCGGCATCCTTGATCATGCCGGGCAGCCTGCCGACGATCGTGGCTGTCACGACCTCTTTCGTGGTCGCCTTGCCCGACAGCAACGCGCGCTGCGCCTCAACCTTATCCGTAGAGATGAATTGACGAGCGAGGCTCATGCGGCCTGCTCCGAGCTGGGAGCGGGCTCGAAGAACCACGCATCGTTCCATTCGATCTGGCGATCTGCGGCCGCTTTACGGATGGCCTGCATCTCGTCGAGCGTCGGAGCGCCACCGGTTTCCCATCGCGAGACACTGGCCTGCGTGACACCGGCAAGGGCGGCGAACTCGGCCTGTGTGGCTTTGAAAATTTCGCGGCGGATGTATCGGATGGCGCTCATGCCGCGGATAATATGCGCAAACGGATACTTTGCAAGTGGAAATTTATGCGCAAGCGGATTTTTGTTTATCCGCGCTGCCGCGTAGCGTCCGGAGCATGGCTACGATCGAAGAAAAGCTCCGCGCGATCATGAAGGCGACCGGCCGCAAGCAGCAGGACCTGGCTGAACATTTTGGCGTGTCGCAATCGACCGTAAATAGGTGGCTTGCTGGTTCCGAGCCGGAAGGCCACCGCCGTGATGCCATCAACGAGTTGTACGACGAGGTGCTTGGTGTCCACGAGCTGACGAACAACATCCCATCAAGTGTCAAGCTTGTCGGTTATGTCGGCGCTGGAGCGGCCGCCCACTTCTATGATGCGACGGATCTTGGCACCGTGCCCGCACCCGAGGGCGCGACCAAAGACACTGTCGCTGTCGAGATCCGCGGGGAGAGCCTAGGGGCGCTGTTCCAGCACTGGCTTGTCTACTACGACGATGTGCGAGCGCCGGTCACGTCAGATCTGATCGGGCGCCTATGCGTCGTCGGACTGATCGATGGTCGGGTGCTGGTGAAGCAGATCAAGAAATCGAAGACAGAAGGCCTCTATCACCTTCTGTCCAACACCGAAGCCCCGCTATTCGACATGGAAGTGACCTGGGCAGCTCGAGTCAAAAGCATGGTACCTAGGTAGCCGGCGCCAGGCGGGCACGGAGGGGCAATGACTACCAACGCCGATCACGAATTCGGCAATGTATCAACTGACCTCAAATTGTCGTTGATCGAGGAATACCTAACGGCTTTTACCACAGCCCTTCGAGGCAAGTTCGCTGCCCTGTGGTATATCGATGCTTTCGCAGGCACCGGAGTAAGAACGGTAAAGAGCAAGAAGGTCGAGGCGTTAAACTGGCTTCCCGAGATCGCCGAGCGGGTAGAGCATCGCAAGGGCTCGGCGCGCATCGCTCTCGACATCAAGCCAGCATTCGACCGAGTAATTTTCATGGACAAAAGGCGCGCTCACTGCAAGGCACTTGCAGCTCTAGCAGCCACCTATCCCGGCAGAGATATCGAGATCGTACGCGGCGACGCGAACGCTGCGATTCGAAGTGAGTTGTCAGCTAAACGCTGGGCCGGCAAACGCGCTGTTATGTTCCTCGACCCTTACGGAATGGCCGTCGATTGGGCTACTCTCGAACTCGTCCGACAGACGGAAGCAATCGACGTTTGGTATCTCGTCTCACTCGCCGGACTGTTTCGCCAAGCCTCCCATGACCCAGCAAATCTAACCCCAAAAAAACGTGCCGCCATCACTCGTATGCTGGGAACCGACGAATGGGAAAGGGCGTGGTATAATCGCAAAATTGTAACTGACCTTCTCGGGTCCGTAGACGAGACGCATCAGCGGATCGCGGATGTTGATTCGATGGAAAGGTTCGTTGAAAGTCGCCTTAAAAGTTTGTTCCCCAAAGTGCTGCCGCCGGTTCGCCTTCGAACTGATCGAAATGTCCCTGCTTTCTCGCTCTTCCTGGCAATCTCCAATCCAGAACCAAAGGCAATCGGTCTCGCCACCAGGATCGGCAATCACATCCTCAAAGCGAAGCGGTAACCGGCATCTCATCGTAGGTCCGGCCATTAAGCGTGCGCCCGGTGGCCTTCTTGTTGCGGCCGCCCCACTGCTTGAAGAAGAAGGCGGTCGCGCTACGCCGGCACATACCCTCGATCTCGTCGACCCAGCGCGGATCCATGTCGCGGGCGCCAGGCCCGGACTCGCCGCCCACGATCGCCCAGTGAATATGCGCCAGGTTTGCGCCAGCAACAGATCCGATAAGCGGCTCGAGCGAAACGAAGCGGATCGCCGCCGGCACCCAACGCAGATGGTCGAGTCGCTCGAGAACACGGCTATCCTCGACGCTTGTCCCAAGCCAAACGTTCGGCAGAATCGGGAAGTCGCCTCTAGTCAGTATGTCAGCCATAATATCAGGCCGCTTGGTCAAGATCTGATACGTGTGTCGCGGAGTTTCTTCCATCACGGTCCAGACCTGCCTGATGAAATCGGCCGGCACATCGACATGAAATAGATCGGACATCGAGTTCACGAACACGCGGCGCGGCTTCCACCATGTCGCCGGGATCGTCAGTGATTTCGGATCGGTCACAACCTTGCCGGTCCATTTCGCCCTGCCGCCGGTCTTGCGCGTAAGGCCCTGGTACTTGTCCATACCCATCGCTTCCAGCCGCGCCGCCATGCGCATCGCGTAGCAGTTCGTACAGCCGGCTGTCAGGATCGTGCAGCCCGCGACGGGGTTCCACGTCGCGTCAGTCCATTCGATTGACGTCTCAGCCATAGGAAGATTCTCCTTCAGGTTAATGGTTAATCTGTGATGGTGAATTTTCGGTTTTGAAGGGTGGTGAGGGAGGGTTCCGCCACAGCTTCCCCCTACCCCATGAGCTGAGCCCAAGGAGCGGGAGAGCTATGGCCGAGTCCTGAAGGCCGGAGCCGGGATGGGACACATGCCAGGACGCCTCTCAGCAATCCGTCCTCACTTTCAGGCAGCACGGTAGGACTTTCGCTTCCCGCGCCTGCGGCTTCACCTGCACGGGAGTTGCACCCGGTCGCCGCTCTATCTCTCCCCGGGTTGGATCATTCCCGCCGGTGCCTTTCCTTTAGACGCCGTTATCCGTTAGCGCAATGATCTTTATCCGTTTGCGCATTTTCTTTGTTGACTATTATCCGTTTGCGCATATTATCCGTCTATACCCACCGAGGGAATGGACATGAGCGCCTACCAAAAGATCGTCGCGGACTACATGACGGAAACGCCGCTCTCGGTTCGCCGCCGGCTGCTCGATGCGATCGACGTCTACAACAACGGCTATGAGGACATCCGCGAAAGCGCCATCGAAGCCATAGCGGCCGAGCGCGCTGCATACTGGACGACCTCGACCTATTCAGCCGCGCGCACCGTCGATCTTCCACTGGCGCTCAATCGGGGCGTCAACATTCGCGAGGCATTGGAGCAGGCTTTCCCGGCTTGGTGCGCAGACCGTCGCGAGGCCGCGCTCGAAACCATCGTCCCACTCAACCGCAAGGCCGCATTTGCTCTGTCCGGCGCCTATGCCTCGTTCGGCATCTGGCGGGATGAGGAGGAGCTCGAAATGCGCGCGCTGCGCGACTGCCGGAGGGCTGCGTGATGGCAATCTATCGCGAACCACTGGCCAGCGACGTTGACCTGAAGGCAGCTATCCACGCCCATGCAGGCACCAGCCACACGCCGGAGCGGCGCGGCCAGGGGGAGGTCGAAAGCTATATCAGCTCCATCCGTGAATTTTACGAAGCTCTGCAGGCTGTAGCCGACTCTGGAGAGAAGCTGGCTTTCGCCGCAGAGGCGACTGAGGATTACCGCGTCCGCTACATCAAATTCAACAATGAGCTGTGGGCGTCACGAAGCCGGTTGATGTCGGCAATGATCGCCGGCCCTGCTCGCTTCCCAACCGCGCGCAATGAAAAGCGCTATGCGACTTACGAGAAGAAGGCGCGGGCTTTCTACGACTGGTCTGCCAGAGCCCGTGCCATCGCTCTGCGGGAGATCAAGAAGATCGGCCAGCCACTGGCGCCGATCGATCCTAACGCGCCGACAGGCACAGAAGCCCTCGAGGTCAACGGCGTCCAGATCGTCAAGAACTTCGATCTCGACCGAGTGCAGATTCTATTCGGAGGAAGGCCGGACGCAGAGACGATCACGGCATTGAAACGCTCTGGGTGGAACTGGTCGCCGCGCAATTCGGCATGGCAGCGCAAGCTCACCGACGCCGCACATCGGTCTGCACGCCAGATCGTGGAGGCCGTGTGATGTGCAACGCCTGCGAAAACTACTGCTGCGGCTCGGACGAGTTTGGCGGTTGCGGCTGCGATGGTTGCCCTGACCCTGATTGCTGGTCGGACGACGAAGATTTCTTCGGCGATGACGACGACTTCGATTGCGCCTGTCAGCAACGCACCGGCTTCGAGTGCGTCCAGATCATCTCCGGATGGCTCGCATGAGCGCGCAAGTCTTTTTCTCAGAGGAAGTTGCGGCCGCGATCAAGGGCAAGGCCCCACTCGACCAGCTCGAGATCATCCGCAACCTGGTCGACGAGGCCGACGCCGCGAAGCAGGCCGGCTCTGGCCCGCCGCTGGACGACATCAACGCGGCGCGTCGCCTCTACATCCGCATCGCCGGCGAGCTCTACCGGGCAAGGAACGCAGTATGACCGACCAGCTTTCAAAGATCGACAACGACGTCGACGGTATGCAGTCCATTGGCCAGATCACGAACAACATCGTGCATGGATATCGCGGCGAGCGCACATGGGACGGCAAGCCGATATCGGAACCGGGCATCTACCGGAAAATCCCGATGGGCGCTTACCATGGGGAGTTGACCGTCGGGCCGTCGATTTCCTCGAGCGGCCTTCGTGAGATCGAGAACCGGTCGCCGCTGCACTATTGGGCGACATCCTATCTCAACCCGGATCGGCCGGAGGACGAAACGACACCCTCGCTCGACTTCGGCCGCGCGGTTCACACCCTGCTGCTGTCCGAAGACGGTTTCCGTAACGACTACGTCACTCGACCGGACACGTATCCGGATGCGAAAACCGGCGAGTTCAAGCCATGGAACGGCAACTCGACCGTCTGTCGCGAATGGCTGGCTGATCAACGCAAGGCGGGCAAGACCGTCCTGTTGGCCAGCCAGATCAAAGACATTCAGGGCATGGCCGAGCGGCTGGCGAAGAACCAAGTCGCTGTCGATCTACTGCGCGGTCGCATCGAGCGATCCATCATCGTCAAGGACCAGAAAACCGGCGCCTGGATGAAGTCGCGGCCGGACAGCATCCCAGCCGACGCAATCATTGCTGATCTGAAGACGTGCGCTGACGCCTCTCCCGTCGCTGTCGGTCGCTCGATCGTCAACTACGGCTATCTCCAGCAAATGGCGCTGGCAATCACCTGCCTTGAGGCGGTTGGGCAGAAGCAGGTCACCGAGGCGGTGCTGCTCTTCGTCGAGACCAGCTATCCCTACGCGTTCAACATCAAGCCGCTCGACAACGGCGATATCCACATTGCCATGCGCCAGAACCGGCGCGCGCTCAACACCTTCGCCGAATGCCTCGCCGCTGGCGACTGGCCAACCTATCCGGATTCGACCTTCACATGGTCGGCGCCGAAGTGGTGGAGCGACAGGTACGAGAAGGACAGCACCCTCCCCGAGATCGAAGGAAAAGCAGCGTGAACCAGCTTGTCACCACTGACCAGACGTCGACCAAAGAAATCGCCATTGCCGCCGGTGGTGCCGGATCGAGTATCGCGCCGCAGAACTTGGGCGAAGTGATCCGTTTCGCGGAAGTCATGTGCCGAGCCGACATCGCGCTGCCCCCGCATCTTCGGGGTAATGCTGGCGCCTGCATGGCCGTCGCGCTCCAAGCGCTCGAATGGAAGATGTCGCCGTTCGCGGTCGCTTCCAAGTCCTATGCGGTCAAGGGTGCCATTGCCTACGAGGCCCAGCTTATAGCTGCCGTCGTGAACACGCGCTCCGGCATTAAAGGGCGGCTGAGGTATGAGTTCCTTGGCGAAGGTGAGTCTCTGTCGTGCCGTGTCACGGGCACCCTCGACGGCCAGGAATGCGAATACGAGACGCCGCCGATCGGCGCGATCACGACCAAGAACTCGCCACTGTGGAAATCGGATCCTCGCCAGCAGCTCGGATACTTTGCCGCTCGCTCGTGGGCGCGTCGGCACTGTCCGGAAGTGATCCTCGGCGTCTATGACCGCGACGAGGCGGAACACTTTGGCCCGACCACCGCGAAGGATGTCACTCCGTCGCTGCAGGAGCGGCTTCATATCGCCAAGCAGGACGAACAGGCAGGTTCACCAGCCGCCGAGGGCTTCGACGCGGCCTTTGTGATCCGAGAGACAGCCCCGGCCTCTGGCTTGGCTGGAAACGAACACCAATCACCGGACGCCCTGTCCCCCGCTTCCGGTGACCAAGGCAGCGGGGTTGAATCCCCCTCCGGCCCCGCTGCCGATCTATCCCTCTCCCAGGAGAGCGGACCGGAGGCCGGCGACATCGAAGCACAGGCAGAACCTGTTGCGTCGCCGGCCTCCGATATTCTTTCGCGAGACGACAAGGATTTCCTTGTCCGCGTCTTTCATGCGCTGAAGGCTGCAGTCGGTCCGGACGTCAATGTCCTGAAGCGGCAGGGGCTGATCTTCACCGATGAGATCGGCGGTCGATCCGACCTTGTCCGCGCCAAGGCCACCAAGATCCGCGAGCAGCTTCAAGCCTGCTGTGGCGACGAACCCAAGATCGGAACGGTTGCCGCGGCGAAGTATCTGGCTGGGCTGATCGGCGTCGAAGACCGGGAGCTGGCGTAATGGCCTATGCCGAAAACACCAGCGTTTCCGTATCCAAGACCAAGGGCGAGATTGACGGCCTGCTGCGCAAGCACAAGGCCATCAGCTTCGGCGCGTTCGAGGAGCAGAACCGCGCCCTCCTCGTATTCCAGATGCAGGAGCGGCGCATTCGATTCGAACTGCCGCTTCCAAGCCCCACAGAGAAGCGTTTCACCATGACGACGCTGCACAAGCCGCGATCGGCCGACGCGGCACTAGCGGCTTGGGAACAGGCTTGCCGGTCACGCTGGCGTGCGCTGTTCCTATGCATCAAGGCGAAGCTCGAAAGCATTGATAGCGGGATCGAGTCGTTCGAAGATGCATTCCTGGCTCACATCCAGATGCCCGACGGGATGACGGTCGCCGAGCACGTCAAACCGAATATTGCCATCGCCTACCAGACGAACCCGATGCAGCCGCTGTTGCCGGGGCCGAAGAGGGCTGAGTGATGGCACGCTCAGTCAAAGAGTGGATCGGCAAGACCGACAATACGAAGGCGCCCCCGCGCGTCTGCCAGCGCGTTTTCGACCGTGACAATGGCATCTGCCATTTCTGCGGCCAGCCGATCCAGCCAGGCCAGAAGGTCGAGACAGACCACATCCAGGCCCTGATCAACGGCGGCGAGAATCGCGAAACCAATCTAGCCCCGATCCACAAGAAGCCCTGCCACACAATCAAGACTGCCGCTGACGTTGCCGACAAGGCCAAGGTCGCCGCGGTGCGCAAAAAGCACAGCGGTATCACCAAGCCCGCCGGCAAGCTTCGCGGCCCCGCCTTCGCTCTATCCGAGAAGGCAGTAGAGCGGGCCAATTACCCATCAAAGCAGTCGCTGCCGCCGAGGACAATTTTCAGGGGTCCGGGACGGTGAGCACTGCAAATCGTCCAGTGCTAAGGGCGTGAAATGACCCGCCCGCTTGCGCTCAAGCAGAAACAGGTCACGGCCCTTGCCAAGGGAGCCGCAGCAGCCGGCTGTATCGCGGAAGTCAAGATAGGCGATGTGGTTGTGCGCCTAATCCCCAAGGCTGACGCACAGGAAAAGCGGCCAGTTGACGATAACGTTTCCCCCGAAGCCTTTGACACTCTCGAAGAGTATCTGGCTTGGAGGGATAGGAACGGTGCTCGTGAAAATTAAGGGCATCCACAAGGTCAAGCGCAAGCTCGCCGATGGATCGATCCGCGTCCACTACTACGCATGGCGCGGCGGCCCCAGCATGATGTCACAACCGCGAACCGAAGCCTTCGCGCTGGAGTATGCCAAGCACAGGGCGGATGCTGTGCCGGTCACAGTGGAGACCCTGGCATCGCTGATCGATCGCTTCACCGGCACCGACCACGAGCCAAACCCTGATTTCATCGCCTTGGCCGAGACGACGCGCGCGGATCATCGCTATGCATTCCGGCTCATCAAAGCCAAGTGGCCAAGCCTGCCGGCAAAACTGACCCAGCAGAAGGGCATGAAAGCCGAAATCAGGAAATGGCACCGGAGCTTCGCCGCGAACCCGCGCAAGGCCGACAAGTTGCTGTTCTCGCTGTCCAAGGTGTTTTCCTACGCAGTCGCCGACGAGTTGATCGACAAGAATCCCTGCACCGGCATTGGCCGTCTATACGAAGGCTCCCGAAAGGATATCGTCTGGTCAAAGGCGCAGATCGCTCTATTCCGCCAAAATTCCCCCGTACACCTTCTCCTGCCGTTTGAGATCGCCATCAACACTGCGCAGAGGCAGGGCGATATCCTGGCAATGACGTGGAAGGACTATGACGGCACGCACCTGCAAATTAGGCAGAGCAAGGGCGGCAAGCGCGTGAGGGTGCGCGTCCACCGTGATCTGCGCGCTGCGCTCGACGCATTGCCGCATGACACGATGCGCATCTGCACAAATTCGCGCGGGCGACCATGGACGAAGGACGGCTTCAAGACTTCATGGGGGAAAGAGTGCGCCAGGCTCAAAATCGATGGCGTGACGTTCCACGATCTCCGCGGGACGTTCATCACGGAGCGGAAGCGAGAGGGGTCGACCGCAGAGCAGATTGCCGGCGTGACAGGGCATTCCATTTCCGAGATCAATTCGGTTCTGGAAAGGCACTACCTGGCCGATGATCAGCAGGCATCCGACGCGGTGATTTTGCGCATGGAGCGGAACACCAAACGAACAAAATCTGTAAACCGGGTGTAAACGGCTATGTTTGCGCGCCCCTCCCTGGTATCCAAGTTATTGAAAGTATTGGCGATCCCGACAGGATTCGAACCTGTGACCATCGGCTTAGAAGGCCGGTGCTCTATCCAGCTGAGCTACGGGACCGCTGGGCCGACGCCAAGGGCCGGCTGAATCATGCGCTGGGACGGCTGCCCGGCATTGCCGGTCAATGCGTCCAGGGCGTCCTGCGGTCATAGCGGAAATTCTCCGCATAGGAAATCTGGCGGCGCTTGGATTCTTTCGGCTCCTCGACACGGAAGGCCAGCCCCTCTTTCTCGGCATAGGCCACCGCCTCTTCCCGGGTGTCGAAGGTGAGCCTGATCTGGCTCCGCATGTCACCCGAAGTGGTGTAGCCCATCAGCGGATCGATTTTCTTGCGCATCTCGGGATCGAATTCCAGCACCCAGTGGCCGGTCTTGGCCTTGCCGGACTGCATCGCGGTTCTGGCTGGGCTGAAAATGCGTGCGGACATGGACACCTCGTTGCTACGGGCAAGCGGCACCGCCGCTGTATTCCCGTCATTACCGCGCAATGCCGCCGGCGGCAAGGCCGATGCCTGCCGTACCCTTCGACACGGCGGGCCACCGACGGTGACCGCGCGACGGTTCACGGCAAAAGACCCCTGCCGTTCCGTTTTCGTCTCTTAGGGTCGCGCAGCTAAGCCCGGAACCTATAGCCCGCAAGGACTCGGGCCGCGGTAATCAACAGCGGGAGCCGTTGACGAGCACGTTGTGCCGGGCGCCCAAGGCGCTTGGCGAATCCCGAAGCAAATCGTTCTCGTCTCGCTTTGGCACCATGGGATTGGCATCTGAATTGCTACATCTGAATTGCTAATTGAGACTCGCCAGAGTGTAGCCACAGCGCTTGCTGAGGGGGATGGAAATGGGCTTAGCCGAAGACTTGTCTGATGTTGCGCTCACATTCGAATGTCCGGATTGCTCGCATCCGGCGGTAAGGAAGGGCTCTGCGCTAAGGACGATCGCGCACTTCAGATGTGGCGGGTGCAACGCCAAGGTGCGGATCACTTATCCGCAGAAGCTGGCGATCTACGAAAAGCACAAGCTATTGGCCGCCCGAGGGGCGTTGCAATTGGCTAGCTAAGCCTTTTCCAGGTTGTCGGCCGCGCCGATTTCGATGAGCACAAGATTGCAGAATTCTGAGGTGATATCGTTGGTGACGGGCTGAGGATCGCTCAATTCAAGCAGCTTCCTTGCTGGCGAAGCGATTGATGTTCCAAGCACCGCCGCCGGTTGACGCGCCGCCGAGCTAGTTGAACGCGAGCCTCGCTAGCGCCGGAGGGCGACAAAGGCGCGGCTACTTCATTTTTCTATCCATGAGGAGCGCGATGAACAGCCGTGGGACTTTTGGGGACTTTTCGTGCAACTCCCTGCCACTGTATGGCGTTCGTTCCGTTTTTGTCGTTTCGGGGGTTGCCTTCCAAAGCCCGGAACCCTATAGCCCGCAAGGACTCGGAGTGTAGCGCAGCCTGGTAGCGCATCTGGTTTGGGACCAGAGGGTCGGGAGTTCGAATCTCTCCACTCCGACCATTCATTCACCGCGACGAGCAGCAGCCGTGCTGCCGGCGCACCTGCGCCGGACAGCATCTGCGAGCCGACGAAGCACCCAGCGACCGACGGGCAGCCCGTATTTCCGCGCGTGCCCGCCTGAAGCTGCGGAGCGTCAGCTTTGGATGAACGCCAGGAGATCCGGATTGATGATCTCCGGGTGGGTGGTGCACATGCCGTGCGGAAGGCCCTTGTAGACCTTGAGCGTGCCGTGTTTCACCAGCTCGGCTGCAAGCAGAGCGGAGTCGGCAATCGGCACGATCTGATCGTCATCGCCGTGCATGATCAGGACAGGCACGTCGATCTTCTTCAGGTCCTCCGTAAAGTCGGTCTCGGAAAAAGCCTCGATGCAGTCGTAATGGGCCTTGGCTCCGCCCATCATCCCCTGGCGCCACCAATTATCGACAGCCCCTTGCGAGACCTTGGCGCCCTCGCGATTGAAGCCGTAGAACGGGCCAGCCGGCACATCCCTGTAGAACTGGGCGCGGTTGGCGACCAAAGCGGCACGGAAGCCGTCGAAGACCTCGATCGGCAGGCCGCCGGGGTTGCTGTCGGTCTTGAGCATGATCGGCGGCACCGCGCCGATCAGAACCGCCTTGGCGACGCGTCCTTCGCCACCGTGGCGGGCAACGTAACGCGCCACCTCGCCGCCGCCGGTCGAGTGGCCGATATGGACGGCGTTCTTGAGATCAAGGTGAGCGACCAGGGCCGCGACATCGGCGGCATAGGTCTCCATCTCGTTGCCGGTCGCCGTCTGTGTCGAGCGGCCGTGCCCACGACGGTCATGCGCGATCACGCGATAGCCCTTGTCGAGGAAGAACAGCATCTGGTTGTCCCAGTCATCGGCGCTGAGCGGCCAGCCGTGATGGAACACGATTGGCTGGCCTGTGCCCCAATCCTTGTAGAAAATCTCGGTGCGGTCCTTGGTGGTGAATGCGCTCATCCTCTTACTCCTTGATGCAGGTGGCTGAATTGGTTGGGGGAAGGTTGGTTCCTTCTGTGGACAAAGCTATCGCAACGGAGTCATGGTGAGGATTGGCAAAACAGACATTGAACAAGGCAAAACTGACAGTGATTGCGGCGCGTGATCCGGTCGAAATCGGGCTTCTGGTGTATCCCGGCGTTCAGGAAGCGGCAGTACTGGGCCTCACCGATCTCTTTCAGCTGGCCAACCGGCTGGCTTCCGAACGGTCGCCGGATGCGCTGAGGCTTCGCGTCACACATTGGCAGTGGCAAGAGGCGAGTCAAACGGTCATCCCCACCTTCGACAGCGAGCCCGGCCCTGGCCATCGACCTGCCATGGTCATCTTGCCTCCGACCCTGGGTGATCCGATTCCGCGCGAGGCGGCCGCGCCCTATGCCGACTGGCTCAGGGCCCGCCATGCGGCGGGCGCGACGCTCGGCTCGGTCTGCGCCGGTGCCTTCGTGCTGGCCGAGACCGGCCTGCTGTCGGGTCGTGTTGCGACCACGCATTGGGCCTATCGCGACGCGCTGGCGATACGCTTTCCCGACATCCTACTCGATGCCGACAAGCTGGTCATCGACGATGGCGACATCATCACCGCCGGCGGCTATATGGCTTGGACCGATCTCGGCCTGAAACTCGTCGACCGGGTGCTTGGGCCAACCGTAATGATTGAGACGGCCCGTTTCATGCTGGTGGACCCGCCGGGACGCGAGCAACGCTTCTACAGCCCGTTTGCTCCCAGGCTGAACCATGGCGACGAGGCCATCCTCAAGGTGCAGCACTGGCTCCAGGCGAGAGGCGCGCGCGATGTGACGCTTGCCACCATGGCGGAGCATGCGGCCTTGGAGGAGCGGACTTTTTTGCGCCGCTTTCGCAACGCCACCGGCCTCAAGCCGACCGAGTATTGCCAGCACCTGCGCGTCGGCAAGGCGCGTGAGATGCTGGAAACGACGACCCGATCCATCGACCAGATCGCCTGGGATGTCGGCTATGACGATCCCGGCTCCTTCCGCAAAGTGTTCGCCAGGATAACCGGCCTGGTGCCGGGCGATTACCGCAGGCGTTTTGGCGTGTAACGAGCGGCCCTGCCCGGCGAAAGCTGAGCGGTGGCGGTTGCGGTGTGACGAGTCTCGACCGGGACAGCTGGACGACGCGAATGGGCGGCAAACAGGATCGCGCCTATCGTCTGCTTGCTTCCTTAGAGAGCGGTTTCGATATCGGTCCTTGAAAAATCGTCGCCGACATAAAGCAGGCGGCAGGCATGTTCCTTGGCCACCTCATAGGCGAAGCAGTCACCGAAATTGAGCGCGGCCGGGTGAATGCCCTTACCCCATTTTGCGTAGGCCTCGGCGATGCGACGCGCAGAGGCCGGCGTCACTGCCGCAATTTCGAAACCAAGGCCGTCGATCAGGCCGGACAGCTCTTCGCCGACATTGCGCCGGGCCGCGACGATCAGCGCTTCGGCCACGGTGCCGGCGGAAATCAGAATGACGTCTTCGGCCTCGAGCGCCGCGATGCAGACATCAGCCTCCGGCTCGTCAAGAACGATCGCCATCAGCGCCGAGGTATCGACCACGATCATTCAGGCAGGCCATCATCGCCGTAGAGAAAATCCTGGCTTCGCGCGGCAGATGGCCCGACCTTCGCCCTGGCGGCGCCGGATGCGCGCATCGCCTCCAGCAATGCCCGACGGCTTTTCCTGTCCGGCACTGCCTTGACCGGAACCAGGCGCACGGCCGCATGACCGTGGCGGGTCAGAATGATCTCGTCACCTGCCTCGGCACGACGCACCAATTCGGTCAGCTGTCCCTTAGCGTCTGTAACCGATACCTGCATCGCGCCTCCTCTATGGACCATCCTCTGGTCCATATTTGCAATGAAAATAGACCATTCAACGGTCCATTACAACAGCCAAAGGCGGAGCGGGATTGCGATTATCCGTGGGCGCGGTTGCCAGTGCCGTATACGCGCGACTGGCGACCCCTGTTTGAAGGCAAGCTCGCCGGGAAGAGAACCCCAACCGCCTCATCTCCCGGCGAGCCTACAACCTGATTTGATACGCATCAGGACCGGGGTTAGCCGGCAAGGCTGACCTTGCAAGATGGATGCCACCACTGATTTCCCGAAATGGGACACCGCCAGAGCCTGTCGTATCAGATCTCGAACTCGCCCTGCCCCTCATCCATGGCGCTGACGGTTTCGGCGCCCAGCGCCCTCGTGATCGGCGTCTTGCGCTCCAGTGCGGTGCGATCCAGCCGCTCGACCACCCGCATCGCGGTTGCCAGCGAGCGTTCGATGCGGCGCACCAGATATTGCACGACATGCGGCTCGACCTCGACCTGGCGGTCGGCGAACAGTTTGGTGATGACGCCGGCCAGCAAGTGATCGTCGGGCTCGTGGATCTCGACCGTCGCCGCCGCCTTCAGCCGCGAAGCGAGGTCCGGAAGTCTGACGCCCCAGGCGGACGGAACGCGCCGCGCGGTCAAGAGCAAGGTCGAGCCGGCCCCGCGCACCGCGTTGATCAGATGGAACAGCCCGTCTTCATCAACCGGACCGGCATCGACATCGTCGATCAGGGCCGGCCGCGCGCCGAGGCTCGCCATGCAGTCGCCGATGCGCCCGGCGTAGACCCCCACTGCGTCGGCGCGGGCGCGCCAGATCGACGCCAGGTGGGTTTTTCCAGAGCCCGCCGGACCGGCGAGCACGACCACCGGCGACGGCCAGTCCGGCCAGCGGTCGACCAGCGCCACCGCCTGGCTGTTGGTGCCGGAGACGACGAGCTCATCGCGCGAATAGCCGGTGCCGTGGCCGAGATCGAGCGGCAACTGGCGCGGCGGGTCGATCTTGTTGTGGTCCGGCATCTGGCTCAACTGCGCGGCCCACCGCTCCCGCGGCGACGCGCCGGCAGCGGCGGGACAGGTTCGGTATTGTGGCCCTTGTAGAGCGGCGAATCGAGATAGCGGGAAATGGCAAAGCGCACCAGAACGGCAACGGCGGCCGAGGCCGGCACGGCGATCAGCAAGCCGACGAAGCCGAACAGCGCGCCGAAGGCAAACAGCGAAAACATCAGCCACACCGGATGCAGGCCGACGCTTTTGCCGACCAGCCTCGGCTGCAGGATGTTGCCCTCGATAAACTGGCCGACGAAGAACACGCCGGCCACCGCCGCGACCATGGTCCAGTCCGGCCAGAACTGGACGAAGGCGACGCCGACGGCCAGCACCAACCCGGTCAGCGAGCCGACATAGGGAATAAAAGAGATCAGCCCGGCGAACAGGCCGATGAGGATGCCGAAATTCAAGCCGGTCAAGGTCAGCCCGGTGGCGTACATGGCGCCCAGTACCAGGCACAGCGTGCCCTGGCCGCGCACAAAGCCGGCGGTGGCGGTGTTGATGTCGTTGGCGATTGCCCTGACGGTCTGGACATAGTCGCGCGGCACCCAGCTGTCGACAATCGCCACCATGCGGTCCCAGTCGAGCAGCATGTAGAAGGCGACGACGGGCGTGACGACGAACAGGCTGACCACCGATACCAGCGCCACGCCGGAGCTCCAGATCGAGGTGAACACCGTGGTCAAAAGACCGAAGCCGGAGGTCAGCAGCGAATTCAACCCTTCGCGCAGGCCATTGGCGTCGACACCGAAATTTTCTTCCAGCCATCTCGGATCGAAGCTGGTGATCAGGGTCTGCAGGCGCGTCAGGTATTCCGGCAGCTTGCTGGCGAAATCGGCCATCTGCGAAGCCAGCACCGGAATCAGGATGACGAAGGCCAGTACCAGAACGACGATGAAGGCAAACAGGATGACAATCGTCGCCATCAGCCTGGACAGGCCGAGCCGCTGCAGCCGGTCTGCGACCGGGTCGAGGAAATAGGCGAGCACCATGCCGGCGACGAACGGCAGCAGGATGCCGCTGAAGACATAGAGGAAGATCGCGAGGATGACGGCGCTGATCAGCCAGAAGCGGATTTGGCGCCGAAACACGCCAGACGCGGTAGCATCGGCAGCCGCAGCCTCGGCAGCCGCGTCGATGTCCTGGTCAGGTGCCCGGTGTGGAGCCTTCGCCATAGCCGCTCATATGCCTCAGCCAAGCCACGAGATAGGCCGCGGCCGAAGCCACGGTCAAGACCCCGGACAGCAATATGAGCATCGGCCTGAGCGGGTCGAGATCGAGGGCGAGGGCCAGCTCGCCCAGCACCACCGCCGCCAGCCCGATCTGGATGGCGGTGTTGGCTTTCGACACGAAGAGCGGCTTCATCTCGACCGGGTGGGCCATAACGGTGGACAAAACGACGGCGCAGACGATCAGCGCATCGCGCGACACCATGGTGATGACCAGCCACAGCGGCAATTCACCAATAAAGCCCAGCACCACGAACACCGAGACCAGCAGCAATTTGTCGGCCATCGGATCGAGATAGGCGCCAAGCTGCGAAAACTGATTGAAGTGGCGGGCGATGAAGCCGTCGACGCCGTCGGAAATGCCGGCGATCAGGAAGCCGGCGAAAGCCCAGTCCCAGCGCGCCTGCAGCATGGCCAGCACCACGCCCGGCACCAGCACGAAACGCATGATCGTGATCATGTTGGGGATGGTCAAACGCATATCCCGTCGCTTCTGTTTTGATGATACATGATGGAGATGAGAGGCTACGGCAAGTGGCGACGCTTTCTCCTCGCTCACCTGCTCCACTCCAAACCGAAAAAAGAAGCTAGCGAATGTCGATGGCACAGAGAATTACAATCGCCCTGCGTGTCACACTTTGCTATTTGGCCGGAGTGACAGAAAGCCTCCTGGCTTTCGCATCTTTAACCACTCCACACCGCGACTCGGCGATGCATGATCTTTTGACCAGTTTCGTTCTTCAACTGGTCGTCGGCCTTCTCGTGTCTTGGCCTCTCTGGTTAGTGGCTGCCGCCGTGGCGTTCGTTTTCGGGCGGTCAGTCGACGTAAACCCAGGTGTCTGGAGTGTGGCGGCAAGTTTGATCGCCGCCGGTTTCTCCTACGGAGTCCTCCCGAGCGGCGAGGTCAGGTCTTTAGCGACCGTCGGTGCCCTGGCCGCTGCGCTGGCGGGCATTTCTTTCTACTGCTGGAGCGTATGGAGCCCGGTTCGGCCGGTCTAATTGAACACCGCCATCGCCCGCTTGCCTTGCGGGGCAAAACCGTTCATGCGAAGAGCCCTCAAGCAAACGAAACAGCGATGAGCAGGCGCCGGAAAATGAGCAAGCGCAAGAACGGGCTCACCTATGCCGAGGCGGGTGTCGACATCGATGCCGGCAATCTCATGGTCGAGAAGATCAAGCCGCTGGTGCGCGCGACGCGCCGGCCGGGCGCCGATGGCGAGATCGGCGGCTTTGGCGGCCTGTTCGACCTCAAGGCCGCCGGCTTCACCGACCCGGTGCTGGTCGCCGCCAATGACGGCGTCGGCACCAAGCTGAAGATCGCCATCGATGCGGGCAAGCACGACACGATCGGCATCGACCTCGTTGCGATGTGCGTCAACGATATTGTCGTGCAGGGCGCCGAGCCATTGTTCTTCCTCGACTATTTCGCCACCGGCAAGCTCGATCCAGACCAGGGTGCTTCGATCGTCGGCGGCATCGCCGAGGGCTGCCGGCAGGCCGGATGCGCGCTGATCGGCGGCGAGACGGCGGAAATGCCCGGCATGTATCACGGCAACGACTACGACCTTGCCGGCTTTGCCGTGGGCGCGGCCGAACGCGGCCAGTTGCTGCCGACCGACGACATCGTCGAGGGCGATGTGCTGTTAGGGCTGGCCTCCTCGGGCGTGCATTCAAATGGCTTTTCGCTGGTCCGCCGCATCGTCGCCACCAGCGGCCTTGCGTGGACCGATCCAGCGCCCTTCAACGATGAAGCCACGCTGGCCGAGGCGCTGCTCGAGCCGACCCGCATCTACGTCAAGTCGATCCTCAAGGCGATCCGTAACACGCATGGCATCAAGGCGCTGGCCCACATCACCGGCGGCGGCTTTCCTGAAAACATCCCGCGCGTCCTGCCGAAAGATTTTTCCGCTGAGCTCGATCTCGATGCCATCGAGGTGCCGGCGGTATTCTCGTGGATGGCGAAGACCGGCGGCGTGGCGCCCGCAGAGATGATGCGCACTTTCAACTGCGGTGTCGGCATGATCCTCGCCGTCGCCTCCGGCCAGGCGGCACAGGTCGCGGCCGTCCTGCAGGAGGCCGGTGAGAGCGTGACGCCGATCGGCCGCATCGTGCCGCGCCGCGACGCCGGCGTGATCTATCGGGGCTCGATCGGCCTATGAGCGCGCGCAAACGCATCGTGGTGCTGATTTCGGGACGCGGCTCCAACATGACGGCGCTGATCGCCGCGGCCAGCAACCTGGACTATCCGGCCGAGATCGTCGGCGTCATTTCCGACCGGGCCAACGCCGCCGGTCTCGGTATCGCCGCGGCGCGCGGCATCGCCACCAAGGTGATTTCGCGAGCCGACTATACCAGCAAGGAAGCGCATGACGGGGCGATCGACGCCGCACTTGTCTCGTTCGGCGCCGAGATCGTGGCGCTGGCCGGTTACATGCGCATCCTCGGCGCGCGCTTCGTCGAGAAGTGGCTGGGACGGATGATCAACATCCACCCTGCCCTGTTGCCGGCCTTCAAGGGGCTGGATACGCATGCGCGAGCCATCCGCGCGGGCATCCGCATCCATGGGTGCACGGTGCATTTCGTCACCCTGGACATGGATGACGGCCCGATCATCGCCCAGGCCGCCGTGCCGGTGATGGTCGGCGACAATGAGGACATGCTCGCCGCGCGCGTGCTGAAGGCCGAGCACCGGCTTTATCCGCTGGCGCTCGGGCTGGTCGCCGAAGGCAAGGCGCGGATGGAGGGCGGCCGTACCGTGCTTGCCCACTTCGCCGACGATGCTGACAACAGCTCCTCCGTGGTCATGGCACCCGATCCGCTGCGCGAGGAGACCGACCTCGAGCATCTGGCGCGCATCACGCCCTGAGCAGGAGAAGGCTGGCATGGCGACAACGAAGCAACTCCTTCTTCTGCGTCATGCCAAATCGAGCTGGGACGATCCTGACCTTATCGACTTCGACCGGCCGCTTTCCGGGCGCGGGGTGAAGGCCGCCCCGCTGGCCGGGCGCGAACTGGCCAGGCAGGGCTGGCTGCCGGACCTGGCACTGGTGTCGCCGGCGCTGCGCAGCCGCGACACATGGCGGCTGGTCTCGGCGGAACTGCCGGCGAAAACGCCGGCCAAATTTGTTCAGGCGCTCTACGAGGCCAGCGCGGCAGACGTTCTCGCCAAGGTGCGGCAGGCAAATGCGGCAACGAGCAGCCTCTTGGTTCTCGGTCATAATCCCGGCCTGGAGGAATTCGCACGCCGGCTGGCCGGCGCCGGATCGGATGCCGCGGCACTCAAAAAGCTTGAAGAAAAATTCCCGACCGCAGCCCTGGCCCGCTTCGTTTTCGACGGTGACTGGGCACGGCTGGCCCTCGGCGATGCCCGGCTGACGCACTGCGTTTGGCCGAAGGATCTGCGCTAGAGCGGGATGAGATTAGTTTCGGTCATAGCCGGAGTTTTTGAAGTAGTGTGAGCACT
>NZ_JBSPKW010000023.1:0-99703 GCF_053848065.1 Mesorhizobium sp. BHscii | reverse complement strand
ACCCCTGAAGATATCCGACCAGCGGATACTGCGGCTGCGGCAGAAGCTGGGCTTCGAGGTCAATTGAACGAAATTGCCTGGCGCTCAATATTGGTTTGCTGCCCTTCCGGGCTCAGATCGCCTCGCCCTTGAGCAGCTTCGGCGTGTCGCCGGACAGACCGGACGCCTGGCGGATGAAGAAATCCTTCAGCCGCGGCATGCGTTCGACCAGGCCTAGGCCGATGTCGCGGACGGCGCGCAACGGGCTGATGTCGTTGGAAAACAGCCGGTTCAGGACATCGGTGGTGATGCCCATCTGCAGCGTGTCGAAACGCCGCCACTGCTGATAGCGTTCGAGCACGTCGAGCGCACCGATATCCTGGCCGAGCCGGTCGGCCTCGACCACCACTTCAGCCAGTGCCGCCACATCCTTGAAGCCGAGATTGAGGCCCTGGCCGGCGATCGGGTGGATGCCGTGGGCGGCGTCGCCGGCGAGCGCAATGCGCGGCGCGACGAAGGCGCGGGCAAGCGTCAGGCCGAGCGGCCAGGCGCGCGGCTTGTCGGCGACGCGGATTTCGCCGAGCTTCAGGCCAAACCGCTGTTCGAGCTCGTGCTCGAAGACGAGGTCGTCGCCGTCGACCAGTTTTTCGGCATCTTCCGACCGCTCGACCCAGACGATCGACGAGCGGTTGGTCCCGTCCTTATCCGGCTTGAGCGGCAGCGTGGCAAAGGGACCGGCTGGCAGAAAATGCTCTTCGGCGCGGCCATTGTGCGGCCGTTCATGCGCCACGGTGCAGACGATGCCGGACTGGCCGTACTGCCATTTCACCGTCCTGATGCCGGCCATGTCGCGCAGCTTCGAGTTCACGCCGTCGGCGGCGACCAGCAGCCGCGCCTTCAGCGTCGCGCCGTCGACAAGATGCACGGTGATGCCGGCGCCGTTCACGTCGAAGGCACTGACGGCGACGCCTTCGATGATGTCGATGCCTAGTTTTTCAGCGCGCCGGCGCAAGGCGCCGTTCAAATCCCGGTTGGCGACCATATGCGCAAAGGCTTCGCCGGGCGCGACCTCGCCATCGAAGGTGAGAAACACCGGGCGCACCGGATCGGAAGCGCGCGAATCGGTGACGATCATTTCGGTGATCGCCTGTGCTTCGGGCGCGATTTCGGCCCAGACGCCGAGCTGGTCGAGCATGCGGCAAGCGGCAGCGGCGATGGCCGAGGCGCGGCCGTCCTTTTGCCAGACGCCGGCGGGCGCGGCGTCGACGACAGCGACCGCCAGGCTCGGTCGCGCCTGTTTCAGCGATACTGCGGCGGCAAGCCCGACATAGCCGGCGCCGGCGACCAGAATGTCGAGCGCGGTTCGGTTTTTTGCATCCTCCTTGCGATCCACCATGGCAAATTCCTTTCCGGCCAAATTCCCTTCCGGCCTTGACTGCCCGCCATTCCTGTCGGAAACCGCCATAACACTTTGCGGTGAGGGCGCGAAACATGACGGCGGCCATGGACGAGCTTCTCGGCATTCTCGACCTCGAGCAGCTGGAACACAACCTGTACCGTGGTCGCAGCCCCAAACTTGACTGGCAGCGCGTCTTCGGCGGCCAGACCATCGCCCAGGCGCTGGTCGCCGCCCAGCGAACGGTGGAGCCCGAACGCCACGTACATTCGCTGCACGGCTATTTCATGCGGCCCGGCGACACCAAGGTGCCGATCATCTACCAGGTCGACCGCATCCGCGACGGCGGCTCCTTCACCACGCGCCGTGTCGTGGCTGTCCAGCACGGCCAGGCGATCTTTTCGCTGGAAGCCTCGTTCCAGCAGGATGAGGCCGGGCTCGAGCATCAGGTGCCGATGCCGCAGGACGTGCCGGCGCCCGACACATTGCTGTCGCAGCGCGAACTGATTGGCAAGTTCGGCGAGGCCGTGCCCGACGGCATCAGGCGCTACTGGGAGCGTGACCGGCCGATCGAGATGAAACCGGTGATGCTTGAGCATTACACCAGCCGGGAAAAGCTGGAGCCGAAGCAGAACATCTGGATCCGCACGACCGGCCCGGTTCCGGCCGATCGCGCCACGCAGGCTGCAGTGCTTGCCTATCTCTCCGACATGACGCTGCTCGATACCTCGACCTTTGCGCATGGCCGCGCCATTTTCGATAGCGACATCCAGGCGGCGAGCCTCGATCACGCCATGTGGTTCCACCGCAGCCATCCGCTCGACGACTGGATGCTCTACACGCAGGACAGCCCGTCGACGCAAGGGTCGCGGGGGTTCACTCGCGGGTCGCTGTTTGCCCGCGACGGCACGTTGATCGCCTCGGTTGCTCAGGAGGGCCTGATCAGGCTGAAGCGGCCGCCCGCCGAATAGGCATTTTTGCAAAATTGCCTATTTTTTAATCAACTGCGTTGTCGCGACTATGCACAGTCAGCCGACAGACCTTCCCCAATCCCTTATTTAACAACAGGTTAACGCCCTGCTTCGGCAACTGGCACGGAGCTTGAATCCTAGCGGGCACTCTCCGGCTCTCATGGGGATCGGCGACGTCGTACAAACGCGGGGGACCGCAACAGCAAAGGGTGAAACCTTATGAAAATCGTGATGGCAATCATCAAGCCGTTCAAGCTCGACGAGGTGCGCGAAGCGCTCACCGCAGTCGGCATCCAGGGCCTGACCGTCACCGAAGTCAAAGGCTACGGGCGTCAGAAGGGACACACGGAAATCTATCGCGGGGCGGAATACGCGGTCAGCTTCCTGCCGAAGATCAAGATCGAAGTCGCGGTCGGCCTGGACATGGTCGACAAGGCCGTCGAAGCCATCACCGCGGCGGCGAAGACCGGTCAGATCGGCGACGGCAAGATCTTCGTTTTCGGCATCGACCAGGCGGTGCGCATTCGCACCGGCGAAACAGACACCGACGCGCTTTGAGCTGCGGACACGTATTCCAATGGAGAGTTCAATGAATATTCCTTCTACTTTGAAGTCGGCGGCGCGCACCGCGCTGCTGGGCTCGCTCGCTATCGCAGCACTGGGCACGGTCGCCGCACTCGCGCAGGAAGCGGCTCCGGCCGCACCGGCAGCGCCAGCGGCGCCGGCCTTCACCGTCGACAAGGGCGACACGACCTGGATGATGATTTCCACCATCCTGGTGCTGTTGATGACCATTCCCGGCCTTGCCCTTTTCTACGGCGGTCTGGTTCGCGCCAAAAATATGCTGTCGGTGCTGATGCAGGTCTTCACCATCACCAGCGTGGTCATGATCGTCTGGGTTTTCTACGGCTACAGCCTTGCCTTCACCCCCGGCAATGCCTTCGTCGGCGGCCTTTCCAAGATGTTTCTTGCCGGTGTCGACGTGACGACGGTGTCGGAAACCTTCACCAAGGGCGTCGCCATTCCTGAGTTGGTGTTCGTCATCTTCCAGATGAGCTTCGCCTGCATCACGCCCGCCCTGATCGTCGGCGCCTTCGCCGAACGCGTCAAGTTCTCCGCCGTGATCCTTTTCACCATCCTGTGGGTCACATTCGTCTACTTCCCGATCGCGCATATGGTCTGGTTCTGGGGTGGCCCGAGCGCTTACAGCGACCCGTCGGGGCTCATCTTCGGCTTCGGCGCCATCGACTTCGCCGGCGGCACGGTCGTTCACATCAATGCGGGCATCGCCGGCCTTGTCGGCGCGCTGATGATAGGCAAGCGCATCGGCTACAACAAGGACATTATGGCGCCGCACTCGATGACGCTGACCATGGTCGGCGCTTCGCTACTGTGGGTCGGCTGGTTCGGCTTCAACGCCGGTTCGAACCTCGAAGCCAACGCCTACGCGGTGCTGGCCATGCTCAACACCTTCGTCGCCACGGCGGCGGCGGCAGTGACCTGGATCGTGCTCGAAACGCTGCTGCGCGGCAAAGCGTCGATGCTTGGCGCGGTTTCGGGCGCGGTCACCGGCCTTGTCGCCGTCACACCCGCTGCCGGCTTTGCCGGACCGATGGGCGCCATCGTGCTCGGCATCGTCGCCACCTGCGTCTGCTACTTCTTCGTCTCGGTCGTGAAGAACAAGTTCGGCTACGACGACAGCCTCGATGTCTTCGGCATCCACTGCGTCGGCGGCATCATCGGCGCGCTCGGCACCGGCATCCTGGTCAACCCCGCCCTCGGCGGCGCTGGCATCGTCGATTATTCGACAGCCGACTTCGCCGCCGGCTATGCCGGCACGGCGACCCAGCTGTGGTCGCAGTTCAAGGGTGTCCTGGTAACCGTCCTGTGGTCGGGCATCGGCAGCGCCATCCTCTACAAGATCGTCGATATGATCGTAGGCTTGCGTCCGACAGCCGATGCAGAGCGTGAAGGGCTCGACCTCACCGCGCATGGCGAAGCGGCCTATCACCCGTAAGCCTTGCACCCGTAAGTCTTGTCTGGGCGGCCTCGGCCGCCCTGCATCCTCCCATCCCGTCGTGACGCTCCTGCAAGGGCTCACGCATTGAGGCCCGGACCCGTTCCGGGCCTCTTTTTTGCGCGCAGATGGCCAGGCCAGATACTAGCCGCAAGATACTTCCCCCAACCCCTTATAGTTAATGCTGCCTTAACCTTCCCGCCGATAGTCTGGAGCCCGAATCTGCCGAACTGCGCGCACGCTATCGGCCAGGCAACGACAGACGGGGAAGAGCATGCGTTCAGGGGCTTCAGCACCGCTCGCGCTGGCCGATACGGGGTACGGCATCCGGGCGTTCGCGCGGCGTCAGGTCGGCCGGCTGGTCGGTGCCGGCCTGTTTGCGCTGGTCGCCTTCGGTATCGCCAGCCTCGCCACCTGGAACGTCGCCGACCCAAGCTTCTCCCACGCCACCGATAATATCGTCAGCAACGCCATGGGCTATGTGGGCGCTGTCTTCTCCGACCTTGCCATGCAGTTCTTCGGCCTTGCTGCCGTCGCGGCGCTGGTGCCGGCGGTGGTCTGGGGATTTCTGCTGTTTTCGGCGCGCGGCGTCGACAGGCTGCCGAAGCGCGGGCTCGCCTGGTTTGGCTACGCGGTGCTTGCCGCGGCCATCGCTGGCTGCGTGGTGCCCCCCAAGACCTGGCCGTTGCCGACCGGTCTCGGCGGCGTGTTCGGCGACATGGTGCTCAAGATTCCCGGCTTCGTCGTCGGCGGCTACCCGACCGGTCTCATCGCCAGCGTGCTCGCCGTGCTTCTCGCCGCGCCGGCACTGTGGCTGTTTGCCTACGGCTCGGCGCTGATTGCACGCCAGAACGGTTTCGCGGTCCTAGAGCAACCGGCTGCGCCCGATCCCCGGGACCAGGACGACCTGCTTTTCGACAATGACGAGGACGAGGGCGACGAGGGCATTCTGGCGCTTGGCGCGATCACGCACTGGTGGCTGTCGTTGCGTGCCTATCTCCGCCGCCGTGCCGCGCGCCGCCGGGAGCACGATGACTTCGAACCGGAGATGGAACCGCGCGCCAGCGCCTGGCGGCGCGCTGCCGAGCGGGTCGAATCGGCCGAATTTGCCGAATCGCGGATGAGTGCCGATGGCCGGGCCCGCGTCGAGCCGGAATTCTTCGCCGCCATGGTCAACGACCGCAGCGCCTCGCTCGATCCCGACGACGCCGATGTTTTTGACGATGACGACGACATGGATTTTGCGCCGGAGCCCGTGGGCCAGCGCAGCACTGCGCCAAATGCGAAGGTGCAGCCGTTCCGCTCCGACGCGGCCACCCGCGTCGCGGCACCGGCGCCCCGGCCCGTTCCGGGCGCCCGTGTCCAGCGCGAAGCCCAGACCTCGCTGATCGGCTCCGAACAATTCGAAATGCCGTCACTGCATTTCCTGTCCGAGCCGAAGAACGTCGTGCGCGATGCCAGCCTGTCCAAGGACGCGCTGGAGCAGAATGCCCGCCTGCTCGAGGGCGTGCTGGAGGATTTCGGCGTCAAGGGCGAGATCATCCATGTCCGCCCGGGCCCCGTCGTCACGCTTTATGAGCTGGAGCCGGCGCCCGGCATCAAATCGTCGCGGGTCATCGGCCTGTCCGACGACATCGCCCGCTCGATGAGCGCGATCGCCTGCCGCGTCGCCGTGGTGCCGGGCCGCAACGCCATCGGCATCGAGCTGCCGAACGCCAAGCGCGAGACCGTCTATCTCAGGGAAATCATGGCCAGCCGCGATTTCGAGACCACCAAAGCCAAGCTGGCGCTGGCGCTAGGCAAGACCATCAATGGCGAGGCGGTCATCGTCGACATCGCCAAGATGCCGCACGTGCTGGTCGCCGGCACCACCGGTTCGGGCAAGTCGGTCGCCATCAACACTATGATCCTGTCCCTGCTCTACCGGCTGACGCCGCAGGACTGCCGGCTGATCATGATCGACCCGAAAATGCTGGAGCTCTCTGTCTATGACGGCATCCCGCATCTTTTGACGCCTGTTGTCACCGATCCGAAGAAGGCGGTGGTGGCGCTGAAATGGACCGTGCGCGAGATGGAGGACCGCTACCGCAAAATGTCCAAGGTCGGCGTCCGCAACATCGACGGTTTCAACGCGCGGGTGCAGCAGGCGGAGAAGAAAGGCGAGAAAATCTCGCGCACCGTGCAGACCGGCTTCGACCGCCAGACCGGCGAAGCGATCTACGAGACCGAAAACCTCGATCTCGAGCCGATGCCCTACATCGTCGTCATCATCGACGAGATGGCCGATTTGATGATGGTCGCTGGCAAGGACATCGAAGGCGCGGTGCAGCGCCTTGCGCAGATGGCGCGCGCCGCTGGCATCCACGTCATCATGGCGACGCAGCGGCCGTCGGTCGACGTCATCACCGGCACGATCAAGGCCAACTTCCCGACCCGCATCTCCTTCCAGGTGACGTCGAAGATCGACAGCCGCACCATCCTGGGCGAGCAGGGCGCCGAACAGCTGCTTGGAATGGGCGACATGCTCTACATGGCCGGCGGCGGCCGCATCCAGCGCGTACACGGCCCCTTCGTTTCCGATGACGAGGTCGAGAAGATCGTCGCGCATCTGAAGCTGCAGGGCGTGCCGGAATATCTCGATGCGATTACCGAGGATGACGATGAGGACGACGACGAGCCGTCGGGCAAGGGTGGCTCGGGCGGTGGCGGCGGCAATTTCGAGGATTCCGACGATCCCTACGACCAGGCGGTTGCGGTAGTACTGCGCGACGGCAAGGCCTCGACCAGCTACATCCAGCGCCGGCTCGGCATCGGCTACAACCGCGCCGCCTCGATCATCGAGAAGATGGAGAAGGAAGGTATTGTCGGCCCGGCCAACCATGCCGGAAAACGCGAGATTCTGGTGCCGACGGAGGACGACAAGTTCTGATCCGACCGGCAAGAACCATGGGATTTGCCCGGCTGCAAGGTCGACGGCTGCAACTATGACCCTTCTGGCGCGTTTGCAACGACCAAGCGCTGTTAGGCCGCCAAACTTAAGCCCAACTGGGGCGCCAAACACTGCGACAACAGATAAACCAGACGAGAGTGACCGGCATGAAAAACTCCTCTTTCGCTACGATCAGCGATTTTGCCCCGACCCGCCGCCAGCTGCTTGGCCTCGGCCTGGTCCTGGCAGGTGCTGCGGCCATCAACGTCGTGCCCGGGGTCCAGTTGCTGGCGTCGGCGCAAGCGGCGGTGCCACCCACCGCGCAGAAGATCGCCGACCATTTTTCCTCGGTCAAATCAATGACCGGCGAATTCGTGCAGTTCGGACCCAAGGGCGAGCAGACCGGCGGCAAGTTCTTTCTGGAACGGCCGGGCAAGATTCGCTTCAACTATGACGGGACGTCGAATTTCAGGGTGATCTCCGACGGCAAGTCGGTGGTCATCCTCAACAAGCGGCTGAAAACCTCCGATCTCTACCCACTGTCGAAAACGCCGCTCAAGCTGCTGCTCGACACCAAGATCGACCTCTCCGGCGGCCGCGTCAAAAGCGTCAAGGAAGAGAACGACGTCACCACCATTCAACTCGCCGACAAATCGGTGTTCGGCAGTTCGAAGATCACCATGATGTTCGATCCGAAAACCTACGAATTGCGCCAATGGACGATCACCGATGCGCAAGGCAAGGACACGACGGTGATGATCTTCAACGTCAGGGAAGGCGTGAGCTTCGCCCCCGACACCTTTGCCATCGACTATACGGCGAACCGCGAGCTGAACACCAAGTCGCGCTGAGGCATGGTGATGTTCAGATAATGCCGGCCTGCGAACGGTAGTTTCCTGCGTTTCGTCGTGGGAAGCCTTTCTGGACGTCAGCGCTGCCCCTCATCTGGCTACCGCCATCTTCTCCCCGTAAACGGGGAGAAGGACGCTGTAATCGACGATTTCGCCATCCACCATGGTTGAAAGAAAGGCGCGGCGGCTGGAGCCGAGCGTCTTTCTCCGGGGAGAAATGCCCGGCAGGGCAATGAGGGGCGGCGCGAGGGTCAACGATTGCGCCCGGCTTGTTTTTGCAGCGTATGGCTGGCAGTAGTTTCCGGAACTGCCTTGCCAAAAAAGGCACCAGCCCGTCGGAGCTATCCAGGTTCCTGCGGTCCCGTGCCGTCCGGACCTCCGTATGCCCTTTTCCATCGCCACCTGGAACATCAATTCCGTCCGCTTGCGCATGCCGATCGTCGAACGCCTGCTTGTCGAACAGGCACCGGACGTGCTCTGCCTGCAGGAAACCAAAGTTCCCGACGAACTGTTTCCCGAGAAGGCCTTTCGCAAGCTCGGCTACGAGCATATCGCCTTCCACGGCCAGAAGGGCTATCACGGCGTGGCGACGGTGGCGCGCCGGCCGATCGCGATTGTCGAAAAGCGCCGCTTCTGCGAGATCGAGGACTGCCGGCATCTGTCGGTCACCCTGCGGGCCGGCGGAAAGGCGATCCTGCTGCACAATTTCTACGTCCCGGCCGGCGGCGACGAACCCGATCCGATCATCAACCGCAAGTTCAAGCACAAGCTCGATTTCGTCGCCGAAATGAACGCCATCCGCGCCGAGCACGACGAAGTGTCCGGTTCGATCCTGGTCGGCGACCTCAACATCGCGCCGCTCGAGCACGATGTCTGGTCGCACAAGCAGCTCCTGAAGGTGGTCAGCCATACGCCGGTCGAGACGGAAAATTTCGAGGCGATGCGGCTCGCCGGCGACTGGGTCGACCTGATGCGGCTCAACGTGCCTTATGAGCAGAAGCTCTACACCTGGTGGAGCTATCGCGCGCAGGATTGGGAAGCGTCGGATCGCGGCCGGCGGCTCGACCATGTCTGGTCGTCGCCAAACCTGGTGCCGAGCTTTGCCGGCTACGAGATCCTGCGGCCGGCGCGCGGCTGGGAACGGCCGTCGGATCATGTGCCGGTCATAGCGCGGTTCGACCTGGATTAGGTGTATCGATATTCAGATGAGGCCGGCCTGCGAATGTGGTTTCCTGCGCTCCCGGTGCTCACGTACCCCAAAAGTACGCTCCGCTCCGGTTCTCGGATCCCACCAGTCTCGGCTCGGCCTGATCTGAATCTCGATACACCTCAGCCTTGCCGCCCTGATTCGATGGCTTTCACGGGTCATTGGTTGCGAGAACGAGTCGAAAAGCATCCGGGTTCAGTTGTCGAAACGCGGCGCCAGCTCCTCGATGCGGCGGATCATTGCCAGAAAATCCTCGGAGATGCGCTGGTGCAGATGGACCGCGATATCCGGATATTCCTCCAGGATGCGGTGGAACATCTTGCGGCTGAGCCGCAGCACTTCCGAATCGATCTCGGCGGATGCGCTGGTCAGCCGGTTGGTGTCGGCGATCAGCGCCAGTTCGCTCAGCATCGTACCGGGACCGGCCGTGCCTATCGGGACGCGGGGGCCATCCTGCTCGCGATACAGCACGATGCGCCCGCTGACGACGATATAGGCACAATCGGCCTCGTCGTCCTCGCGGTAAAGCTTGTGGTCGGCCTGCAGCTTGGTGGTTTCCGCGCCAAAGGCGAGCAGACGCAACTGTTCCTCCGTGAAGCCCTCGAAGAGCCTCACGGCGGACAGGATGCGGATGTCGTCATCCAACGCCATCTAGCTAGGTCCCCGAACGGCCAGTCCAATCCCTCCCTTACAGCGCCGAGCATCCCTTTGAACGCGCAAAGGACGCGCTAAACGCTTTGAAATCGACGCACCGTGCTTTCCAAAAAAGATTCCGATTTTTGGTTCGATGCGTCAGCGAGTTCGATCCAGAACCACCTCCAGTCTCAGGATCGTACCCGAAAGCGGCCCCTGCCCCGACCGCTGATTGAATGATTAAATGTTTAAGGAACCAGCTTGTAGCCGCCGCTTTCTGTCACAAGAATTTCTGCGTTAGAAGGATCGCGCTCGATCTTCTGGCGCAGCCGATAGACATGGGTTTCCAGCGTGTGCGTGGTAACGCCGGAATTGTAGCCCCAGACTTCCTCGAGCAGCACGTCGCGCGTCACCACCTTCTGGTCGGCGCGGTAGAGATACTTGATGATCGAGGCTTCCTTTTCGGTCAGCCGCACCTTGGCGCCGCGCTGGTCGATCAGAAGCTTCTGGCTGGGCTTGAAAGTGTAGGGGCCGACCGAAAAGGTGGCATCTTCGCTCTGCTCATGCTGGCGAAGCTGGGCACGGATGCGGGCCAGGAGAACCGCGAAGCGGAACGGCTTGGTCACATAGTCGTTGGCGCCGGCTTCGAGGCCGAGAATCGTGTCGGAATCGGTGTCGTGTCCCGTCAGCATGATGATGGGCGACTTATAGCCGCCCTTGCGCAGTATCTTCACTGCTTCGCGGCCATCCATATCGGGGAGGCCGACATCCATGATGAGCAGATCGATGAGGCCGCCGCGGGCCGTGGCGACACCTTTGGCGGCGGTTGATTCCTGCAGGACGTCGAATTCCTCATAGAGAGACAATTGCTCGACGAGCGTGCCGCGCAGGTCGTCATCGTCATCGACGATCAGAATGGTGCGTGAAGTCATGGATCAATCCGTTGTTTTGAAAAGAAAATTCAGTTGACCGCTGCCTGTTTATGCGGAAGCTGACCGACACAACAGCCGATCACAATGATTTGTTCCGTGGCACGATCATACAAGAAAAAACGCGCGTGCAATGAGGCGAGCGCATTTTTGCGAAAAGGGCTTCGTGTTCTCACCGTGCGCGCCAGGCCCGGCCACGCCAGCCAGGGGCTTCTGCAGGCTGGCAAGCTGGTGTTTTCATGTGCGCTGGGACGCGGCGGCATATCGGCCGGCAAGCGCGAAGGCGACGGCGCCACGCCGCTTGGTTCGATGCGGATCCTGTCGGGATACTTTCGTAACGATCATTTTTCCGGAGGCCGCAAAACCCGGCTGGCGATGGCGCCGATCGGTCCAGATCTCGGCTGGTGCGAAGTGCCTGATGACCGCAACTACAACCGTCCGGTCAGGATTCCCTATGGCGCCAGCCACGAGCGGATGCTGCGCACCGACCGGCTCTATGATGCCTGCCTCGTGCTCGACTGGAACATTTCGCCGCGTCGCCGCGGGCGCGGCAGCGCCATCTTCTTTCATCTGGCGCGCCCCGGCTTCACGCCGACGCAAGGCTGCGTCGCGGTGACGGCGCGCACGATGGCACGGCTGCTGCCGCTGCTGTCGGATCGCACGGTGATGAAGGTGGTGAGGTAGGGGAATAGGGGAATAGGGGAGGGGAATAGGGGAATAGGGGAATAAGAAAGTGTCAGTAGGATCGCGCAGGCGCGCCGCTTACCTTTTAGCTGCCCTACTGCCCTACTGCCCTACGTCCGCGGCCTCTGCCAGCCGATGTCGAGCAGACCCAACCGGCCGAGTTCCCGGTCCATCACGCGCGCGACATCCTTGCGTTCGGCGCCGATATCGCGCAATTGGCGGTCCGCAAGATCGTCGACGTTCTGATGCGGGAGATTGACCGCAACTTTCGCATGGCGAAACCAGTCAAGCGTCGCGCGCAGCCAGGCCGACCGGGCGATTGCAGGAGTCATAACTATGTGGGACATGGCACAATCCACTTCATTCGGATGTCAAATCCGGTTTGATGTTATTTCGATGTTCCCATCATGCCGGATTGAAATTAAAATGAGAAACGAGTAGTTTTCTCAGCATCTTCAAGTTTTATTTGAGGATTGGAAAATGATCGACCGGCCTCTCCTCGTCCTACTGTGATGGCTCGCCTGCTGCCGGGAACCCGTGCACTGAGGACGCTGGAGGCGGCGGCCCGGCACCTCAATTTCACCCGCGCCGCAGATGAGCTCGGCCTGACGCCGGCTGCGGTCAGCCACCAGATCAAGGAAATCGAGGATCAGCTCGGCATCGTGCTGTTCACGCGCACCAGCCGCACGATCCGGCTGACGGAGGCGGGCGCGGTGCTGTTCGAGGCGTCGACCGACGCGCTCGATCTGCTTGGCCGGGCCGTCTCACGGGCGCACAAGATGGCGCGCGGAACGGCGCTGCTCAAAGTGACCCTCGACGCGCAGTTCGCGACAAAATGGCTAATGCGGCGCGTCGATGACTTTCGCAAGCAGCGGTCGGGCATCGAGCTCCGCTTCGACATTGCCTCCGAATTGCGCGATTTCGACCTGGACGACGTCGATGTCGGCATCCGATTCGGCGCGGGAAAATATCCGGGCCTCTGCACCCACCGGCTGTTCGACAACATCATCATCCCTGTGTGCAGCCCCAGCCTGCTGGCCTCCGGCCCGCCGCTGCGCGAGCCGCGCGATCTCTTCCATCACACGCTCGCTCATATCGAGTGGGCGCGACAAGGCGTGACGTGGCCGAATTGGCGCATGTGGATGGCGGCGGCCGGCGTCGACGATTTCGACGACAGCCGGACGATCGTGTTCGGCACCTCGACCGACGCCGTTCAGGCCGCGCTCGACGGCAATGCCGTCGCGCTCGCCGATTTTGCCATGGTGGCAAACGATCTTTCCGAGGGCCGGCTGATCCGGCCATTCGAACTTGGCATCAGGGTTCCGCCCGACTTCGCCTATCATCTGGTCTACCCCATCGGATCGGCCAACGACGCCAGGATCGAGGCGTTCAGGGATTGGCTCCTGAACGAAGTTCACAACCCGCAGCCGGACCAACGCTTGGATGAGCTTTAGGTCGCTCTGCGTGATCAGCCGGCGGTCGTCGACCTATTTCGTGGCGGCAGGATCAGCCCGCGACTTCCCCTGCGCCGAACCAGCCGATCACCGCGCCGATGATAAGCAGCACGCCGAGCCAGTGACCGCAGTCTATGATGGTCAGGTCCCAGCCGAACCCTTCGTAGCGATGATTGACGGATAACGTCGTGGCGACGAATCCGAACCAGAGAACGAAGCCGAAGACGAGCCCGGCAACGAGGCTCGGTTCGCCACCGGTCATCGCTCCGATAATCAGGGACATGACGAGCGCCATGACAAGTTCCGCAATGAAGCTGATGACGAAGGGCAGCGGCGATTTACTCATGGTCGCCGGATCAAGCCTGGCGGCCTTGAGCCAGGGCTTGCTCAGACCCATGTACCAGGCAGCGCCGAACAACCACGCCACCACGGCGGCGACAATCACCGCCAGCCAGTTCACTGCTGAAAAATCCATGATTTCCCTCCCCGGAAGCATGTCGCCCAAAAGTGCCCAGCGGTTTTGGGACAACGATATGCGTACTCTCAAAATCGATGCGTGATGGAACGCCCGTTCGGCGATACCGTCAAGCAAACCGCCAGACGGTCGTGCGCTTAACCAAGGCGTCTTCCAGTGCCCGGGTTACCGCCACTTCATAGACGGCAAGCGGCTCCAGTCCTGCTTGCGGCATATAAGAACGGCCGGGATCGCCGACGATAATGTCGGCGCCGCGCGCCTTCAGCGTCGCGAACCATGGCATTAGCCGGTCGGCGAAGGATTTGTCGTAGAAGACGTCGCCGGCCAGAACCACATCCCAGCCCGCATCGGCTCCGATGCAGTCCGAGCCGAGGAACTTTATCCCGACATCATTGGCCTCAGCGTTGAGGCGGATCGCGGTCGCGCAGAACGGGTCGATGTCGGCGGCGATCACCTCTGCCGCGCCCGCCTTCGCCGCGGCAATGGCGACAAGGCCGGAACCGGAGGCAAAGTCGAGCACGCGCTTGCCCTGCACATCAGACGGATTGTCGAGGATATAGCGGGCAAGGCCTTGGCCGCCGGCCCAGGCGAAAGCCCAGAACGGCGGCGGCAGGCCGATTTCGGCCAGTTCGTCCTCGGTCCGCTGCCACAGATCATGCGCTTCGTCGGCCAGATGCAGCAGGATCTCCGGCACATGCGGCGGCGCCATCAGCGCCGTGTTGTCGAGGATGAAGCTTTCCGCGCTGTTCGGCGTCAGCGCCGTCACGGAGCCGGCGTCAGGCCGCCCATGCGGCAGACCTCTTTCCATTCGGCCGGCGTCACCGGCTGCACGGAAAGCCGTCCGAGCCGGACCAGTGCCATCTCGGCAAGCTTGGGATTGGCCTTGACCTGTTCCAGCGTCACCGGCTTCGGCATATCCTTTACGGCGCGGATATCGACGCATTCCCAGCGCGGATCGTCGGTAGTCGTGTCCTGATGAGCCAGCGCGCAGACCTCGGCGATGCCGACCACATCGAGCCCGTCATTGGAGTGGTAGAAGAAGCCGAGGTCGCCGATCTGCATCGCCTTCATATTGTTGCGCGCCGCATAATTGCGCACGCCGTCCCATTGCGTGCCGGCTTTGCCCTTCGCCTTGAGGTCCTCGAAGGAGAAGACCGAGGGTTCAGATTTGAACAGCCAGTAGTTCATTTTTTTGCTCCTCCTAGCAGCTGGCGATCAGGCAGCCGCCGGCTTGTTGAAGGTCCAATTCCATTGCCGGATTTCGACGCTTTCGAACAGCCCGGCCTTGGCATAGGGGTCTGCCGCCGACAGCGCTTGTGCCGCGGCCAGATCGGGCGCCTCGACCACGACGAGGCTGCCGTTCGGCTTGCCGTCGGCCTCGAGGAACGGACCGGCGAAGGCCAGCTTCTTCTCGCCGTTCAATCCTTCCAGGAAGGCAACATGCTCGGGCCGGGTATCGAGCCGCACCTGCAGGCTTCCAGGCTTGTCCTTGCAAATCAACGCAAACAGCATCTTCCATCTCCGGATTGTTCGAAATTACACGTCGGTTTCGGTCTTCAGCGGCCTTGTCATCAGCGCCGCGACAGCCTGGCGGATGGTGATCGTGCCGTCTAGTATGGCGGCAACGGCGGTGATGATCGGCGCATCGATCTTGCGCTCGGCGGCAATGCGGGCGGCGATCGCCGCCGTCGGCACGCCTTCGGCCAATGGCAGGCCGGCAAGTGGCTTGCCTTGTCCCAGCGCCAGCCCGTAGGCGAAATTGCGCGACTGGGCGGACGAGCAGGTGAGCAAAAGATCGCCGAGGCCGGAAAGTCCCATCAGCGTTTCCGGCCTGGCGCCGAAGGCAGCACCGATGCGGCGCAATTCGACGAAGCCGCGGGTCACCATGGCGGCCTGGGCGCTGGCGCCGAGCGCGGCGCCGGTGACGGCACCGGCGGCAATGGCGAAGACGTTCTTCAGCGCGCCGCCGATCTCGACGCCGATGAGATCGTCGCTCGAATAGCAGCGCAGGTTTTGCGCCGAGAAGCGGGCGGCCAGGTCGGCCGCCAGATCCTCGTCGCGGGCGGCGACCACCACGGCCGTCGGCAGGCCCCTGGCGACGTCGGTGGCGAAGCTTGGGCCGGACAGGGCGGCGACCGGATTTTCAGGCAGGATCTCTCTAGCGATGGCCGACAGCAGCGCGCCGGTGTCGCGCTCGATGCCCTTGGCGCAGAGAACCAGCGGGACGCCTTTCGGCATATGGGTTTTCGCGGTGGCCAGCATGGCGCGAAGCGACTGCGCCGGCGCCACCGCCAGAACGCAGTCGGCGCCGTCGAGCGCGGCCTCGATGTCGCTCGTTGCCACGATGCCGGCCTGGAGCGCGATGCCCGGCAGATAGCGCGGATTTTCGCCACGGTCGATCGCGGCGACGGTCTCCGGGTCGCGCGCATAGAGGCGGACGAAATGACCGGCTCGCAGCATGGCCAGCGCCAGCGCCGTGCCCCAGGCACCGCCGCCGAGCACGGCAATGCGCCAACCGCTTGGCGCCTTGTGCCCGCTACCGGTCATGCCTTGGCTCCGCGCCGGCCCGAGCCGACCATCGGGGCAGAGATACTGTCCAGCGGCCAGCGCGAGCGCGGCACGAAATCGGCGGCGTTCTCACCCGCGATGCCGACGCGCAGCCGTTCGATGCCGGCCCAGGCGATCATCGCCGCATTGTCGGTGCAGAGTTTGAGCGGCGGTGCGACGAAAGCAAAGCCGGCTTTCTCGCATAGGGCTTCGAGTGTCGCCTTGATCGTCCGGTTGGCAGCGACGCCGCCGGCGACGACGAGCGCAGGCTCCATCTCGCCTGGAAACTCCTGACGGAATCGGTTCAGCGCCCTCGAAACACGATCGTCCAGCGCATCCGCCACCGCCGCCTGGAACGAGGCGCAGATGTCGGCGACGTCCTGGTCGCTCAACGGGGCAATGGCCGTTGCTGCCTGACGCACGGCGGTCTTCAGCCCGGAAAAGGAGAAATCGGGCTGCGCCGATCCCTTCATCGGCCGCGGGAAGGCGAAGCGTGCGACGTCGCCGGTCGCCGCCGCCTTCTCGACATTCGGCCCGCCAGGGTAGGGCAGGCCGAGCATCTTGGCCGTCTTGTCGAAGGCTTCGCCGAGCGCATCGTCGATGGTTGTCGCCCAGCGCTGATAGTCGCCAACGCCACGCACCGCGACGATCTGCGTGTGGCCGCCGGACACCAGCAGCAACAGGTAGGGAAAATCGAGCCCGTCGGTCAGCCGCGCGGTCAGCGCGTGGCCTTCGAGATGGTTGATGGCGATCAGCGGCTTGTTCGCCGCGGCGGCGATCGCCTTGGCCGTCATCAGCCCGACGATCAGCCCGCCGACCAGGCCGGGCCCGGCGGTCGCGGCGATCGCGTCGATGTCGGCGAGATCGACGCTCGAATCGGCGAGCGCTGCCTCGATGATGCCGTCCAGCGCCTCGACATGGGCGCGCGCGGCGATTTCCGGCACGACGCCGCCGAAGGCGGCATGCTCCTCGATCTGGCTGAGCACGATATCGGACAGGATTTTCGGCGCGCCGCCGCCGTCCAGCGCCACCACGCTCGCGGCGGTCTCGTCGCAACTCGTCTCAATGCCCAGAACGCGGATCAATTCGTCGCTATCCCCTAGAGATTGTGCAACCAGTCTTTCCCCGTTAGGAGGAAGGCCGGAAAACGGCCTCAATCTGCCGGGGGTTATCACGGACGGCGCGCCATGCAAACAACCTTGAAAATCGGAACACGCGGCAGCCCGCTGGCGCTGGCGCAGGCGCATGAAACGCAGGCGCGACTGATGGCCGCGCACGGCATGCCGGTTGAGGCATTTGAAGTGGTCGTCATCTCGACCAGCGGCGACCGCATCCAGGACCGGCCGCTGTCGGAAGCCGGCGGCAAGGGCCTGTTCACCAAGGAGATCGAGGAAGCGCTGCTGGCGCGCCGTATCGACATCGCCGTGCATTCGTCGAAGGACATGCCGACGGTGTTGCCCGACGGGCTGGAACTGTCCGCCTTCCTGCCACGCGAGGACGCCCGGGACGCTTTCGTCGGCAAGGCGGCGAAAACGATCGCCGGATTGCCGCACGGCGCAAAGGTTGGTTCGTCGTCGCTGCGGCGCCAGGCGCTGATCCGGCGGATGCGGCCGGACCTCGACGTGGTGATGTTCCGCGGCAATGTGCAGACGCGGCTGCGCAAGCTCGACGAGGGCGTCGCCGACGGCACCATCCTTGCCTATGCCGGGCTGAAGCGACTCGGGCTCGAAAATGTCATCACCGACCTGATGCCGCTCGACACCTTTCCGCCGGCGCCGGGGCAGGGCGCGATCTGCATCGAAAGTCGCATCGGCGACCTCGATGTAGAAAAGATGCTGACGGCAATCCATGACGTGCCGACCGGACAGGCGCTGACCTGCGAACGCGCTTTCCTGGCAGCGCTCGACGGGTCGTGCCGCACGCCGATCGCCGGCCATGCGACGATATCGGGCGGAACGGTTGTCTTTGCCGGCCTGATAATCTCGCCGGACGGTACGCAGTCCCATGAGGTGAAGGCGGAAGGTCCGGTGCAGGACGCCGCCCACATCGGCGAGGATGCCGCCAGGACCGTACGGGCCAAGGCCGGCGAAAAATTCTTCGACGGCTGGGCCTGACATGGTTCGTGTCCTGGTGACGAGGCCGGAACCGGGCGCCTCGCGCACGGCGCTGCGGCTTTTGGACCAGGGTTTTCAGCCGATCCTGCTGCCATTGACCGAAACGGTCGCTCTGCCGGTCGATGCGGACGGGGTCGCAGACAATGCCGTGGCCGTTGCCGTCACCAGCGCCAATGCCGTGCGTCACGCGCCGAAGGAAATCATCGCAGCGCTCGCCGGCTTGCCCTGCCATGCCGTCGGTAAAAGGACCGCGGAAGCGGCCCACACTGCGGGATTCTTCTCCGTCAGCGAAGGCCCCGGCGATGCCCAGGCGCTGGCGGATGCGCTTGCCGGCGATTACGCCGGACAGACCATCGTCTATCTGTGCGGGCGCGTGCGGTTTCCGGGTTTCGAGCAGCGGCTGCAGGCGGCAGGCGTTCACGTCCGCGCCGTCGAGACCTATGACACCGTCGCGCTGGACTATTCCGACGAAGCCGTTCTTGCGCGCTTGTCCGGCCTGCCGGTCGAGGCGGTGCTGCTCTATTCGGCCAACGCGGCCACAGCGATGCAGGCACTGGCCGGCCGGCCGGCGCTGCTTGGCGTTTTTGAGAGGACGGTTTTTTTCGCTTTGTCGGCGCGCATTGCCGCGGCGTTGGACGATGTCGCCGGCGACAGGTTCCGGATAGCGCCTGAGCCCAGCGAAGATGCGCTGCTGGGCCTTTTGCAGGCGCGGCGCTGACCGGCGCCTGCCGTTGCTTGCCTGCCCGTCCCGGGCGTCAGCGCGGGGGCGACTGCCTGGATCGGCATGTTTGTTCTTGCTTTGTGCCGGCAGCTGTGCTAACAAATGCTTGTCGTGCCCATTCGCGCCGACGACCCGCCGCCAAGGCGGTTTTTTTTGTTTCTGATCTCCCTGAAGCGCAGACACGCGCCCTGGCGTCTCGCCAAAACCGACCCCGAAGCCACGGCGTCATCACGCCGCCCTTTTCATCGCTTGGTGATGTGCTAGACCCTTTCTGAACCATCCCGAAGCGAATTTTGTGGAGCCCAAGCATGGTCAAGACGCCGAAGATGCGGCATTCGAAAAGCCGTCGTGAGCCGGTGACCATCGAGCTCGAACCCGGCGCCGTCTCGCGCGTTGCCGACGAGGATGCCGCCAACGGGCGGACCGACGAGGCGAAGGCGGAGGAAGCGGCAAACGCGTCGCAGCCGGAAGCGCCTGATGAACCCGTGCATGCCGATCAGACCGATATCGAGCCGTGGGAACATGCCGACGCGGCCCCGCCGGCCGGCTCGGAAGAGTCGGCAGAGGGTGGCGCCAAAGGTGCCGAAGGACCCAAACCGACTTATCCGGCCGGCTCGGAGGCGTCGGCGAACCGGGCCTTCGACTACAGTTTCGACGATGCATCCGCCAAAGCCAGCGGGACGGGGACCAGCAGCGGGACCGATGAAGCGCCGAGGGAAGCCCAGACAGGGAATGAATACATGGCGCAGCCGAAGCGTGGCGGCATCAACGGCATCGCTGCCGGCATTATCGGCGGCGTCATCGCACTCGCCGCCGCCGGAGGGCTGCAGTTTGCCGGCTTGCTCGGCGCGCCAGGGGCTGGCGATGTCTCCTCGGGCGGCGTATCGCTCGATGGCATCAATGGCGAAATCGCTTCGCTAAAGAGCGAGATCGCCGGGCTCAAGGACACAGGCGGCAACAATGATGCATCGGCCAAGGTGGACGGGCTGTCGTCGGCCCTGGATCAGGTCAAGACGGATGTCGCTGCGCTGAAATCGGCGGTCGAGCAGGGTGGAGCAGGCGACAGTGCCGGGCTTGCAGCCCTTGGCGACAAGGTCAGGCAGATCGAGACGGAGATTGCGGCTCTTGGCCAGACCGGCAATACGACGCCGGTCGATCTCGGCCCGCTCAACGAAAAGCTGGTCGGGCTCGACGCACTGGTGAAATCCGCCGGCGAGACGGCGAAAGCGCAGGAAGGTCGGCTTGCGGCGCTGGAACAATCCGTGTCGCAGCTTTCCGGCAAGCTCGAGGCACAGGCAGCGCAACCGAAGATCGCGCTCGCCATTGCCGCATCGGCGCTGAAGGCAGCACTCGACCGCGGTGCGCCTTTCGCGGCCGAACTCGAAACCTTTGCGGCGATTTCACCCGATGCGCCGGAGCTCGCGACCTTGCGTAGCTACGCCGAGAACGGCGTTCCGACCCGGGCTGAGATCGCCGCCGAAATGCCCGCCGCGGCCAATGCCATGGTCGCTGCCTCGGAGCCCGTCGACCAGAATGCCGGCTTCCTGCAAAACCTGTTGTCGAGCGCCGAATCGCTGGTCAAGGTCCGGCCGATCGGCGCCGTCGAAGGCGCCGGGGCGCCGGAAACCGTCGCGCGTATGGAGGTGGCGGTCAACCAGGGCGACTACGCCAAGGCGCTCAGCGAATACGACACACTGCCCGAGGCGGCCAAGGCCGCCGGCGCCGAATTTGCCGGCAAACTGAAGGCGCGGACCGAAGTCGAGACGCAGATCGAGGCGCTGATCGCCAGTGCGATGAAGGCGTGAGGAAAACCCGATGATTCGCATTCTGCTTTTCCTCGCCGTCGTTTTCGTGCTCGGGCTGGGTTTCGCTTGGCTGGCCGACCGGCCGGGCGAGATGGTCGTCACCTTCAGCGGCTATCAATACCAGGTCAGCCTGATGGTGGCGGCGGTGGCAGTTGTCGCCGTGGTCGCCGCGGTGATGATCGTCTGGTGGTTGCTCAAGGCGCTGTGGAACAGCCCCTACACCATATCGCGCTATTTCCGCGTACGCCGTCGCGACCGTGGCTATCAGGCGCTGTCGACCGGCATGATCGCCGCCGGCGCCGGTGACGGAGCGCTCGCCCGCAAGAAGACCAAGGAAGCGGCAAAGCTCATTCGCTCCGACCAGGAGCCGCTGATCCACCTGCTCGAGGCGCAAGCCTCGCTGCTCGAAGGCGACCATGAGGGTGCCCGCGAAAAGTTCGAGACCATGCTCGACGATCGCGAAATGCGGCTGCTCGGCCTGCGCGGGCTCTACCTCGAGGCCGAGCGCCTCGGCGATCGCAACGCGGCGCGGCACTATGCCGGCCGCGCAGCGGCGATGGCGCCGCAGCTGGCCTGGGCCGCCGAATCGACGCTGGAAGATCTGACCGGGCGCGGCGACTGGGACGGCGCGCTGAAACTGGTTGAGGCGCAGAAATCGACGCGCCAGATCGAACGCGACGCCGCCAACCGGCGTCGCGCCGTGCTGCTCACTGCCAAGGCGCAGGCGCTGATCGACAGCGATCCCAATGCCGCCAAAACCGCTGCTCTCGAGGCCAACCGGCTGCGGCCGGATTTCGCGCCGGCGGCGGTGATCGCAGCCAAACTGCTGTTCAGACAGAATGATGTGCGCAAGGGCGCGAAGATACTGGAAGCGGCGTGGAAAGCCGAGCCGCATCCGGAGATCGCGGAGCTTTACACCCACGCCCGGCCGGGCGATGCCGTGCTCGACCGCCTGAACCGGGCGAAGAAGCTGCAGGAGATGAAGAAGAACCACGCCGAATCATCGCTGGCGGTGGCACGCGCCGCACTCGACGCGCAGGACTTTTCAACCGCCCGCAAAGAGGCCGAGGCAGCCATACGCATGGATCGCCGCGAAGGCGCCTATCTGCTTCTGGCCGACATTGAGGAGGCCGAGACCGGCGATCAGGGCAAGATTCGGCAACTTTTGTCCAAGGCAGTGCGTGCACCGCGCGATCCGGCCTGGGTTGCCGACGGCGTCGTCTCCGAACGCTGGGCGCCGGTGTCGCCGATCACCGGCAAGCTTGACGCCTTTGAGTGGCGGGCGCCGATGGAGCGGCTCGGCCAGCTCATCGACAGTGATGAGGACGCGCCGGACGCCGCAGTGCCGACGATTGCGGCGCCCATCGAGCCGGCAAAAGAAAATGTGATCGAGCTGAACCCCGCTGGTTCGGCCGAAAGACCGACCACCGCGGCGGCCTCGGAAAGTGGCGAAGACGATGTTGCGCCGGTCAACGCCACGGCGTTTGCCGCGGTGCCGCCGGATGCCGAAGCTGTCGAACCGGCGGAGGAACTGGCCCGGCTGCCCGACGATCCCGGCGTCGATCCGGACGACCAAGACCAAAAATCACCACGCAAGTTTCGATTGTTTTGATTCGGCTGAGCTTGATAGTTTTGGCCGATGGGAAGTAGGAATCACATGTTCGAACGCGTTCTGTCGTTTCTGAAGGACCTGCCGGCAGCTGGCAGCGCCCGCAACAACGCCGATGATCCGCGCATTGCCGCTTCCGCCCTTCTCTACCATGTGATGAGTGCCGACGGCGTGCGTCAGGATGCCGAATGGGAGCGGTTCAAGGCGGTGCTGGCGGAAAGCTATTCGATCAGCGGCGACGAGCTCGACGCGCTTGCCGCTGCCGGCGAGCGGGCCGACAATGAGGCGATCGACCTCTACGCCTTCACCAGTGTTTTGAAGCGTCAGCTCGATCCGGACGCGCGAAAAGCCTTCATTGGCCTGATGTGGGAGATCGTCTATGCCGATGGCGAATTGCACGAACTCGAGGACAATATCGTCTGGCGGGTCGCCGAGCTGATGGATGTCGAACGCCACGACCGCGTCGAGGCTCGCCGCAAGGCGGCCGCCGAAGCGCCGGGTGCTACTGGAACGTCGAGCGACGAATAGACAGGATACCCATGCCATCCACGCCGAGGCCGAGACCAAAAATCCTGATCGTGCTGCATCAGGAGAGTTCGAGCCCCGGGCGCGTCGGCCACATGCTTATCGAAGAGGGGTTCGACCTCGATCTCCGCTGCCCGCCGCTCGGCGACGCCTTGCCGGAAACACTGGACGGTCATGCCGGAACCGTGGTGTTCGGCGGACCGATGAGCGCCAATGACGAGGACGACTTCGTCCGCCGCGAGACCGACTGGCTGAAAGTTCCGCTCCGGGAGAACCGGCCGTTGCTCGGCATCTGCCTCGGCGCGCAGATGCTGGTCAAACATCTTGGCGGCAAGGTCGAGGGGCATGGCGAGGGGCTGGTCGAGATCGGCTGGTATCCGCTGAAAGCGACGGAGGATGGCAGGAAGCTGATGCGCTGGCCTGAGATGGTCTACCAGTTTCACCGCGAGGGCTTCTCGCTGCCGAAGGATGCGACGCTGCTGGCGACGGCCGAAACCTATCCCAACCAGGCCTTTCGTTATGGCGACAATGCCTGGGGCATCCAGTTCCATGGCGAATTGACCAGGGCGATGATGCAGCGCTGGGTCGTTCGCGGCGCGCATCGCTTCGAACTGCCCGGCGCGCAGCCCGGCCGCGACCATCTCGGCGGCCGGCTAATCTGGGACATGCATCTGAAGCGCTGGCTCGGCGAATTCCTGCAGACGATCTTCGGTAAGCCCGCGCTGTCCTGATCTAGTTTTGCGTCTATAAACGCAAACTATTGATCTAATTTTGTATCGCCGTTTTTGGGGACGAGGCGCTGCGGCTTCAGGTGTCCGGAGTCGTGCCACCGATTCCAAGTCCCGCCACCGCCGGAGCCGACAATGCGCCAAGAGTTTCGTCAGCCCACCGGACGGCAAGGTCTGCCTGCCGAAGCGGTGAACCGAGCGACAGCAGCCTGGCTTGCCGGTTCGACGGAAGCAGCAGTCGTTGACATGGACGTCAGACCGGCAGCCCGTTCTGCTTACGCAGGCTTTTGTCGAATGCGGATGCCGGGACGAAACGGCGCAGGAAACTGACCTGGCGCGCCATTTTTCCCGCCGGATAGCGCCTCTTAGGAGCGGGATCGGTCGCAGCCGCCAATACGGTCTTGGCTACCACTTCGGGCGCATCGCCTTTTTCCATCGCCTTCCGCACGGCTACATTCATGCCAGCGCGCGCAGAGTCATAGATATCAAGCAACTGATCCGGCTTGGCGAGATTGTCTTCGAATAACGTACGGGTATAGGCGGGCTCGACCAGCACGACGCGAACTCCGAACGGGCGCAGTTCGTGGTCGAGCGATTCGGAATAGCCTTCAATGGCATGTTTGGTCGACGCATAAAGCGCGAAATAGGGCGCTGGGATGAAACCCTGCACCGAGCTCAAATTGACGATCCTGCCCTTTCCTTGGCGGCGCATTGTCGGCAACACCGCGTTGGTCACGCGGAAAACGCCGAAGACGTTCACGTCGAACAACGACTGAGCCTGGGCCATCGAGGACTCTTCCGCGCCGCCAAGCAGACCCATGCCGGCATTGTTGACGAGCAGATCAATACGCCCGGCCTCGGCCAGAACGTCATCGACCAGTTTCGCCACGGACGCGTCATCGGTGACGTCGCAGGTCAGCATGGTAATGCCGTCGGATCGTTCGGCGACCGCGCGACGGCTGGTTCCGAACACGCGAAAGCCGGCATTCTGCAGGGCTTTGGCCGTTGCGTGGCCGATGCCGGTGGATGCGCCCGTCACCAGGGCGACGCCAAGATTGGTCTTGTTCATGGAAATCACTTTCCTTGTGCTGGATTACCGGCTGCAGGCGTGCGCACAAATGGAGATGTGGCGCACGCCCCGGCGACCTAGTGAAGCCATTACTCGGCAATGGCCCCAGTTTTCTGGTCGGACACCGATCCCACCTCGGTGACGGTAAGCTTGTCGCCCGAGCGCGACATCTCGAGGCTTTGGTCAGGTTCGCCCAATTTTCCCGGCACCGATATGGTGGCTGACTGCCCTTCGGCGAGGGTGGCCGAGAAGCGCACCGGAGCCCCGGCCTCACCATCCGCCATCGTTGCGATCACCCGATAGCCGTCATTGTCGTTGGTGTAGTAGAGGACGCCATGAAGGCCGCCGATACGGATACTCTCCCCCGCCATGGCCGGCAGCTCACCGGCATGCAGCGGAGACGCGGCCAGGCCGAATGCCACCACACCACCGATGAGATTGATCATCGCGAGGCTCCGTTTGGACTGTGCCGCTCTCGGCCGGTCCGGGAGGGCAGGATGCGCCGATTGCGCGCGCTGATGAGCAAGGGCGAGGCGGGTTCCGACTTCATTTGCAACGGTGTTCATAGCAGGCTCCAATGTTGACAGCGTTAACTTTCAGGCATTGACATAAGCCCGAAAGTAGGCAATGTCAACAATGTTTCTGATGATAACTTTGTGAGCCAGCATGCAAGAAGCCACCGATCGTCCCTACCACCACGGAAATCTGAGGTACGCGATCATCGAGACCGCCATGGCCATGCTGCACGAGGAAAAGGGCTGGCAGTTCACTCTGAGGGAAGTGGCGCGCCGTGCCGGCGTCAGCCATGCCGCTCCCTACAAGCACTTTCCGGACAAGGCCGCCCTGCTTGCCGAAATGGCGCTGCTGGGATTCGACAGGCTGCATGAGGCGATGACGACGGCAAAGCCAAGAGGGGCAAATTCCTGGCGGGACGAATTTCTCGCCGTCGGCCGGGCCTATGTTCGGTTTGGAACCTCAAATCCGGGTCTCTACCGGCTCATGTTCAGCGCGGAGGCCGGCAAGGCAGCGGACGTGCATCTGAGCGAGAGGGCGCTCGCTGTGTTTGGCGTGGTGATCGCATTGCTGGAGCGGGGCGAGGCCGAGGGCGTGCTGCGCAAGCGCGACGTGCGGGGTCGCGCGGCAGCCTGTTGGGCGCAAGTCCATGGCATCACCATGTTGACCATGGAAGGTTTGTTCCAACTCGAAAAAGTCGGCCCAAATCCCCTGGACGCCGCCCTCCTCACGCTGCTCGAAGGTCTGGAGAACTGACTATTTATGGTTGGGAGCTGCTGGAAAGAGGCGCTACGTGGCGAGCGCGGGGTCATTCGGGACTCGCGGTCCCGTATCTCGGATCAGTGTGCCCCGGATCAGTTTCGGCCATTCAGGTGCCGCACCTTGCGCAGTTGCGGGAACAGCACCGCCCACAGCCCGGCGACAACGACTGCGCCGACGCCGCCAATCACCACCGCGGGCACGGTGCCGATCAATGCCGCCATGGTGCCCGCGCGGAATTCGCCGAGCTCGTTGGAGGCGCCGACGAAAACCTGATTGACGGCGTTGACGCGGCCGCGCACCTTGTCCGGCGTCCACAGCTGGATCAGCGTCTCTCTGATGTAGACGCTGAACATATCGGTGGCGCCGAGCAAGGCGAGCGCTGCGATCGACAACCAGGTGATGGTGGAGAGGCCGAACAGCACGGTAAAGGCGCCGAACAGCGCGACGAAGCCGAGCATGACCACGCCGGCATGATTGCGGATCGGATGTCCGGCCAGCCAGATGGCAACGCAGATGGCGCCGATCCCCGGCGCCGAACGCAACAACCCGAGACCCCAGGGGCCGAGTTCTAGGATGTCGCGCGCGTAGACCGGCAGCAGTGCCGTGGCGCCGGACAAAAGCACGGCGAACAAATCGAGCGAAATGGCGCCGAGCACGATCTTTTCGTTCCAGATATAGCCGAAGCCGGCAAACAGGGTCTGCATCGTCGGCCTATCGGTCTCGCTGCGCTGGGCAGGCTTCGGGATGCTGAAGACCAGCACTGCGGCGACAAACATCAGGACGGCTGCGGTGCCGTATGCCGCTTCCGCCGAAAGCCCGTAGAGCAGGCCGCCGGCGACCGGTCCGACGATGGTCGCCGTCTGCCAGGCTGACGAATTCCAGGCGATCGCGTTGCCGAAATCCTTTGGCGGCACGAGGTTGGCGAACAGCGACGCCGCGGCCGGTCCGAAGAAGGCGCGCGCGATGCCGAACATGGCGAGCACGCCGAAGATCAACCCCGGCCCGCTAAGGCCGCGCAGCGTCAGCAGCAGCAGCGCCAACGCGCAGATCGCCTCCAGCAGCGCCGTCAGCGCCATGATCAGCCGGCGGCCGAAACGGTCGGCGACCACCCCGGTGACGAGCACCAGCAGCAGCGAAGGCAGGAACTGGACAATGCCGACAAGTCCGAGATCGAACGGATCGCGGGTCAGGTCGTACACCTGCCAGCCGACGGCGACGGATACGATCTGGGTGGCGAATGTGGAGAGGAAGCGCGCCGCCCAATAGCTCAGGAAGGGTTTGTGGCGGAAGGCGGCATAGCGCGATGCATCGGGTTCCGATGTCATTTGTGAATGGCCCCGGGCGCTGGTCCGACCACAGCGCTTTTAGCGCAGTTCGGTGTGGGGCGCGCGCAAAAATCGGCTCTGGATCAAGGATTTCGCGCTACCATGCTAATTGTAAATGGCGGAGGTGGAGAGGTTATTTTGGCGCACAGGTCGAGGTCCTTTGCGCCAATCTTCGAGGCTTCCATTTGCCGGGCTTCGAATGACGTGTCAGACCGTCGCCTTGGGCTTCCTGGTCTTCTTGACCGGCGCCGGCGGGGCGGCCTTGCGGCCAAGGCCGATCGCCTTCGCCAACTGCGAGCGCGAGGCCGCGTAGGTGGGGGCAACCATCGGATAGTCGGCCGGCAAGCCCCATTTGGCGCGGTAGGCATCCGGCGTCAGCCCGAAATGAACGCCAATATGGCGCTTCAGGGATTTGAACTTCTTGCCGTCTTCGAGGCAGATGATGTAGTCCGGCGTCACCGATTTCTTGGGATTGACCGCCGGAATCAGCGGCGCTGCCACCGGAGCGGCGGGTTGTCCGAGCCCACCTATCGACGCGCTGACGCTGGCGATGAGATCGCCGAGGCCGGAAGCGGGCAAGCGGTTCTTCTCGACGTAAGCGGACACGATGTGAGCGGTCAACTCGAGAAGGTCAATGTCCTTGCGGGCTTTGTTGCTGTCGTCGGTCAATCTATTTTCTCCGTTAGTGGGGTCGCAGAGTTCCTAGTCGGCAAATCTGCGTAACGCAATGACGGCGCACCACGCCACACATTATTTTGAATAACAATACTAACGGCTGGGCCAGATCAACAGGTCTGGCCCTAAACCCCCATAATATCAGACGATCAGGGATTTGTCGCGCCACAGTCGAAATCCACCTTCGAAGGCGCGTGTGTTGTCGCCCCGCCTGCAACCGGCAGGCAATTCGTCCAGTTTGTCGACATTGCCGCCGCCGATGACCACATAGTCAGGCTGCATGGCGGCGCGCAGCCGCTCGACGACGTCGAACACGTGTTTGCGCCATTTCTTCTTGCCGCGCTTTTCAAGGCCGCGTTCGCCGACATAATCCTCAAAACTGCCGCCCTTCTTGTAGGGAAGATGCGCGAGTTCCATCGGCTGGGCGACATTGTCCACAATCATCGCAGCACCGAGCCCCGTCCCGAGGCCGAGGAACAGCATCCGCCGGCCTTCGTAACTGCCGACGGCCTGCATCAGCGCGTCGTTGACCACCTTTACCGGCTTGCCGAACTGCGTTGCGAAGTCGCATCCGACCCAGCCCTTGCCGAGATTGGCGGGGTCGGTCAGCGGCCTGTTGTGGTGCACCGGGCCGGGATAACCCATCGAGATGACGTCGTAGGGCAAACCGTCGGCGAGCGTCTGCACGGCCGCGATCATCTGCTGCGGCGTCAGACCCGGCCCGGAATCGGTTCTGCGCTCCTCGCCGCCGGCGCTGGTGAGGATCTTGACATGGGAGCCGCCAATATCGATCGCAAGTACGATCTTCTCGCTGTCCGGTGCAGGCCTTTTCGCCGCTTTGGCCATTGCGTCGCCTCTCGAGTTCATTTCGCCGGATTGATCCAGCCGTTCGGCGGTCCGAACCCGGCCATCGCATCGGCGGGCCCCCATGTCCCCGGCTCATAGAGATGAGGCGGCGTGGTGTCGCCGAGCACCGGGCCGACGATTCGCCAGGCGAGTTCGCTGGCGTCCTGGCGGGTGAACAACTGGCCGTTGCCGTTCATCGCGTCGCCGATCAGCCGCTCATAGGGCGGCATGTCGCCCTTGCTGTCGTCGAGCGCGGTGAGTTCGACCTGCTCGCCGATCATGTCGTCACCGGCAGCCTTGCGCTGGGCGCCGATCGAGATCGCCACCTGCGGGTCGATGCGGAAGCGCACGTAGTTGGCATCGTCGGGCTTGATAGGGTCGAAGACATTAAGCGGCGGCCGCTTCAGCCGGACGATGACCTCAGTGGCGTGCACCGGCATTGATTTGCCGGCGCGGATGAAAAAGGGCACGTCCTGCCAGCGCCAGGTGTCGACGAAAAACCGCACCGCCGCAAAGGTCTCGACCGGCGAATTCGGCGCGACGCCCGGCTCGCGGAGATAGCCCCTGAATTGGCCGCGCACGACATCGTCCTTGGTCAGCGTCCGGATCGCCCGCAGCACCTGCACCTTCTCGTCGATCAGATCGTCGGCCGAGCGGCCAACGGGCGGCTCCATGGCAAGCAGCAGCAGGATGTTGAGCAGATGGTTCTCGATGACGTCGCGGATGCAGCCGACCTCGTCATAGAAGCGGCCGCGGCCTTCGACGCCGAAATCCTCGGCCATGGTGATCTGCACGCTCTCGACGAAATTGCGGTTCCAGATCGGCTCGAGAAAAGAATTGGCGAAGCGAAAATAGAGCAGGTTCTGGATCGCCTCCTTGCCGAGATAATGGTCGATGCGAAAGATCGACTGCTCTTCGAATACCAGGTGCAGGACCCGGTTCAACCAGCGCGCCGATTGCAGATCGTGGCCGAAAGGCTTTTCCACCATCAGGCGCGCGCCCTGGGCCGCGCTCGACTGTTCCAGCCCCTGGATGACCGTCTCGAACATGGTCGGCGGCACCGCCAGATAATGCAGCGGGTGCTGTGCGGTTCCCAGCGCGCTTTTCAGCTTCTCGAAGGTCGCGGCGCTACGGTAGTCGCCGCTGACATAACGAAGCAGCGACGCAAGTTTCGCGAAGATCTTTTCGTCGACCTTGCCGATGGCCTTGACGATGCCGTCGCGGGCGCGCGCCTGCAACTGCTTCACGTCCCAGGCGTCGAAAGCGACGCCGATCACCGGCTCGGTCAACGTTCCCTTGGCGACCATGGTGTAAAGTGCCGGGAATATCTTCTTGTGGGCGAGGTCGCCGGTCGCCCCGAAAAGCACCAGCGTGTCGGACCGTTCCTGGTTCATGAGCGTGCCTTCCCTGTCACGAGCCGGTCTTCGGCTTTTCGACATGGCCGCCAAAGGCATAGCGCATGGCGGACAGCAGCTTGTCGGCGAATTCGGATTCGCCTTGCGAGGAGAAGCGGTCGAACAGGGCCGAGGACAGAACCGGCGCCGGCACGCCGGTGTCGATCGCCGCCTTCAAGGTCCAGCGGCCTTCGCCTGAATCCGAGACTCGTCCGCCGAACTGCGTCAGCGCCGAGTCGGCCTTCAAGGCGCCGGCCGTAAGGTCGAGCAGCCAGGAGCCGATGACGCTGCCATGCCGCCAGACCTCGGCCACCTCTGCGATATCGATGTCGAACTGGTAGTATTGCGGGTTTTCCAATGGACTGGTCTCAGCGTCGGCCGTCCGCTGTCTCTTGCCCGCATTTGCCGACTTCAGGATGTTCATGCCCTCGGCATAGGCGGCCATGACGCCGTACTCGATGCCGTTGTGGACCATCTTGACGAAATGGCCGGCGCCGCTCGGTCCGCAATGGAGATAGCCGAAGGGGGCCGTTCCTGCATCCTTGCCGGGGGCGGGCCCTCCGGCGTCGGCACCCGGCGCCAGGGTGGCGAAGACCGGGTCGAGATGCTGGACCGCGCCGTCAGGGCCGCCGATCATCAGGCAATAGCCGCGTTCGAGGCCCCAGACGCCGCCGCTGGTGCCGACATCGACATAGTTCAGGCCTTTCAATGCCAGGCGGGCTGCATGGTCGACAGCCTCGTGATAATAGGAATTGCCGCCGTCGACGATGATGTCGCCCGGCTCCATAAGGTCGGCGACCTGGTCGACGATCCGGCTGGTGATCGCCGCCGGCAGCATCAGCCAGGCGGTGCGCGGCTTGGTCAGCTTGCCGACGAACTCCTCCATCGAGGCCGCTCCGATCGCACCAGCCGTCACAAGGGCGGCGACGCTGGCCGGGTTGATGTCGTAGACCACGCATTCGTGGCCATCGCGCAGCAGGCGCCGCACCATGTTGGCGCCCATCCTGCCCAGTCCCATCATTCCGATCTGCATGTTTCTCGTCCTGGTTCTTGAGGGATAGAAGATCTACTGGCTCTGTCGTTGGAGCATGATCTTTTCCGAAACCGGTTTCCACTTGTTGCTACGCTGACCTTCGGTTCGGGATCATGCTCTAGTCCGGCTCGCCGATGCCGACGGAAAAGTCGACATTCTCCCAACGGCCGGCATCGGACCAGAAAAAAGTAAAGACGATCGTATTGCCCGGCGAAACATCGGCAACGGGCAGGTCCGTAAAATGGATGCCGAAGGCATTCTCGATCGTCGCGGCATCATGGGCGGTCGCCCAATCGTCGCTGCTCCAATGCACCACCGCCCGCGCCAGCAGCTCGACGCGCAGCATCTTGCCGGCGGGCATAGTGCGGGCCTTGTTGTTGAAGCGCCATGTCCGGCGCGGCGCCACGCTACTGTCATCAATGTAGCGCTTCACGCCTTGCGGCGGTATGTCGAAGACCGCGCCGTCACTGAGCGAACGCACCAGCTTGATGTGCTCCGAATGCGCCCAGACCAGCGGCATAGCGCTGCCCGATGGTCGGCCGTGCCACAGCTCGCGTTCCGGCATGTCGGGACCATCCCAGACCTGCTCCGGCAGCAGGCCGCCAGCCCCGGCCGAGCCTTCAAACGACTTCAGCAGGCTCGCTGCTTTGTCATTGCGGCCCGCCGCCAGTTCGTAATGGGCGCGCTCGCCGACCAGCAGCGGCCAGGGCCGGCCCTGGCCGGTCCCGTCGAACGGCGCGCCGTCGGCATGTTCGCCATAGCCGTCGCCGATATAGCGATACCAGACGGGCCCCTGCGGCAGGTCGCAACGCAGCCGCGCATCGATAACCTTGACGGTGTCGACGATGCGCGGATCGCCGGCAGCCCTGAGGCCGAAGCGGACAAGCGCCAGCGCATCCGGGCTGACGATCGCCTCGGCCGGCCGGTCGGTATCGCCGGGCGGCCGGTTCTTGATCGGCACATAGCCGTCCTTCGGCGACGCCGCACCGGCGGTGTCGGGCGGTGCGATGCGGACGTAGTAGCCCGCGACGCCGACGTCTTCCCCGAGTGGAGTGCCGGTGACATAGGTCCAGCGCTCGATCTGGTCGTTCCAGACATCGGCGGTTTCACGCAAATAGTTTGCCGGCTCTTCTTTGCCGCAAACGTCGAATATGTCGGCCGCGGCGAGCAGTGCTGCGATCTCGACCGCGAGCGTGAACGGACTGTACCCGGCATCCTCTTCCCAGCGGTCTTCGCCGGTGACGGGACCGTTGCGCACGACATAGGAAGCGGCGCGCTCGATCATCGGCATGAAGGAGAGCAACGCGGCGTCTGCCAGGTGCCCTGCGCGGCGGAGCGCGTCGGCGAGCAGCAATGGAAAGGCGCATTCGTCCATCTGGATGCCGGGCCAATAGGCTGATCCGTCGAGCCAGGCGTTCTGCGGCCAATGCCCATCCGGCTGCTGGATAGCGCGGAGATAGGCGAGGATCTCAAGCGCTTGCGCCGGATCGCCGGCGGCCAGGAAGCCGCCCGCGGTTTCGACCAGATCGCGCGGCCAGACCAGATGATAGCCGCCGAGATCGTCGTCGCCCATGCTGAAGCCCCATGGGATCGACAGGCTGGCGACGGCTGCTCCGTCGGACGACCGGTGCGTCGCCAGAACCGCTGTGCTGACGCGATAGGTGTTGATCCCTGCTACATGCCGGTCCAGCGGCAGCAAGCCAGCCTGCCAATCCCGCCATTTCTCGACATAGGATTTGGCTGCGGGCTCAAAACCCCGCTTCAGGCTGGCCGAGGCATTTTCCGCCGCCTCTTGCGGCGTCGTTCCGAAACCCAGGGCCAGCAAGGCCTTTGGGTTCACAGCCGAAAAGCCGATCTCTCCGGTCAGCGCGACATTGCCGTCTTCGGCCCTGCGGCAGGCCGGGTCGAGCCGGCCGTCACGACGCAGTTGCTGCCAGCCGTCGGAGACACCGACATAGCCGGCCGAGCATGCTCCCCAGGGCAGCGACGAGGCCAGCGCCAGGCAGACGCGACGCCCGGACGCAAACAGGACAGGCCTTCCCTCGTAGTCGCCGACCCAGGCGCTGTTGCCCATGCCGGCGTTGACCAGGTGCGGTGCCAGCAGTGCGTAGACGCGGTGGTCGGCAACCGGGCCTCTCAGCAGCGTGAAGCTGATTTCCTGCAGCAAAACGGGGCGTTCCGTATCCGTGATGATACGCTTTTCGATCCGGTAGGTGCCGTCGGCGGCGGTGTTGACCAGCCTGTAGGCGGGCACTCCATCCTCGAACGGCTCGACGCTGTGCACGGCATCGCGCTTTTCTTCCGAGAAATAGCCGCCGGGGCCGGTGACGACCAGCCCCATGTCGCGGGTGCAGGCGCTGTCGAGGCTGGGATAATAGACCTCGTTGAGAATGCCGTGGCTGATCGTGAACCAGATAGGGCAGGCCCGAGAAAGCGCGGTTCCGACGCCGCTCTTGGCGCTCGACGTCCAGCGCGCCGGAATGCCGGGTGCACCCGGGGCAAGGTTTGGCGTCGCTGCCATTCAATCGGACTCCAGCGCCATCCCTAGACCAGGAGCCGAACCCGTTTCAATCATTGCACCGCAAGTTGATCGTCGGGACGGATTGCTGTTGACAGCTTGCTGCCTATCTGCATTTGTCTGATAATAGATAAAAAACAACGTCGTGAACGTATCAGCCATCAGTAAGACCATCAATCTATGGGAGGAGTATGACATGAAGAGAATATTCGTTTTGGCCGCCTTCGCGGCGATGCTAGCGTCCGGCACCGCGCTGGCCGACACAAGCGACAAGAAGATCGCCTTTTCCAACAACTATGCCGGCAATTCGTGGAGGCAGGCAATGCTCGACAGCTATGCCATCGTCACCAAGAAGGCGGTCGCCGACGGGGTGGTCGCGGCCGCGGACATCTTCACGACGGCCGACAAGGAGGTGCCGACCCAGGCGGCCCAGGTGCAGAACCTGATCCTGCAAGGCTATGACGCCATCGTCATCAACGCCGCCTCGCCGGACGCGCTCAACGGCGCCATCAAGCAGGCCTGCGATGCCGGCATCGTCGTCGTCTCCTTTGACGGCATCGTTACCGAGCCCTGCGCTTATCGAGTGGTCGTCGACTTCAAGGACATGGGCAGGCAGGAAGTCGAGCAGATGGCCAAGTTCCATCCCGAGGGCGGCAATCTGCTGGAAATCCGCGGCCTTGCCGGCACATCGATCGATGACGCCATCCATGCCGGGATTCTGGAAGGCGTCGCCGCTCATCCCAAGTTCAAGATCGTCGGTTCGGTGACCGGCGACTGGGATCAGACCACAGCACAGAAGGCTGTCGCGACAATCCTGCCGTCGCTGCCTGAAATCGTCGGCGTCGTCGATCAGGGCGGCGACGGCTATGGCGCGGCACAAGCCTTTGCCGCCGCCGGCAAACCGCGCCCGACCATCATCATGGGCAATCGTCAGGATGAGCTGCAATGGTGGAAGGAACAGAAGGACAAGGACGGCTACCAGACCTGGTCGGCATCCATTGCGCCAGGCGTATCGTCGCTGGCCTTCTGGGTGGCGCAACAGGTGCTCGACGGCCGCACGGATGTGCCACATGATCTCCTGGTACCATACCTCGCCTTCACCCAGGATACTTTCGAGGCCGCGCTGCCGAAAATCCCCAAGGGTGGTGTGGCCAGCCACGAATACACGCAGGAAGACGCCATCGCGGCGATCAAAGCCAACATCAAGTGAGCGTGGCACGTTGTCAGCTGCATTGCTAACTGGATGTCGCTAGGGATGCCTAGGGGTAACGCAGACATCGTCGGACTGAACGGCGCCGAAAAACGTTTCGGCGCCGCCAATATGGACATCATCAGACTGGACGGAGCCGAAAAACATTTCGGCGCCGTCAGGGCGCTCGCCGGCGTCGATTTCCACGTTGGCGCCGGCGAGTGCGTCGGCCTCGTCGGCCATAATGGCGCGGGCAAGTCGACGCTCATGCATATGGTGGCGGGCACACTCGTGCCCGACAGCGGGCGGATCGCGGTGCGCGGCCATGTCGAGGACAATTATTCGGTGCCGCGCTCGCAACAGCTCGGCATACGCTGCGTGTTCCAGGAACTCTCGCTCTGCCCGAACCTCAGCGTCGCCGAGAACACGCGTATCAACCACCCGGCGCTGCGCGGCCTCGGTTGGCGGCGCAAGGCTGCCGATCTGATCGCGGCCAAGCTCGACGAGATATTTCCGGGCCACAGCATCTCCGCCTCCGACATCGCCAGCGACCTTTCCATCGGCAGGCGGCAGATGGTCGAGGTGGCGCGTGCCTTCACGGTGACGCAGGATCCGCTCGAGCTGGTGATCCTCGACGAGCCGACGTCCTCGCTCGACGCGCATACGGCCGGCCAGTTGCTGGCCTTCGTCCGGCGCTTTGTCGCAACTGGCCGGAGCTGCATCCTGATCTCGCATGTTCTGGGCGAGGTGCTGCAGCATGCCGACCGCATCGTGGTGATGCGCGACGGCAAGGTCGTTGCGTCAGATGCGGCGAAGGCTTTCGATCGCGACAGGCTGGTGACGACCATGGGTGGAGCGGAAGCGCGTGAGAAGATAGCGGCCGAGATCGCGACCCAAAAGCCGGAGACCGGCCCGTTGCGGGTCCGGGCCCGCCCAGCGCGCCAAGAGGACGGCAACGAACTTGTGGCGCATGCTGGCGAGATCATCGGCCTTGCCGGGTTGGCCGGCCATGGACAGACCGATCTGCTGCTGGCGATTTTCGCCGCCGCCGCGCGCTCCAAAACCGGCATCGAGGTCACCGCGCCGGTGGCCCTGGTGGCCGGGGACCGGCAGTCGGACGGGATTTTCCCGCAATGGTCGATTGCGCAAAACATCGGCATCCGCTCGCTGAAGCGATTGCGCAACGGCCTGCTGATCTCGCCGCAGCGCGAAGCCGAACTCGCCGACTTTTGGCAAAAGAAAATCGGCATCCGCACCCCCGACATGAACAATAACATCTTCTCGCTGTCCGGCGGCAACCAGCAGAAGGCCCTGTTTGCCCGGGCGCTCGGTTCCGACGCAAAGATTGTGCTGATGGATGACCCGATGCGCGGCGTCGATATCGGCACCAAGCTCGAGGTCTACGACCTCGTGCGCGAAGAGGCCGGCCGCGGCCGCACCTTCCTCTGGTACACCACGGAAACCGAAGAGCTCGACAATTGCCACCGAATCTACGTCTTCAAGAACGGCCGGATTGTCGCCAACCTTCGTCGCGACGAGCTGACGGAGAAAAAGATCATCCAGTCCTCGTTCGGCGACGCTGCCTGAGATGACGGCAACACCCATCGAGACCGGCCTCAAAGGTTCCTCCGAGCGTGACAGGCTGGCGCGGGCGCGCCTGCTGCGCGGCTTGCTGCCGGCATTGTCGCTGGTACTGGTGCTGCTGGCGATCGCCTGGCTCAACCCGCGCGCCATCAGCTATTTCGGCTTCAGCCTGATGCTCAATTTGGCGATCCCGATCGCCCTGGCGACGATCGCGCAGATGTTCGTCATCGCCGGCAACGAACTCGATCTGTCGATCGGCACTTTTGTCGGTTTCGTCGGCTGCGTCACGGCGACGTGGCTGAAGGATGCGCCGCTGGTCGGCGTCTTGATCCTGCTCGGGTCGATCGGCGTCTATGCACTGCTCGGCGCGCTGATCTATCTGCGCAATTTGCCTTCTATCGTCGTGACGCTCGGCATGAGCTTTGTCTGGCAGGGTCTGGCCATCCTCATCCTGCCGAAGCCCGGCGGCAAAGCGCCGGACTGGCTGCTGTCGCTCATGGCCTTCAAGCCGCCTCTCATCCCCTTTCCGATCATTGCGGCGCTGTTGATCGCGGCGGTCGTCCATTTCGGGCTGATGCGCACCTCCTATGGCGTGATCCTGCGCGGATCGGGCGGCAATGCCGCCGCACTCGAACGCGCCGGCTGGTCGCTGCTCAAGACCAAGGTCGTGCTGTTCGCACTCGCTGGCCTGTTCGGGGTGCTGTCCGGCATGGCCCTGATCGGCATCACCACCTCGGCCGACGCCAATATCGGCAATGGCTACACGCTGCTTGCGATCGCCGGCGTCATCCTCGGCGGCGGCGAATTCGTCGGCGGCCGGGTATCGCCGATCGGCGCGGTCATCGGGGCGCTGACGCTGGCGCTCGCCGCGTCGCCGTTGCTCACCTTCATGCACATCCCGCCCGACTGGCAGGTTGCCGCCAATGGCGCCATCCTCATCATCGTGCTGGCGGCCCGGGTGCTCATCAGCCGCAGGGAGAGGTGAGCGATGGCATCATTGCGATTGCTGCTCGCCAAACCCTGGATCTGGTCCTTCATCGGCGCGCTGCTGGTGTGGCTGGCGACGATTGCCTTCACCGGCGGATATGGCGGCGGCGGCATGATCACGGCGGCACTTTCTCTGGCCGTCTTCACCGTCATTGTCGGTGTCGGCCAGATGTTCGTCATCACGCTCGGACCAGGCAATGTCGACCTGTCGCTGCCGGCCAATATCGGCCTCGCCAGCGCCGTCGCCATGAAGGTGATGGACGGGAATGATGCGATGATCGCTGTCGGGCTGCTGGCGGCGGTGGCCTGCGGCATGGCCGTCGGCGCCGCCAATTATTTCTTGATCTGGGCGCTGCGCATTCCGCCGATCATCGCCACATTGTCGGCGAGCTTCATCATCCAGTCGATCGACATCAGCTATGGCCGCGGTTTGCAGATCAAGCCGCCGCCGGGCTTCGCCGATTTCACCAACCGGCAGATTCTGGGCATTCCGGTGCTGGCGATCCTCACCGTGCTGTTCACCATCGGCGCTGCAATCGCGCTGCAGCGCATGATCTATGGCCGTTCGGTGCTGGCGATCGGCCAAAACATCCGCGCCGCATGGCTGGCCGGCGTCAATGTCGGCCGCATCCGCTTCCTTACCTACACGCTGTCGGGCGCGCTCGGCGGCCTCGACGGGGCGCTGCTTGCCGGCTATTTCCGCGGCGCCAATGTCGACATCGGCAACGAGTACCTGCTGGCCTCGATCGCCGTCGTCGTCATCGGCGGCACGTCGGTGGCCGGCGGCAAGGCCAACGTGCCGGGTGTCTGGGGCGCGGCCCTATTCCTAGTGCTGCTCCTGACGATGCTCAACACTTTCGGCGTCAGCGCCGGCGTCCGGCTGCTGCTGACGGGGCTGATCATCGTCGGCGTCATCACCGCCGCGGGCGGCCAGAAGGCGCTGCGCTGAAGTAGCGTCAGTCCCTGTCGGCCGGTCCTGACGAGAGCCTGCTGCAAAACATCCCGGTTCCCATCCGGGCATCGGCCCTGTAAATCGGTCCGGGCATCGGCCCTGTAAATCGGTCGGCGCGGTTCGGCCGTCATCATTGCGAGAGATTTGCGTGTCCAATTTCGTGAGCGTTACAAGGGACGGCGGCGTCGCGGTCGTGACCATCGACAATCCGCCGGTCAACGCGCTGAGCTTCCATGTTCGTGAGCCGCTGATGCAGGCGCTTGTTTCCTTGCGCGACGAGCCCGATGTCGCGGCCATCGTCATCGCCTGTGCCGGGCGGACCTTCGTCGCCGGCGCCGACATCACCGAGTTCGGCAAGCCGGTGCAGCACCCGGATCTGCGCGCCATCATTGCCATGCTGGAAACCATTGCCAAGCCGACGGTTGCCGCCATTCACGGCACCGCGCTCGGCGGCGGCCTGGAACTGGCACTCGGCTGCCATTTTCGCATTGCCGACAGCCAGGCCACGCTCGGCTTGCCGGAGGTCAAGCTCGGCCTGCTGCCTGGCGGAGGCGGCACTGTTCGGCTGCCGCGCCTCGTCGGGCCGCTCAAGGCGCTCAGCATGATCGTTTCGGGAACGCCGATCGGCGCGGCCGAGGCGCTTGCCGCCGGCCTGATCGACGCTGTCTTCGACGGCGCCCTGACCGGGCAGGCGGTTCGTTTCGCCAGCGAAATGGCTGGCAAAGGTGGACCGTTCACGCCGGTGCGCGACCGTGATGGCCGTCTCGACAAGGCTGACTTGGCTGCATTCGACAAGGCGGCGGCGGGACTCGCCAAAAAGGCGCGCGGCCTCGACGCGCCGATCGCCTGCGCGCAGTCGGTTCGCAACGCCATGACGCTGCCGTTCGAAGAAGCGCTTGCGGCGGAACGCGAACTGTTCGCCAAGCTCGTTGCAGGCGACCAGTCGCGCGCGCAGCGTCATCTGTTCTTCGCCGAGCGGGAGGCGGCGAAGGTTGCCGGCAAGGATATTGTCAGGCGCAAGATCGCGCGGGTCGGCGTCATCGGCGCCGGCACCATGGGCGGCGGCATTGCCATGGCGTTCGCCAATAGCGGTTTCTCCGTCACCGTGCTGGAGGCGACGCAGGAAGCGCTGCAACGCGGGCTGGCGATGATCGACAAGAACTACGCCGTGTCGGTCAGCCGCGGCTCGCTCAGCGAAGACAACAAGCGTCAGCGGCTCGGCCTGTTCAAGGGTTCCACCGCCTATGACGACCTCGCCGATTGCGACCTGATCGTCGAGGCGGTGTTCGAGGAGATGGCGGTCAAGAAGGAGGTGTTCGGCAGGCTCGACGCGGTGGCCAAACCAGGCGCGATCCTGGCCACCAACACCTCCTATCTCGACGTCAACGAAATCGCCGCCTCGACCTCGCGCCCGCAGGATGTCGTCGGCATGCATTTCTTTTCGCCGGCCAACGTCATGAAGCTGTTGGAAATCGTGCGCGCCGAGAAGACCGCGCCCGATGTGCTGGCGACAATCGTCGAACTGGCGCGTCGGATCGGCAAGGTGCCGGTCGTGGTCGGCGTCTGTCATGGCTTCGTCGGCAACCGCATGCTGGCTGCGCGGGGCACGGAATCCGAGGCGCTTTTGCTGGAAGGTGCAACGCCACAGCAGATCGACCGCGTGTTCACCGATTTCGGCTGGCCGATGGGGCCGTTCCAGATGGGTGATCTCGCCGGCCTCGACATAGGCTGGCGCAACCGCAAGGCACGCGGCCAGACGGCAATGATCGCCGACACGCTGTGCGAACAGGGGCATTTCGGCCAAAAGACCGGCAGAGGCTTTTATCTCTACGAGAACGGCTCGCGTACGCCGGCTCCCAATCCCGAGGTCGAAGCGCTAATCCGCGACAAGGCTGCCGAGAAGGGCATCGCGCCGCGCGCGATCGGCGCTGACGAGATCATCGAGCGGACGCTCTATCCGATGATCAATGAGGGGGCGAAGATCCTCGAGGAAGGGATAGCTGCCCGCGCCTCCGATATCGATGTCGTCTGGGTAAACGGCTACGGCTTTCCGCTGGACAAGGGCGGGCCGATGTTCTGGGCGGGCCTCGAAGGACTCGACAAGATCATCGGACGGCTGGACCACTGGCACGAGCGGACCGGCAAGGATTTTTTTAAGCCGGCGCCGCTGCTCAGACAGATGGCTGAAACCGGCGCCTGGGAAGGCGTCGCCAGCTAAACTCTGAGCGAGGCCATTTTAGAAAATCGTGGACTACCGAATCCGCGCGTCCATGATCTCGACAAAACGCGCGAAAAGACCAGCCTGCGATTTGATCTTGAGCTTGCGATAGATGTTGCGGCGGTGGACCTTTACGGTTCCCGGTACGATGCGCATCGCCCTGGCTATCGATTCCGTCGAATGCCCCTGAAGCACCAGATCGACGACATGCTTTTCGCGCGGTGTGAGCGAAAGGCTCTTCCAGATATGAGCACGTTCGAACTCGTTGACCGGCGCAATCGCCTCGTCCTGCTTCGTCTCTGCCGGTTCGTCGGCCGGAAGGGCCGGCCAGCGCAGCCTTGCGAAACCGATCACCGCCGGCGCCATGTCGCGCAGCAATCTGGCATCGGCGGTTCCGAAGGGTCCCGAAGCATGCAGTCGCATCAGCGAGACCACCAGCGCGTCCTTTCCCGGCAGCGGCACGAAGAAGCCGACCTCTTCGGCCAGTTTGGTCTGGCTATAGTAGGAGCGGTAATATTCGCTGGCATAGAAGCGGTCCGGCGCCAGCTCGCGCATGCGCCAAAAACCTTCCTTGCGCTCGACCGCCGCATGGTGGAACGGGTCGAGCAGATAAGGCCCCTCCTGATAGAGCGCGACGAAGACGTGGCTTTCGGTAGGCGAGAACGTCTCGAACAGCAGCGGCGGCCGCGAGGCGCCGCGATACCCGAAGACCACACAGTGATCGAAGCTGACATGCTGCCGCAGCCAGGCGACCATCGCCTTGCCGAAAAGCTCGCCGCTCGTCTCCCGTGTCGCGGCGATGAGCGCAGCGAGCTGATTGTATTCGTCGCCGCGCGATCCGCTCAATTTATACCCCTTTAAACGAGAAAATAGACTGGATATACCACCTGCGAGGTATATACTAGTCACCGTTGGCTCTGATAGCGTCGTGAAAATCGCCTTCGCTGGAGCCCGCAGCTTTGACCGCAGTGCCAGATATCGAGTTTCGCGGGGTCACCAAACGCTACGGCAGCGTGACTGCGGTCAGCGGCATCGATCTTGCCATCCCGCCGTCTGCCTTTGTCGCTCTGCTCGGGCCGTCCGGCTGCGGCAAGACAACCTGCCTGCGCATGATCGGCGGCTTCGAACAGCCGAGCGAAGGTGCGGTGTTCATCCGCGGCCGCGATATGGCCGGCACGCCGCCCTACCGGCGGCCGGTCAACATGGTGTTCCAGCAATATGCGCTGTTCCCGCATCTGGATGTCGAGGACAACATCGCCTATGGGCTGCGCCAGGCGCGGCCGCGGTTGGCGTCGCGGGAGATCAGCCTGAGGGCAGGCGAGGCGCTCGCCATGGTGCGGCTTGCCGGCTACGGCCGCCGCAAGATCCACGAGCTTTCCGGCGGCCAACAGCAGCGTGTCGCCCTGGCGCGGGCGCTGGTCAACAAGCCGGCGGTGCTGCTGCTCGACGAGCCGCTGGCGGCGCTCGACAAGAAGTTGCGCACAGACATGCAGATAGAGTTGCAGAACCTGCAGCGCGAGATCGGCATCACCTTCGTCCTTGTCACGCACGACCAGGAAGAAGCCCTGTCGATGAGCGATTTCGTCTGCGTCATGAATGGCGGGCGCATCGTCCAGCTCGGACAGCCCAGCGAAATCTATGACGAGCCCGCCGACCTGTTCGTCGCCGACTTCGTCGGCAAGACCAATCTCTTGAGCGGCAAGGTCGCCGGGCACTCGGGCAACCTCGTCGAGGTAGCGCTTGCCGACGGTACCGTCATAGCCGCGCGCAAGCGGACTTCGCTGCGGCAGGACGAAGCCGTTGCGGTCAGCCTGCGTCCTGAATCTTTAAGCCTCGGCGCGCCGGGAAGCGGCCGGCTCAACGGCATTATCCGCAACCGGATCTTTCTGGGCTCGACCGCGGAATATGCGATCGAGGTCGGGGGTATCGGAACGCTGCTCGCCAAGGCCGATCACCTGATCGGCAGTAAAAATCTCTTCAAGCCGGGTGAACCCGTCGCCATCGGCTTTACAGCCGGAACGCCGCTCGCGTTTCCGGACCCCAAGAACAACGGGACCAACCAGAGGGAAAACAAACATGTCGAAATCATATCGTGACGGACTGCCGATAAGCCCCGAAAAATTCGTCGATCAATTGATGCGCCTCAAGCGCGGTTCCATCGGCCGCCGCGAATTCCTTGGCCTCACCGGTCTTGGCATCGCAACGGCAGTGATGGCCCGCGAGCTCGGCATTATGCCCTTGCCGGCCTTCGCCCAAGAGGGTCTTGGCGACCGCATGTCGATCGCCACCTGGCCCAATTACCACGATCCGGCGACGTTCGAGAATTTCAAGGCCGAGACGGGCGTCGCCGTCGAAGTCAATGTGTTCGGGTCAAACGAGGAGATGCTGGCCAAGCTGCAGGCCGGCGCTTCTGGCTGGAGCCTTTTCGTGCCGACCAACTACACGATCTCCACCTATAAGAAACTCGACATCATCGAAGCGCTCGACATGGCCAAGCTCGCCAATTTCGACGGCTCGCAACAGGACCCACGCTTCACTGGGGAAGGCACGATCGACGGCGTGGCCTACGCAGTGCCGAAGAATTGGGGCACCACCGGCTTTGCCGTCAACACCAAGAAGCTCACCAAGCCGATGACGAGCTGGAAGGAATTCTGGGACACGGCCATGGCCGAAGGCGACGGCCGGACAATGGTTCATGACTACCAGCTCACCACGATCGGCAATGCGCTGAAATATTTCGGTTTCTCGTTCAATTCGCTGAAGCAGGACGAACTCGCCAAGGCGGAGGAACTGCTGCTGAAGGTCAAGCCGCATCTGTTTGCGGTTTCCAGCGATTATCAGCCGTCCATGCGTGCCGGCGACGCCTGGATGACGATGTGCTGGACCAATGACGGGGCGCAGCTTCACCGCGACATTCCCGAGATCGCTTATGTGCTTGGCAAGGAGGGCGGCGAGATCTGGACCGACTTCTACGCCATTCCGAAGGATGCGCCCAACAAGCCCGCCGGCTATGCCCTGCTCAACTACCTGATGGACCCAAAAGTCGCGGTCAAGGAGCACCTGGCCAACGGTGCGCCCTCCACCGATGCCCGGGTCAATGCGCTGCTGCCAAAGGAAGTGCTGGCTAATCCGATCCTCTACCCGGCGGCGGATCTGCTGAAGCCGCTGGAATTCGGTGCGGCTGCGACGCTGACCGATCCGGGCCGGGCCGAACTGATGGCGCGCTTCAAGTCGGCTTGAACCGGGCGGGCCATAGGTCCGATGCAGGCAACTCACCCGGCGGGCAGATGTCCGCCGGCACCGGGGCGGTTTTTCAATGCGCAGCAATGTCCTTCGTCACAATCTCCTGACCGCGCTGCTGCTCGGTCCAGCAACCGCGTGGCTGGTGGTCTTTCTGGTCCTGCCGTTCGTCGCGATCGCCGTTTTCAGCGTTGGCCAGCGGGCGCCGGAAGGCGGCTATCAGGCCGCTTTCACCTTGGCGCAATATGCCAATCTTCCGGCGCGGGCGACCGCCTTCTGGAATACGATGGTGCTGGCGCCGGCGGGCGCACTGGCCTGTCTTCTCGTCGCCTATCCGGTCGCCTACTACCTCGCCTTGCGCGCGCCGGAGCGGTGGCGGCTGATCCTGCTTGCGCTTGTCGTCATCCCGTTCTGGACCAGCCTACTGATGCGAACCTACGCCTGGATGTATCTTCTGGGCGGGCGCGGCATCCCGGCATTGCTGGCCTATGTCGGGTTCGAAGATGTGCGGCTGATCAACACGCCGGGCGCAGTCCTGCTCGGCATCGTCTATGGCTATCTGCCGCTGATGATCCTGCCGATCTATGTCAGCCTCGAGCGGCTCGACCGCCGGCTGCTGGAAGCCTCCGCCGACCTCGGCGCGACACCAGTATCGACATTCCTTGGTGTGACGCTGCGGCTGTCGCTGCCGGGTGTGATGACCGGCTTCTCGCTGGTCATGATCCTGCTGCTCGGCGAATATCTGATTCCGACGCTGCTCGGCGGCGGCAAGGTCTTCTTTATCGGCAACGCGCTGGTCGACCTGTTCCTGCAATCGCGCAACTGGCCGTTCGGATCGGCAATCGCGATCACGCTGGTTCTGGTTTCGGTGGTGGTGCTGCTTGCCGCTAACCGCATTTCGACCCGGCTTTCGGGCGCGCGTCGGGTGGATCTGATCTGATGCGCGCCTTCGTCGTTGCGGTCTTTGCCTTCCTGTACCTGCCGATCGCGCTGGTGGTGCTGTTCTCCTTCAATGCCGGCCGTCACGCCAGCGAGCTCACCGGTTTTTCGGTGCAATGGTACGGCAAGGCGCTGTCGAACCCTTTCCTGGTCGAAGCGCTGAAGAACAGCCTGTTCATCGCCACCACCAGCGCGTTGCTCGCGGCGCTGTGCGGCACGGCGGCGGCGCTGGGCCTGGCGCGTGTCGGCGCGCGAACACGCGCCGTTTTCGATGCGCTTCTCGGTGCTGCGATCGTCGTTCCGGGCGTCGTCATCGGCATCTCGACGCTGGTCGCGCTCGTCCAGCTATTTGGGGTCGTCAATCCGTTTCTCGCGTCGCTGTGGCCGAACGACCAGCCGCCACGGCTGGCGCTCGGCTACGGGTCGATCATTGCCGCGCACGGCCTGTTTTCGATGGCGCTGGTGGCGATGATCGTCGGCACACGCCTCGGCAGCCTCGACCGCAATCTGGTCGAGGCTTCGAGTGATCTTTATGCCACCCCGCTGACGACTTTCCGCAGCATCGTGTTGCCGCAGATCATGCCGGCGGTGATCGCCGGCTTCCTGCTCGCCTTCACATTCTCCTTCGACGATTTCATCGTCGCCTTCTTCGTCGCCGGCGCACAGACGACGTTGCCGATCTATGTCTTTGCCTCGATCCGGCGCGGCGTGACGCCCGAAATCAACGCCATCGCGACGATCGTGCTCGTCGCCTCGGTGCTGCTTGTGGTGCTTGCCCAATGGCAATTGCGCCAACGCAAACCATCCAACTGAAAGTCCCATCATGATCCTGAAAGATCGCATCGCCGTGGTGACGGGCGCCGGGTCGGGCATCGGGCGCGCCGGTGCCATGATCATCGCCAGGGAAGGCGCGGTGGTGGTGATCGCCGACAGGAATCAGGCTGCCGGCGAAACCACCGCTTTCGACATCCGTGCCGCCGGCGGCCGGGCCGAGGCGATCGCCACGGATGTCGGCGAGGACGCGGCAGTCGAGCAACTCATCGCTGGAACGCTGGGCAAACATGGCCGGATCGACATCCTGCACAATCACGCCGGAGTCCAGGTCGGCGGTACGCTGACCGAAGTCGGCGTCGACGGCATGGATGCCTCGTGGCGGATCAATGTGCGGGCGCAGTTCCTCGCTGCCAGGCTCGTCATGCCGTCGATGATCGAACAGGGCGGCGGCGTCATCCTGAATACCGCCTCGAATTCAGGTGTGTTCTACGACCGCGAGATGATCGCCTACGCAACCTCAAAACATGCCGTGGTGGCGATGACCCGGCAGATGTCGCTCGACTATGCCAAGCACAATGTCCGCATCAACGCACTCTGTCCGGGCTGGGTCGATACGCCCTTCAACGAGCCCTTCATCGCCCAGATGGGCGGGCGGGAAGCGATCGAACGCTATGTCCGCACCAAGATTCCCATGCAGCGCTGGGCCAGCGCCGAAGAAATAGCCGAAGCGATCCTGTTCCTCGTCTCCGATCGTTCGTCCTTCATGACCGGCCAGGCTTTGGTGATTGACGGCGGCGAGAGCATCGGCTGACATTTCGCGAGAATGCGCTTGGCCGTGTCACCTCATACGTGCTTGCGGCCGCCGGCCTCGCGGAACCAGCTGTCGGGATAGGGATACCACCAGTCCTGGATCACTGGCTTGTGGTCGATGATGACCATCTTCGAGCGGCGGAAGGCATCCAGTCCTTGGCGTCCAAGTTCGCGGCCGAGGCCAGACGCCTTCCAGCCGCCGAACGGCAGCGCGTCATTGTCGATCAGCGGATTGTTGACCCAGACCATGCCGGCCTCGAGCCGCTCCGCAGCCTCATGCGCTTCGGCAAGATCGGTGGTGAAGACCGAGGCGCCTAGCCCGAACGGGCTGTCATTGGCAAGCTCTATCGCTTCATCGAAATCCTTGACCCGGCAGATCGCGGCGACCGGTCCGAAACACTCTTCGCGCACGATCGCCATGTCTGGAGTGATGCCGGTCAGGATTGTCGGCTCGTAGAACCAGCCAACATTGTGCCCCGGCGGAATGCGCCCGCCGGTGACCGCCTTGGCGCCGCTTCGGATCGCATCGTCGACCAGCCGCATGACTTTCGCCCGCGCCGCCTCGCTGACCAGCGGCCCGATCTCGGTCTTGTCGAGGCCGTTACCGATGCGCAGCGTCCGTGTCTTCTCGGCAAACAGATCGACAAAGCGATCGTGAACGGCATTGACGACGAAGAACCGTTCGGCCGAAGTGCATACCTGGCCGGTGAGATGGAACGCGGCGGTTACGCTGCCGGCCGCCGCCACGTCCAGCGGGGCGTGTTGGCTGATGATCAGCGGATCGCTGCCGCCGGCCTCGATCACGCAAGGCTTCATGCGCTCGGCGCAGGCGACGGCGACGGCCTTGCCGGCGGCGACCGAGCCGGTGAAGGCGACCGCATGGGTACGGTCGGAAGCGATCAGCGCCTGTGCGGTGGCCGCCCCGCCGGGGAGGCAGGAAACCAGGCCCTCCGGCAGTGAGCGGAACACCTTGAAATAATCCAGCGTCGACAATGTCGTCGCCTCGGCCGGCTTGATCACGCAGGCATTGCCGGCGGCAAGCGAAGCGGCGACGGTCCAGCACATCAACAGGATCGGAAAGTTGTAGGGCATGATATGCACCGACGTGCCGTAGGGCTCGTAGCGCGCATATTGGAACGAACCGGCCTGCGTCGTGCCGGCGACCTTGCCGGCGTCGTCACGCGCCATTTCGGCGTAATAGCGGAAGATCGGTGCGCAATTGGCGATCTCGCCGATCGCTTCCGGATAGGGCTTGCCCATCTCGCGCACCATCAGCTCGGCGCAGCGCGTGAAGTCGGCCGCCTCGATAGCGTTGGCGACAGCATGCAGATGTCTGGCGCGGCTCTTGGCGTCGAGCTTCTTCCACGCCGTTTGCGCCTTGGCCGCCGCGGTGAGCACGGCGTCGATCTCGCCGTCGGCTGCGGCAGCGATGGCGCCCACGGTTTCCAGCGTCGCCGGATCGATTACTGGTTTTGCCGCACCGGTCATCGGCCGATAATCCGGATTGACGAAAAAGGTTGGCCGGTCAGCGGAGAATTCCATGGTCTTCCTTTCAACCCGCTCAGCGGATCATGTAGACCTTCTTGATCGTCTCGTGGACAGTGCAAACCCCCTTCCAGTCCTGCGGAAAGAACGCCGCAGTATCTGGTTCGATTTCGATCACCTCGCCGGATTCGTGGACATAGGTGCAGCGTCCCTCGAGGAAATGGCAGAACTCGTCGCGGGTGACATGGCAGTGCCATTTGCCTGGGGTGCAGACCCACAGCCCGCATTCGGAGCGGCCCTCCGGTCCCTTGTGCAGCAGCTTGCCGGAGGTGCGGGATTCGCCCTCGATCATGGTGGGGATGACGCCCCAGTCGACCAGGTTGGTGAGGGCGAGCGGCGATTTCATGATCGGTGTCGGCATGTCGTGAAGCTCCAGTGGCTGGCTTCAGGCCAGCATGTAGATGTTGCGAATGGTTTCGTGGACGGTGCATTCACCCGCCCAGCCGGCCGGGAACATGACCACCGTGGCGGCGGAGACGTCTATCACCTCGCCGTCATCTGATCGGTAGGTCGCGCGGCCGGCAACGAAATGGCACAATTCGTCGCGCGGAATCGCGAGCCGCCACCGGCCGGGCGTGCAGACCCAGATGCCGGATTCCGGCTGGTTATTCGGCCCCTTGTGGACCAGCCTGCCCGTCGAGTGCGAAGCACCTTCCAGCACATTGGGCTGGGTGCCCCAGTCGATGAGGTCGGCGCGGGTGGAAGCCTGGTGGAGATGTGGCGCGGAGGAGGTCATGTGGGTACTTCGTTGGTGCGACGCTCATTTTCGAGAGGCCTTCGCTCTACGGCGCCCCCCTGTCCTGCCGGACATCTCCCCCACTTGGGGCGAGATCGGCACCCTCGCCGAGAGCGCCCCATTTGCGAAGTTGGCGATTGGCGAAAGCACTGACAGCCAATCTTCCCTCCTTGTGGGGGAGATGTCCGGCAGGACAGAGGGGCGCGCGTAGGAACTCCATACCCATAAGCCCGTTCACAGAAGTTTCTCCAGCAGCCCCGCCGCTTTCTCCGGGCCGTTCTGCGATTGCATCTGCGCCGATGTCCTAGCCAATTTGGCCTTGATTGCCGGGTCCGTCAGGCAGGTTTCGATCTTGGCGATCAGCTCGGCATCGCTCCAGTCGTAGCGCGGCATGCCGAAGCCGTGGCCGGTCTCCTCGACCCTCGTCGCGTTGTCGTGGCCATCCCAGACATAGGGCATGATGATCGCCGGCTTGCCGAAGTAGAGACACTCGGTGAACGAGTTGTTGCCACCATGGTGGATCACCGCATCGACCTGCGGGATGACCGTGGGCTGCGGAAACCAGCTCTCGACGATGACGTTTTCGGGCACTTGCGCGTACTGGTCCTTGTATCCCCCGACATTGACCAGCGCCCGGTAGCGCGTCTTGCCCAGCGTCGCGATGATGCGCTTCAGCAGATCGACATCGCCGGCGCCAAGGCTGCCGAAGGAAACGTAGAGCAGCGGCCCGTCATTGTTTTTCGCGAAGGTCGGCACGGTGTAGGGCTTCTCCTGCCGCACGCAGCCTTCCAGATACTGAAATTTTGCCGGGTCGAGCGGATGGCGGCGCTTGAACTTTGCCGCCTCGGGATAGAGCAGCAGGTTGAGATAGGGCGAAGCCTCGAAGAACTGGCCGATCGGATACGGCGCCTCATTGCTCGCCTTTAGGAACGCGTTGAAGTCGTCATGGATCGGCTTGATGACCGCGTTGAAATGATCGCGGTAGCGCCGATGGCAGGCGTGGTCATTCTCACCGCAGCCGGACAGATGCGGCGGGATATCCTCGTCCTCGATTTCGTTTTCCGAGCAGGATATGACGCGCACCCACGGCTTGCCATACTGCTTGATCGCCGGGAACAGGATGACGTTGTCGACGCAGATAACATCCGGCTTGATCGTCGCAAGTACACCAGGCAGGTCCTTCTCAGCCCATTTGGCGCTGTCAACAATCGCCGCCCAGCAATCCTTCACGTAGTTGTCGACCTGGTCGTAGGGCGACTTGCGGAAGTTCGGGATGTGGCCGTTGATGAAGTCTTCCCAGAACTTTGCCATCTGCTCGGGCGGCATCGGCTCGGACAGGTTCACCGGATGAGCTTCGAAGCCGTAGCCCTTGTAGACATCGAGGAAACCAGGGTCCGACAGGAACACCGCTCTGTGGCCGTGCGCCTCGACCGCCTGGGCGATGCCGACCGAATTGAGCGCCGGGCCGTAGGCTGCTTCCGGAAAAAACGCGATCGTCTTCTGAGCCATCAAGCTTCTCCTTCCAATCAATCTGCGAAAATTCTGACGTCGGCGGCATCCCAGCCGAGTTCGACCGCATCGCCTGACGAGACCGGGCGCCGGTCGGCGGCGTCGGCGGTGACGCGCACCAGGAACGGCTTTGGCGACAGAGCGGTGCGGACATGCAGTTGCAGGTCGAGCCCGTGATAGGCGAGCGCCTCGACGGTGCCGGCGATCCGGTTGGCTGTCTCTGGCGACGGGAAAAGCCGGATTCGCTCGGGCCGCACTGAAGCGACCGCCGCTGCGCCGGAAGCCAGAGGCGAGGGAACCGTTCCGACGATCCGTGTGCCGTCCGCTGCCTTCACCCCGTCGGCGGTGGCCTTGCCCGGCACGAAATTCATCACGCCGATGAAGTCGGCGACGAAACGGTCGGCGGGATGCTCGTAGACCGCATGCGGCGTGTCGCATTGCAGCAGCTTGCCGTCTCTCAGCACCGCCATGCGGTCGGCCATGACAAGCGATTCCTCCTGGTCATGGGTGACGACGACGAAGGTGATGCCGACCTCGTGCTGCAGGCGCTTCAGCTCCAGCTGCATGGCGCCGCGCAATTTCTTGTCGAGCGCGCCGAGCGGCTCGTCGAGCAGCAGCAGCCGCGGCCGCTTGACCAGCGCGCGGGCAAGCGCGACGCGCTGCTTCTGCCCGCCCGACAGTTGCTCCGGCTTGCGGTCGGCGAAAGGAATGAGCTCGGTCGTCGCCAGGATGGCGTCGACGCGGGAGCGGATTTCCTTTGCCGGCAAGTGTTCCATTTCGAGGCCGTAAGAGACGTTGGCCCTGACGCTCATATGCGGAAACAGCGCATAAGACTGGAACATCAGATTGACCGGCCGCTTGTTGGGCGGCGTCCTGGCGATGTCGTGCCCGTCGAGCAGGATGCGCCCGTCATTGGGCGTCTCGAAGCCGGCCAACATGCGCAGCAGCGTGGTCTTGCCGCAGCCCGACGGCCCGAGCAGGGCGAAGAACTCGTTCTCACGGATATCGAGCGAAATGCGGTCGACGGCGGTCACCCGGCCGAAATTCTTCGACACCTTCTCGATCGCCAGCAGCGTGCGGGGTTCGCTCATTGGCCGATCACCCCGCGGTTGAGCCGCTGCGACAGGGTTAGCGCGGTGATGCTGACCGCCATGACGATGGTCGCCAATGCGTTTATCTCCGGGGTGATGCCGAAGCGGATCATCGAATAGATCTGCATCGGCAGCGTGGTCGAGGCGCGGCCGGCGCCTGATGTGAAGAAGGCGATGATGAACTCGTCGACCGAAAGCGTGAAGGCGAGCAGCGCACCGGCGACGACCGCCGGCAGGATGACCGGCAATGTCACCCGCCTGAAGGTGGTGAGCGCGGAGGCGCCGAGATCGGCGGAGGCCTCGACGATCGACCAGTCGAAGCTCTTCAGCCGTGCGCGCACCACCGAACAGACGAAGGCGAGGTTGAAGACGACATGGGCGAGGATGATGGTGTGCAGGCCCAGGGTGAAATCGAGCAAAGAGAAGAAGCTGAGCAGCGCGATCGCCAGCACGATGTCGGGAATGATCATCGGCGCAAAGATCAGCGCCTCGAGGCCGCTCCCATATTGCCGGCGTATTTCGACACCGATCGCCAGCAGCGTGCCGAGCAAGGTGGCGATTGCCGTCGAGACGAGCGCCACGATCAGCGTGTTGAGGGCAGCGGAAAGAATCGCGGCGTTTCCGACCAACGAGGCATACCATTTCAGTGAAAAGCCCGACCAGACGGTCGGCAGCCCGCCTTGGTTGAAAGACAGCGCCACCAGCACCGCGATCGGGATGTAGAGAAAGGCAAAGACCAGCGAAAGCACAAGCCAGAGCGTGCGCCGCGTGGCGGGGGAGCGCTCAGCCATCGGCGCCTCCTTTCGCCTCGGCGGCACGGCCTGCGGCGCGATCCGCAGCCAGGGCCTGCGCCGTCAGCACTAGCAGCATTATGGCGATCAGCGCCATCGCAAGTGCGGCGCCGAAGGGCCAGTCATTGGCGGTCAGGAACTGGTCGTAGACGAGATTGCCGATCATCTGGAAGCGGCCGCCGCCGAGCAGCGCCGGCGTGACGAAATTGCCGATCGACAGCACGAAGACGAACACCGCCCCGGCGGCGATGCCCGGCACCGTCAACGGCAGGATGACCCGGCGAAATGTGGTCATCGCCGAAGCGCCGAGGTCGCGTGAGGCCTCGGCGAGCTCCGGATTGAGCCGCGACAGCGGCGCGTAGCAGGCCAGGATGACGAAGGGCAGATAATTGTAAACCAGACCGGCGATGACGGCGCCTTCGCTGTAGAGCATCGACGGCGGCTCGCCGGTGTAGCCAAGCCAGCGCAAGAGCTGCGTGATCAGGCCCTCGCGGTTGAGCAGCACGATCCAGGCGTAGGTGCGGATCAGGTAGTTGGACCAGAAAGGCAGGACGGCGAAGAACAGGAATACCGGCTGCCACCGCCGTGGTGCCGCCGCGATCGCATAGGCGGCGGCATAGCCGATCACCACCGCGATCAGCGTTGCCGTGCCGGCGATGCGCGCCGAATTGAGGAAGATGCCGGCATAGAGCGGGTCGAACACCAGCCCGAAATTCTCCAGCGTGAAGGTGTATTCGATGCCGCCATAGATGCCGCGCCGGAAGAAGGCGAGCGCCAGCACCAGAGCGCATGGCACCACCATCAAGGCGCTGAGCCAGGCCAGCGCCGGCGCCATCAGCAAGGAGGAGCGAAATCTGGTTTGGGACACGATTGCGATACCGCACTCAGCGGCCGGCGGCGGAGGCCCGCCGTCGACCGCGATCTCTGACCTTGATACTGGTTACTGCGCGGCCTTGATCTCGCTGACGATCTTCGAATAGTCGCGCTGGGCGTCGCCGACGTCGCGCAACTGCTCGAACTTGACCAGCTCGGCCACCGGCATGCTCATATTGGGGAACTTGGCGAGGAAATCCGCAGGCAGACTTTCCATAGCCGGCTTGTTCGGCACCTTGTAGTCGATGTTCTGCGCCGCCCAGGCGTGGTTCTTGGCGTCCAGCATGAAGTTGATGAACTGGAAGGCGGCGTCCTTGTTGGCCGAAGCCTTCATCACCACCATCGTGTCGACCCACAGATCCGAGCCCTCTTTGGGGATGACGTATTTGATCTCAGGCTTCTCGGCGATGCCGTAATTGCACCAGCCGTCCCATGCCTGCACCAACAACGCCTCGCCGGAGACCAGCTTCGAGTAGAAGGTGGTGTCGTCATAGGCGAGCAAGGTCTTCTTGGCCGAGATCAGCAGGTCCTTGACCTCGGCGAGCTTGGCCGGATCGGTCTCGTTGACCGAATAGCCCTTGGCGAGTTGGCCGGCGGCCAGCAGCCAGCGGTCGGTCGCCAGCATGGTGGTCTTGCCCTTGAGGTCGTCGGAGGGGGCGAGAAGATCGTTCCAGCTGGCCGGCTCGGTCTTGACCAGATCCGAGCGGTAGCAGAGGCCGGTGGTGCCCCAAGTGTAAGGCACGGAGAAATTGTTGCCGGCATCGTGCGGCAGCTTCGTCGCCTCGGGATAGAGATTGGCAAGGTTGGGGATCTTCGCGTGGTCGATCGCCTCGATCAGGCCGAGCTTGTTCAGCACTTCGGCAAAGGGCGAGGAGACGAAGACCACGTCATAGCCCTTGCCGCCCGAAGCCACGAGCTTGCCCATGATCTCCTCATTGGTGGCGTGAACCACGACTTCGCCGGAAACGCCGGTTGCGGCCTTGAAGGCGGCCATGGCATCCGGCGCCATGTAGCCGTCCCAGTTGGAAATGACGAGGTCGGCGGCGGCCGCCGGCGCCGACAGCGCCAGGGCGAGACCAAGCGCGACCGAAGATATCTTTAACGGATGGCGCAGGCGGGTTGAGGCGGTCATTACAGACTCCCATTCTGGTTGATCGTCGAATTCAATCAATCGTCGGACCAGCGCTTGCGACCATGCCGCCGCTTCGATCCTGTTCCCCGGTCTTTTTGTTGCCGTTTGACCTCACAGTACTATTGCAGAAAAAAGTACGTCAATCCATAATTTGGCACGTCGCTGCGAAATCGCCGAACGCGCTACAAGCGCGATCGGTCAGGCCGTAGCGGTCAAGCCGTTCATGAGAAATCGCCATGCAAGCCGCCGCCAGACGACCGCGCACCAACCATCTGGATCTCGCTCAGCGGATTCTCGATGTGGCCCGGCAGCGCGGCTTCGAGGCCGGCGCTCATCTCCCGGAACAGCAGATCGCCTCGCTGTGCAACGTATCTCGAACCCCGGTGCGCGCCGCTTTGCGCCTGCTCACCGAAAGGGGTGTCGTGCGCTGGGAGGCTGAATCGGGCTATCGGCTGGCCGTCGACCTCACCAACCAGGCGACCGTTTCAGCCAACCTGCCGAGCGCCGAGGAAGACGAGCTCGCGGAGATGATCCTGCGCGATCGATCGGCGCGCCGGCTGGATCAAACGGTGACCATCGGCGCGCTGATGCGGCGCTATGGTGCCGAACGAAAGACGGTACTAAAATCGCTAAAGAAACTGACGGAGGAAAATCTTCTGGACCGTGCACCGGGGCAGGCCTGGCTGTTCAGGCGGGCGCCTGACGATCCGGAGGCACAAGGGGAAAGCTATGAGTTCCGCCTGCTGCTGGAACCCGCCGCCATTCTGGCGCCCGGCTTTCGGCTGGACGGGACGCGCGCGGCAGCCTTGCGCCAGGGCATGGAAACGCTGCTGGCGCTGCCCGATGCCGCATTCGATATCAGAGAGTTCCAGCGGCTGGACATCGATTTTCATGGCATGATCGCCGACGGCGCCGCCAACCGGTTCGTCACCGACGCGCTGTCCGACCATCTCAGGCTGCGCCGGCTTCCGGGAACCTATGCCGGCGTCAACGTCTTCCGGCTGAAGCAATCGCTGCGCGAGCACCTGACCATACTCGACCAATTGGAAAGCCGGCAGTATGAGGTTGCAGCCGATCTGCTTCGCGTCCACCTGCGGCTCTCCCGCAGCCAGCGGCCGCAGGCGGCCAGTCGCGGGGCCCCCGCATTGTTCGGCATGATCAGCCGGCCGGACTCACGAGGACCGTAGTGACGCGCAAAGCCAGCCCGACCATCGCGCTGTTTCCCGAAGCGAGCTTCGGCGCCGCGCTCAATTGCGTCGGTATCGCGCAAGCCTTGCGCGCCCGTGGAGCCCGGCCGGTGTTCATCTGTCACGCCGGCTTTTCCGGTGTGTTCGCCGACTATGGTTTTCAGGAATACCAGTTGCCGACCCACGAGCCGCTGACCGACAGCGAACGCCAGAGCTACTGGCAAGCTTTCGTGCGCCGGCATCTGCCGCATTTCAGGCTGAGCCCGATCGATCAGCTCGAAACCTACGTCGCCCCGACCTGGGAAGCGATCGTCGATACCGCGGTCAATGCCGAGGCGCCGCTGCGCCAATTGCTGGCCCGGCTGAAGCCGGACGCCGTGGTGCTCGACAATGTCATCATGTTTCCAGCGCTGGCCGCCGCCGGCTGCCCATGGGTGCGCGTCGTCTCCTGCGCCGAGACCGAGCTTCCCGACGCCGATGTACCACCCTATCTGTCCGGTCTCGCCGCCGACGACCCAAGCCGCGCGGCCTTCGAGGCGCGCTATCTGGCAGCGGTCGCTCCGGCGCATGATCGGTTCAACCGGCTTCGGATCGACGCCGGTCTTGCGCCCTTGCCGAAGGGCCTTTTTCTCGAAGCTTCGCCCGACCTCAATTTGCTGCTGACCCCAACGATCGTGCGCAGGCAGCGGGCCGAGCCGCTCGACCCGGCCCGCTTCGTCTATCTCGAAGGCTGCGTCCGTTCGGAAGGGCCGTTCGATGTGCCGGTCTTTCCGCGCAATGACGGGCCGCTGGTCTATCTCAGCTTCGGCAGCCTGGGCGCCATGGATGTCGGCCTGATCGAGCGCATGCTTGCGGTGTTCGACCGGCTTCCGGCTCGGTTCATCGTCAATGTCGGCGGTCTGCGCGACACCTATCGCGCGGTTCCGGACAATGTCTATCTCGACGCCTGGTTTCCGCAGCCGTCGGTCGTCGCGAAATCCGATCTCTTCATCCATCACGGCGGCAACAACAGCTTTTGCGAAGCGCTGCGTTTCGGCGTGCCGTCGCTGATCATGCCCTATTGCTGGGACGGGCATGACAATGCGCGACGCGCTGAGGAAACCGGCGTTGGCCGCCACATCAGCCGCGACGGCTGGAGCGACGATGAACTGGAAAATGCCATCCTTGGCCTAATGGCCGACAGCGGGATGCGCTTTCGCCTCAAGGAGAATGCGGTCACCATGGCACGGGCGCCGGGAACCGAAATCGCCGCCGAAGCCATTCTCGCCCTCGTAAGGACGTGACCTGATGCTCAACACCACGACAACGGATGCACCGCAAATGACCCCGACGGACGATCCGAAGGGATGGCTGGAGCAGCAGGGGATCAGGGAAGTCGAGTGCCTGGTGCCGGATGTGAACGGCGTGCTGCGCGGCAAGACCTTGCCGACGGCCAAGTTCCTGAAGTCGCTCGAAGATCGCGCGCTCTACCTGCCGAGCAGCGCCTTCCTGGTCTGCATCGACGGCCGCTATTCCGGTTCCAACGACGAGGGCTTCGCCTATCAGGACCCCGACATGCGGATGGTGCCGGACGTTGCGACGCTCTGCCTGGCACCCGGTGCCGGAGCAGGGAAAGCCTATGTCTTTGCCGATGCGTTTCACATGGACGACCGGCCGTGGATGGCCTCGCCGCGCCACGTCTTGAGGGCCGTGCTCGATCTCTACCGCCAGCGGGGATGGCGGGCGGTGGTGGCGCCGGAACTCGAATTCTACCTGACCGCGCCTAATCCCGATCCTGATCGGCCGTTGAGCGCACCGGTCGGGCGCAATGGCCGTTCCGAAACAGTGCAGCATCCATATGACATGGCGGCGTTGGAGGAATTCGAGCCGGTGATCCGGCGCCTCTACGATTATGCCGCGGCGGCCGGGCTGCCGCTCGACACGCTGATCCATGAATCGGGCACGGCGCAGCTCGAGATCAATTTCCTGCATGGCGACGCGCTGCCGCTGGCCGACAAGGTGCTGCTGTTCAAGAGGATGACGCGCCAGGCCGCACAGGAATTCGGCATGCACGCGACCTTCATGGCCAAGCCGATCGCCGCACAGGCCGGCAGCTCCATGCATCTCCATATGTCGGTCGTCGACGAGGCCGGGAATACGTTGTTTGCCGGGCGCGACGATGCCGACACCGAAATGTTCGGGCATTTCGTCGGCGGCCTGCAGAAATACATTCCCGAGGTGATGCCGCTGTTTGCGCCGAACGTGAATTCGTTCCGCCGCATCCGGCCGAACCACAGCGCCCCGGCCAACATCGAGTGGTCGCACGACAACCGCTCCTGCGGCCTGCGCGTGCCGGCCGGCGGGCGCGCCGCGCGGCGGGTGGAAAACCGGCTGCCCGGCGCCGATTCCAATCCCTATCTGGCGATGGCCGGCTCGCTGCTCTGCGGCTATCTCGGCGTCGAAGAAAAGCTCTCGCGCTCGCCAGAGGCATCGGGCAATGCCTATCGCAGCAAGAGCACGTTGCCGAAAACCATGGAGGAGGCGCTCGACCGTTTCGCTGCGTGCAGTCCGGTTCGGGAGTTGCTCGGCGAGGATTTCTTCCAGACCTATCTGCGCGTCAAGAGCGTCGAGCTTGACCTGTTCCAGAGCGTCGTCACCAGCTGGGAACGCGACCACCTGCTGCTCAAGGTATGATGATGAGCTTCAACTCGGGCCTGGATATCGGCAAATCCTACTATGTCGCGACGGCCAATCCGGCTCCGGAGCATTCGGCGCTGCAGGGCGACATCGACGCCGATCTGGTGGTTGTCGGCGGCGGCTGCACCGGCCTGTCCGCAGCCCTTCATGCGGCCGAGCGCGGGCTGAAGGTGGTGCTCCTCGAAGGCGGCAAGATCGGCTGGGGGGCGTCCGGGCGCAATGGCGGCCAGATAATCCCCGGGCTGCGCAAGGGCGCCAAGGGTCTGGTCAAGCTTTATGGGCCCGAACGGGCGCGGGCGCTTTTCGATCTCGCCTTCGAGGCGCGCGGACTGGTGCTCGACCTGATCGAGCGCCACGCCATCGATTGCGACCTCCGGCTGACCGGCCACCTCGCCGGTGCGGTCAACAGCTCCGACCTGCGCGACCTCGAAGAAGAGGCCGATTGCCTTGCCAGCGTGATGAATTTTCATGACGTCGAGATGCTGTCGGCGGCGCAGGCGCGTGGAATGGTGAACACGCCCTATCACGGCGCGATGTACGAGAAGCTCGGCGGCCATATGCATCCGCTGAACTACACGCTGGGTCTTGCCCGCGCCGCGGCAGCGGCGGGCGTCAGCATCCATGAGAAATCGGTGGCGCTGCGGCTGGAGCGGGAACCTGCCATCAGGGTTGCGACGGCCAAGGGCTCGGTCCGGGCCAGGCATGTCGTGCTGGCCGGCGACGCCCTGCTCCAAGGGCTCGAGCCGCGCGTCAACAGCCGCATCATGCCGGTCGGCAACTACATCGTCGCCACCGAGCCGCTGGACGACCCGAGCGACGTCATCCCAAGCAATGTCGCCGTTTCCGACACCCGCTTCGTGGTCAACTACTACCGGCTGTCGGCGGACGGACGCCTGTTGTTCGGCGGCGGCGAGCGCTACACGCCGTCGCCGCCCGCCGACATTGCCGGCTTCGTGCGGCCGCATATGGAAAAGACCTTTCCGCAATTGCGCGGCCGCCGCATCGACCATGCCTGGGGCGGCCTCGTCTCGGTGACGACATCGCGCCTGCCGGATGTCGGCCACTATGGCGAGGTCTATTTTGCGCATGGCTATTCCGGCAAGGGCGTGATCCTGTCGACCCTATCGGGAAAGCTGCTCGCTGAGGCGATCACCGGCGATGCTTCGCGGTTGGATCTGTTTTCGACGCTGAGGCCACTGCCGTTTCCCGGCGGCACGGCGCTGCGCGGTCCGCTTTATGTGCTCGGCATGCTCTGGTACGCCATGCGCGACCGCATCAAGCATTGAGCGCAAGCGAGCGGGGCCGTAGCAGGGAAACGCAAAAGAGAGCTGTTAGATGGCCGAGGCCTATATCTGCGACTACATTCGCACGCCGATCGGACGCTTTGGTGGGTCATTGTCTTCGATCCGCACCGACGACCTTGGCGCGATCCCCCTGAGAGCATTGGTCGAGCGCAACCCCGGCATCGATTGGGCCGCGATCGATGACGTCGTCTATGGCTGCGCCAACCAGGCCGGCGAGGATAATCGCAATGTCGCGCGCATGGCACTGCTGCTGGCCGGGCTGCCCAAGGAGGTTTCCGGCTCGACCGTCAATCGCCTCTGCGGCTCGGGCATGGATGCCATCATCATCGCCGCACGCGCTATCAAGGCGGGCGAGGCGGAGCTGATGATATCAGGCGGCGTCGAATCGATGAGCCGTGCCCCTTTCGTCATGCCCAAGGCGGAGACGGCCTTCTCCCGCAATGCCGAGATTCACGACACCACCATCGGTTGGCGATTCGTCAACCCGCTGATGCAGGAGCAGTACGGCAGCGATTCGATGCCGGAGACCGGCGAGAATGTCGCGGAAGAGTTCGCCGTCTCCCGCGCGGACCAGGATGCGTTTGCCGTACGCAGCCAGGACAAGGCGGTGGCCGCGCAGGCCAATGGCCGGCTGGCGAAGGAGATCATTCCCGTAACGATCCCGCAGCGCAAGGGCGACGCGGTCGTCGTCTCGAAGGACGAGCATCCACGCGCGGGTACGACGATCGAGGCGCTGGCGAAATTGCCGACGCCGTTCCGGCAAGGCGGCGCGGTCACGGCCGGCAATGCGTCGGGTGTCAGCGATGGTGCCGCGGCGCTGATCGTCGCCTCGGAAGCTGCCGTGAAGAAATATGGGCTGACGCCGATCGCCCGCATCCTCGGCGGTGCGGTCGCCGGCGTGGTGCCGCGCCTCATGGGCATCGGCCCCGTGCCGGTGACACAGAAGCTGTGTGCCCGGATCGGGCTGAAGCCGGCAGATTTCGACGTCATCGAGCTCAACGAAGCCTTTGCCTCCCAAGCCATCGCCGTGCTCCGCCAGCTCGGCATTGCCGAGGACGCGGAGCACGTCAACCCGAATGGCGGCGCCATCGCACTCGGCCATCCTCTCGGCATGTCGGGTGCGCGCATATCAGGCACTGCGGCGCTGGAGCTCAGGGAGCGCGGCGGCCGCTATGCGCTCGCCACCATGTGCATCGGCGTTGGCCAAGGCATCGCCGTGGCGCTGGAACGGCAGTAAAACAAGATCGAGCGCCGGCCGCGGTCTGCCACGGCGGGCGGCAGCTGCTGCTCCCCCGAAAAATTTGACCATGTGGACAAAGGTGAGGCTCCGTTCCATAGTTCCCCAGCTGACACTTCAAAGAAACAGCCGGCTCGCCACGGCGCCAATCAGAGGGCATGCGATGGAAAACGGGAAGAGCAAAGTCCAGTCGAAATGCAAAGGGCTTTCGCGACGCAGCGTTCTGGAACTGGGCGCGCTCGGCCTGGCAGCAACCATGCTGCCGGGTCTGGCCTTAGCTCAGGACAAGAAGCTGAAGGTGGCGGCGATCTTCGCCACGCCGACCGAGGAGCCATGGGTCCACCAGATTCATGTCGCCCTGCAGAGGGCCGAGAAGGAACTCGGCATCGAGTACAAATGGTCGGAGAAGGTTCAGACGGCGGATTTCAGCCGTGTCATGCGCGAATATGCGCAAGGCGGCTATGAGCTGGTAATGGGCGACGCCTTCGCCGCCGAACGGGAATCCCGCCGGACCGCCAAGCAGTTCCCGAAGGTTGCCTTCCTGTTCGGCTCCGGCGCCGGGCCGGCCGAGCCGAATTTCGCAGTCTTCGACAATTGGATCCACGAGCCGGCTTATCTCTCCGGCCTGATCGCCGGAAAGATGTCGAAATCAGGCACGATCGGCGCCGTTGCGGCGATGGGCATTCCGGAAGTGAACCGGCTCGTCAATGCCTTCTTTGCCGGCGCCCGGGAGGTCAATCCTAACATCAAGCGGAAGGTCGCTTTCATCGGCTCTTTCTTCGACCCGCCAAAGGCCAAGGAAGCGGCTATCGCCCAGATCGACGCCGGTGTCGACGTGATCTATGCCGAACGTTTCGGCGTCATCGAAGCGGCGGTCGAGAGGAAGATCCTCGCCATCTCCAACATGTCCGACCAGTCCAACCTCGGCCCGGACACCGTGATAACCGGCCCGGTGTGGGACATGTATCCGACGGTCGAGCACGCGATCAAACTGGTCAAGGCCGGCGTCTTCACCGCCCAAGATTACGGTGATTTCTCGCGCATGGCTAAGGGCGGCTCCTTTCTGGCGCCGTACCACAAATTCGACAAGACGTTGCCCGCCGACGTCAAGGAGCTGGTCGAGAAGAAAAAGGCCGAAATCCTCGACGGCAATTTCCGCGTCGATGTCGACGAGAACACGCCGGTTTCGGATTGAGTTTTTTACCCTCCCCCTTGTGGGAGGGTCGATCCGCGAAGCGGAGCGGGGTGGGGGTCGGCGCCGTACCCCCCCACCCCGTCTCTCGATCTTCGCTTCGCTACGATCGTAAGCCGACCCTCCCCACAAGGGGGAGGGTGAAGAGTCGCGCCATCTCCCACCAGGAGCACCCTTGTCAACATCTGCCCCACTCATCGAAATGCGCGGCATCTCCAAGAGCTTCGGCGCCGTCAAGGCAAACGAAGCCGTCGATCTCAGCGTCGCGCCGGGTGAGATTCTCGGGCTGCTGGGTGAAAACGGCGCCGGCAAGACGACGCTGATGAACGTGCTGTTCGGCGCCTATGCGCCCGACGCTGGCGAGATCCTGGTTCAGGGCCGGCCGGTGACGATCAACAGCTCGGCCGACGCGCTTGCCGCCGGCATCGGCATGGTGCACCAGCACTTTCATCTCGCACCGCGGCTTTCGGTGCTGGAAAACCTGCTGATCGGCATCCCCGGAAAGTCGGGCCGGATCGACCGCGCCGGCGGGCTGGCGCGGCTCAACGAGATCGGCCGGCAGCATGGACTCACGCTCGATCCGGACCTTCCCGTCTCGGTGCTGTCGATCGGCGAGCAGCAGCGGCTCGAAATCGTCAAGGCGTTGTTTCGCGGTGCAAGGCTGCTGATTCTAGACGAGCCGACGGCGGTGCTGGCGCCGACAGAGGTCGACGGGCTGTTTTCGGCGCTGCGCTCGATGGCGGCCCAGGGCCTCGGCATCATCTTCATCTCGCATAAGCTCAACGAGGTTAGGGCGCTCACCCATCGCTGCGTGGTGCTGCGGCATGGCCGCGTGGCCGGGCGCGTCGATACCCCCGCAAGCACGACATCCTCGGAGATGGCGCGGCTGATGTGCGGCCACGAAATCGTTCCGCCGGCCAGGGGACCATCGACGACAGGTGCCCCGGTGCTGACCCTCGACGGCATCTCGACGTCGCGGCATTCCGGCATGGCGCTGCGCGACGTGTCGCTCTTCGTGCGTGCCGGCGAGATCCTCGGCATTGCCGGTGTCGCGGGCAATGGCCAGCGGGCGCTTGCCGAGGTGATCTCCGGCGTTCGCGCGCCCGATGCCGGCCGGATGACGATAGCCGGCAAAATGGTCTCGCGGTTCTCGCCGCGCGAGGTGCAGGCGCTCGGTCTCGGGCGCATCCCGGAAGACCGGATGACGACCGGTCTGGTCACCAATTTGCCGCTGGCGGATTCGATGGTGCTGCCGCGCATCGGCACGGGGGCGTTCAGCCGCAACGGCCTGCTCAGGCCGGATGCGATCCGCGCCTTCGCCGAAGCGCAGATCAAGGCCTATGACATACGCTGCCCCGGACCGATGACGCGGGCCGGAGCGCTGTCCGGTGGCAATCTGCAAAAGGCGCTGCTGGCGCGCGAGCTCGCCTTCGACCCCAAGGTGCTGATCGTGTCGCAGCCGACGCGCGGTCTCGACATCGGTGCGGCGCGCTTCATCCACGAAAAGTTCCTCGACATGCGTGGCAGGGGCTGCGGCATCATCGTCCTCGGCGAGGATCTCGAAGAGCTGCTCATGCTCTGCGACCGCATCGCGGTGATGTATGAGGGACGGATCGTCGGCACGCTCGACAGCGCCGACGCCACCATTGCGCGGCTCGGCCTGATGATGACCGGGGCGGAGGGGACAGCCTGATGTTTCGCCTCGAAGCCCGCACCAGCACGCCCGGCTGGTTCAATCTCGCTCTGCCACTGCTGGCGATCGGAGCAACGCTGGTGCTGTGCAGCGGCCTCATCGCGCTGGCCGGTGCCGGCGTCATCGAAGCCTATGGTGTGATGTTCTCGGCGTCGCTGGGCGACAGCTACGCCATCACCGAAACGCTGGTGCGCGCGACCCCGATGATCTTTACCGGGCTGGCCGTCGCCGTCGCCTTCCGTGCCAAATTCTGGAACATCGGCGCCGAGGGGCAGTTGCTGGCCGGTGCGGTGGCGAGCTGCGCGGTCGGCGCCATCCCGATGCCGGGGCCGCTCGCCATGCTTCTCATGGCGGCGGCAGGCGCTGCCGCCGGTGCCGCAGTCGCCTTGGTGCCGGCGACGCTGCGCGTCAAATTTAGTGTTGATGACGTGGTCAGCTCGCTGCTGCTCAACTCGGTCATCTTCTACGCCCTGATGGCGCTGATCGAGGGCCCGTGGAAAGATACGTTCAGCGGCTACCCGATCTCGCCGCCGATCGAGGATTCCGCGAATTTCCCGGTGCTGCTCGAAGGGACGCGGCTGCATCTCGGCGTTGTGGCAGCGTTCCTTGCTGCGCCGGTCATCTGGTTCCTGATCGCGCGCACGACGCTCGGCTTCAGGATCAGGGTCATCGGCGAAAATCCAGAAGCTGCGCGCTATGGCGGCATCCATGTCGAGCGCGTGCTGATCTCGACGGCGCTGCTGTCCGGCGCGCTGGCCGGGCTTGCCGGCGTCGGCGAGGTCGGCGGCGTGCATTTCCAGGTGATGAGCGACATCTCGCCGGGCTATGGCTATTCCGGCATCGTCGTCGCCATGCTGGCGAGGCTCAACCCGCTCGGCGTGGTGCCGGCGGCGCTCTTCCTCGCCGCCGTCATGACCGGCGCTGAGGCGATGTCGCGAGCCACCGGCGTTCCGGCCTTTCTCAGCGATGTCATCCAGGGAACCGCGCTGCTCGCCATGTTGGTGGCGCTGCTGTTCACCGCCTACCGCATCCGCCGCGTGGGGACAGCAAAATGAGCGTCGTGCTCGAACAGATTTTTCAGGTCGGCTTCCTGGCCGCCATCATCCGGATTGCCACGCCGCTGGCTTTCGCAACATTGGGCGAGATGTTCTCCGAGCGCGCCGGCGTGCTCAATCTCGGCATCGAAGGCATCATGCTGTTGTCGGCGATGACCGGCTTCACCGCGACCAGCCTCAGCGGCAGCCTGTGGCTCGGCGTGCTTGCGGCAGTTGTCACCGGTGCGCTGATGGGTGCCGTGCATGCGCTGTTCACGGTGGCGCTCGGCCTTAGCCAGCATGTCTGCGGCATCGGCGTGACGCTGTTCTCGTCGGGCCTCGCCTATTTCCTTTACCGGCTGATCTTCGGCCAGCAATCGGTGCCGCCCAGCATCAAGAGTTTCGAGACGCTGCCGATCCCTGTTCTCTCCGACATCCCGGTGCTCGGACCGGCGGTGTTCAACCAGTTTTCGCTGGTCTACATGGCGATGGCAGCCGTTCCCCTGGCCGCCTTCGTGCTCTACCGGACGCCGTGGGGCCTGTCCGTGCGCATGGTCGGCGAAAATCCGCGCGCCGCCGATTCGGCCGGCGTCGGCGTTATCGCCACGCGCTTCCAGGCGGTGATCCTCGGCGGCGCCCTGATGGGGCTGGGCGGGGCTTTCCTGTCGATGGTGCAGTTCAACGCTTTCACCTTCGGCCTTGTCTCCGGACGTGGCTGGGTGGCGATCGCGCTCGTCGTCTTCGGTCGCTGGGACCCCTGGCGTTCGGCAGGGGCCGCCCTGCTATTCGCCTTCGTCGATGCCTTGCAACTGCGCATGCAGGCGAGCGGGCTCGGCCACATCCCCTATGAGGCGTTCCTGATGCTGCCCTTCATCTTCACCATCGTCGCCATGGCGGTGATGTCGCGCAATGCCGTCGCGCCTTCGGCGCTGCTCAAGCCGTTCCGCCGGGAAGAACGCTGACTAAAGCGCGTCGCATTCGACCGGCCTCCTGCGGCGCGCTTTAGATTGTTGTGTTCTACGCATGTCGTTATCGCAAAACCGCTGCACACTTTTGCGCGACATGCATTAGCCGAGGACCGCCGGCTTCAATATGTCCTCGCACCATTGGCGGAAGCTGGTGGGGGTGGTGGATTGTGGTGTGCGCGGCTCGGCATTGTCGAGGCCCTCGTTCTTGGCCCGGACCATGTCGAGCATACCCTGCGCGAAAGCCTTGGAGGCACCGCGTTCGATGAAACCCGCTTTGAACGCCTCGAAGGAGATCTGCTCAAAGAGCACCGGTTTTCCCAGCACCTCCGACATGATCTGCGCCATATCGTTGAAGGACAGGTCCTCGGGGCCAAGGACCGCGATATGACCCTCTCCGCTCCAGGTGGGGTCGAGCAGCAGCTTGGCGGCGGCAGCAGCGATGTCAAGGGTGGCGCAGGTCGGGAGCTTGCGATCCCCGGAGATTGGCCAGAAGAACATGCCTTGGTCCCTGATCGACCCCACCTGGCGCAGGATGTTGTCCATGAACGAAGGCATCGTCAGCGCCCGGTAGCTCACGCCAGTACTCGCGATCAGATCGTCCATTGCCAGCGACGCCGACACATGCCCGGCCCTCGCGGCAACCGCCGTTCCGCGGCCAAGGGCCGACACTGCGACCACACGTTTGACTCCCAGGCTCTTGATCGCGTCGCAGGCCGGCCGGCTGAAGTCCACATAGGCAGCCTCGACACTCTCGGCGTGGACGTTCGGGGGCGCCAGCCAGAACACGGCGTCGGCGCCAGCGAACGCCTGGTTGACGACTTCGATGTCGCCGTGCGACCCCTGCACGACCTCGACGCGCTCACGTGTGTGCGAGGAGAGACGGGAAGGATCGCGCACGATCACGCGGATCGGTCGGCCGCTGTCGAGGAGATTCTCGAGAACTTGGTCGCCGATGCTGCCTGTGGGTGTGGTGATGACGATCATATGAATCTCTGACTTCGGGTCGTGACCGCTTTTCGCGATCGACGGGGATAGGTAGCTCTCGCGTCCCCCGCCGATCGCGGTCGCCTGAGTCACTCAGACGACCGTGATGAGCGCAACGGTGCGAGGGTGAGCACCTCCAATTCAGGCGTTGAGCGCCGCCAGCACCCGCTCCGGCAGGAATGGATAGTGCCGGAGCCGCACGCCGCCGGTGAGCCGCGCCACCGCGTTGGCGATCGCCGGACCGATCGGCGGCAGACCGACCTGGCCGACGCCGCCGATCGGATTCTCGGGCGTTGGAATCACGGTGACCTGGATGTCTGGTGCCTCGGACATGCGTATCACCCGATAGGTGTCGAAGTTCGATTCCTGCACCTCGCCATCAACGATGTTGATCTGCTCGAACAACGCATGGCTGGCACCGCCTGTGATCCCGGTAATCATCAGCGCTTCGATGTTGCGCGGCTGTACCGCTATCCCCGGATCGACAGCGCACCAAACGGTGTGAACGCGGATCTCGCCGGTCTCCCGGTCAAGCGAGACCTCGGCGATCTCAGCGCAGTGGGAGCCAAAGGCATCGGAATAGGCGACACCCAGCGCCCGCCCGTCGCGTTGGCGGCCCCATTCCGCCATTTCGGCGACGGTTTCGATGACCTTGCGCGCTCGCGGCTGGTCCTTCAGGAGCTCCAGCCGAAGCGCCACAGGATCGACCCCCTTGGCGGTCGCGATTTCGTCGATGACACATTCGATGCCGAACCTGGTGTAGCCAACCCCGACCCCGAACCAGAAGCCTATGTCCAGGCCGTTATCCCTACGGATATATTCGATCTGATGCGCAGGGACGGCATAGTTGAAATGCGCGCCTTCGGTCACCACACTGTCGTGGCCGCCTTCGCTCTCGAACAGTTGAGGCATCGTGCGGGCAAAAATGGAATCCGCCACGATGCGGTGCCGCCATCCGACGATGTTGCCGTCGGCGTCGAGCCCAATCTGCACATGTTGTGCCTCGAGCGGCCGGTACTTGCCATGCTGGACGTCGTCTTCGCGGCTCCAGATGACCTTGACCGGGCGGCCTTGCACCGTCTTGGCGAGCGACACTGCATCGATGATGAAGTCGGCCTCGGCCTTGCGACCAAAGCCGCCGCCGAGCAAGGTGGTATTCACCTTGACCTTGTCAGGGGTGGTGCCGGCCACCTCCGCAGCAAAGCCCTGCGTGCCCGTTGGCCCTTGCGTCGGCGCCCAGACTTCAACCGTATCGCCCGTCACCAGCGCCGTGGCGTTCATCGGCTCCATAGTCGCGTGGTGAACATGGTCGCTCATGTAATCGACCTCGATGAGAGTTGCGGCCTTCGAGATCGCTGTCTGTGCGTCACCTTCCGTGCCCGCGCTGACGCCGGTTTGGGCGAGGTCGCGGCCAATGTTGCGATACTCTTCCAACAGTCGATCGCTGGTGTAACTGCGAATCCGCGACGACGTGGTCCACACAATTTTGAGCAGATCCTTGGCCCGCCTCGTCGCCTCGACCGTCTCGCCGATGATGCCGACGCCGTAGGGCAGCGGCACGATATGGATGATGCCCGGCACGGCCCTGGCTTCGACATCGTCGATGGTTTCCGGCTGCTCGCCCTGTACCGGTGCCCGCAGCACCGCTCCGTAGAGCATGTCCGGAAGCTGCACGTCGATGCCGAAGATCGCGGTGCCGTCGACCTTCGAGGGCACGTCGACACGCGGTACAGTCAGATTTCCGATATAGCGCCACTGATCGCTCGGCTTCAGATCGGCTTCGGTCGCCTGCGGCAGCGGGTCCGGAAGCGCGCCGGCCGCGGCGACCTCGCCGTAGTCGAGCGAGCGGCCCGATCGCGCGTGGACGACCCGGTTGGGATCCGTGGTGAGTTCGCTCACCGGGACGTTGAGCATGTCGGCAGCACTCGCCAGGATGATCTTGCGGGTCTGGGCGCCGACCAGGCGCAGCATATTGTAGTAGCCCCGCGTGGATTCACTCCCACCGGTGAGCTGCACGCCGTAAAGGCCAGGGTTGCCGTACTTCTCTGCGTCGGACGGAGCTTGGACGACGCGAACCTTGTGCCAATCGGCGTCCATGTCCTCGGCGATTAGCAGCGGCAGCGTCGTCATGATGCCTTGCCCCATCTCGGATGCGGGTGACATGATGGTCACGGTGCCGTCGGCCGCGATGGTCAGCCAGGCGTTCGGCCGATAACTGCCCTCGACCGTCGGCGCAACGCTGTCGCCCGAGGCATCCTGGAGCAGGCCTCCGAACGCAACCGCCATGCCGGTGGCGCCGACGGTGATGAGGAAGCTGCGCCGCGAGAGCGCTCTGGTGTGCAGCTGCAATCTCTTGGTCATGGCTCAGGCCTCCCGTGCGGCGCGCTGAATGGCGCTGATGATTCGCACATAGATCCCGCAGCGGCAGATGTTGCCGTCCATGTGTTCGACGATCTGGTCGCGGGTGGGGTTGGGGTTGCTCTTGAGGAGCGCCGCCGCCTGCATGATCTGCCCGGACTGGCAATAGCCGCATTGCGGCACCTGCTCGGCGATCCAGGCTTGCTGCAGCGGATGGCTGGCATCCGGCGACAGGCCTTCGATCGTTGTCACTTCCATTCCGGCCACGTCCTGAAGCATGGTCACGCAGGAGCGCGTCGGCTCGCCGTCGACGTGAACGGTGCAGGCGCCACATTGCGCGATGCCGCAGCCGAATTTGGTGCCCGTGAGTTTCAGATGCTCCCGTATCACCCACAAAAGCGGCGTATCTGGCTCGGCAGCAAGGTCCACCGCCCGTCCATTGATCGTGAACGCTGTCATGACTCTTGTTCCTTTATCTGGCGCAATCATCCGGTGTCATTCAGTGATGATGGCGAGTTTATTCCGCGTTACCCATAGAATGTCCTCCGTTACCCGCGGCGGTAACATCTAAACATTTCAAGAGTTCTGATTATTACTTCACCGATGGCCGCATTATCGGAGGCGTTGTTATTAAATACCCAGTTGAGGAAATGCGGTCTATGCTGTAAAGTCCGTATTATCTTCGCAATCGTCCGGAACGCCCATGGATCCGCTCTCAGATGTGCTGTCGCTGCTGAAGCCACGCAGTCACGTGTCCGCTGGCTTCGACGCAGGTGGGAACTGGTCGATCCAGTTCTCCGACCAGCACGAACGCATCAAATGCTACGCTGTGGTTTCCGGAGGGTGCTGGCTCTCCGTGGAAGGCGTTGCTGACGCGGTGCGCCTGGAGAAGGGAGACTGCTTCGTGCTGCCGAGTGGGCGGCCTTTCCGCCTCGCAAGCGACATGACTTTGATGCCGGTCGAAGCTGGCACGATTTTTCCCCCGGCGCGCGCTGGCGGCGTCGTGACCTATAATGGCGGCGGTGATTTCTTTCTTGTCGGCAGCCGCTTCGCCGTCAGTGGCAGTCATGCCGGCATGCTGTTGGGGATGCTGCCGCCCATCGTCCATATTCGGAAAGAAACGGATCAGGCGGCGCTGCGCTGGTCGGTGGAGCGGATGATGCAGGAGCTGCACGAGCCGCAGCCTGGCGGTTTTCTGGTCGCGCAACACCTCGCCCACATGATGTTGGTTCAGGCCCTGCGCCTGCATCTGGCGGAAGGGCTGGGAGGTGGCGTTGGATGGTTCTTCGCCCTGGCAGACAGACAGATGGCTGCTGCGATCAACTCCATGCACGACGATCCGGCGCATCGCTGGACATTGCAGGAGCTGGCGCAGCGTGCCGGCATGTCACGATCGACCTTTGCCCTGAAATTCAAAGAGATGGTTGGGACGTCACCAATGGAGTACCTGACGAACTGGCGAATGCTGCTGGCGGGGGACAGGCTGGCGAATTCCAGCGATCCAATTTCCATCATCGCCCTGTCGCTCGGCTACGAATCCGAAAGCGCCTTCAGCACGGCCTTCAAGAGGGTCATGGGCTGTACACCACGGCAACATGGCCGTGGCCGGAATCCCGCTTTCCCTTCAAATAGCCAGGGGGAAGCGCTCCGCGCCAGTCGGTTCGAATCCATCGCAGGCTGATATGCGCGAGTGGGGGCGCTGCAAGTCGATCCAGCCCGAGCCGAAAGGGATTCTCAGCCGCCGCTTAGCGCCCGCATCACATTCGGCAGCGCCGGCAGCGTCAACAAAACCGTGCCGGCAAGCCAGATGGACGAGACGACGATGCTCCTGGGGTACGCCGACCAGCGCTCATAGAGCGCGGCCGGGACGCCGGCGAGCATGATGGTCATCGTCGACAGGATCAGCGCACTTGCCATGTAAACGATCTGGCTTAAGGGAGGCGCCCAGCCCGGATACCAGACCGGATAGAACAGGAACACCAACAGCACCCACGGCGAAAAGATACCGTTGACGATGGCGACCGCCATGACCGGCACAAGAGCGTTTCTGTCCATTGCCTCAACCCCCTTGTGAAGCCATCGGCGCAATGCCGAAATTGATCAGAAAAACGAGATAGCCGACGCGCAAGGCCATAAGCCAGAGCACGCTGAAGACGATCACCACCGGCTGGGTCAGGATCGACGGCGTGATGGTCCGCACGATCCGCAGGACCGGGTCCGTGACGGACTTGAAGAAGCGCCAGATGTAGTTGTCCCAGCTTTCGGGCACGAAGAGGCCGAGCAGGAGACGCCCCATCAGCGTGTACATCACCGCGGCGAGGATGAAATTCGGTATGTGGAAATACCAATAGGACCAGAAATCGTTCATGGGCGATTTTCCAAGCGGCGGCGGCGCCGCGTTATGCCAGCGACGTCCCCGAAATGAAAGCGGGGTCCGTCACCGGACCCCGCCTCTTGCGCCGATCGCTATGCGCAATCAGGCAATCTTTTCTTCCATCATCTGCTTGCCGCGAGGGACACGGATTTCCTCGATGAAATCCTGCATATCCCGTGACGGCGCCCTGGTGAGAAGGCTGACAATGATCATCACGGCGAAGCCCACCGGCAGTCCAAAAGTCGCCGACGAGATGTTTTTCACCCCCCACCACAATTCCATGTTCGGCGTCGCCTTGTCGAAATCGGCGCCGTACTGGGTCATCACCAGATAGAAGAGGGTGATGCCGAAGCCTGCGATCATGCCGGCGACAGCGCCGGTCGAATTGGCCCGCTTCCACCAGACGCCGAGCACCAGCGCCGGGAAGAGCCCGCCGGCGGCCAGAGAGAACGCCCACGACACCATCGACAGGATGTCCGACGGCTTGGTTGACGCGACGTAGGCGGCCAGCACCGCGACCATAACCAGCAAGATGCGGGACACGATCAGACGCCGCGACGTAGGCGCATTCTGGTCGATCATCTTGTAGTAGATGTCGTGGCTGAGCGCGTTGGCGATGGCCAGCAGCAGGCCGTCCGCAGTCGACAGCGCGGCGGCAAGGCCGCCGGCGGCGACGAGGCCCGAGATGACGTAAGGCATGCCGGCCATTTCCGGCGTGGCCAGCACGATCATGTCGGCGTTGAGGTTGATGTCGGCAAACGAAAGGGCCGTGACGCCCTTTTCGGCGCAGGCCGCGACGATCGCCGCGGTGTCTGTCGCCGCCTTGCCGCAGATCTGCACGAGCGTATTGTCGGCAGCGGCCCAGCGCATCATCCATCCGGCTTTCTCGGCGATGTTTTCAGGCGTCAGGCCCGACGCCACCAGGTCGAGCATTGTCCACTTGGCGAATGCCGCATAGGCGGGCGCGGTGAAGTACAGGATGAAGATGAACAGCAGCGACCAGGCGACCGAGACACGCGCTTCCCGCACCGACGGGGTGGTGAAGTAGCGCATCAGGACGTGCGGCAATGACGCCGTTCCGATCATCAGGCAGAGAATGAGCAGGAAGTAGTTCTTGGCATCATAGCCGCCATGCACGAATGGCGTGATGTGATGCACCGCGATGCCCTGCGCCGTCTCAAGCGCGGTGATGTTCGCCAGCGCCTGGCCCTGCATCAATTGCGGGATAGGAATGCCCGTCTTCACCGTGGACATCCAGATGGCGGGGATCAGGTAGGCGATGATCAGCACGATGTACTGGGCGACCTGCGTCCAGGTGACGGCGCGCATGCCGCCGAGCATCGAGCACACCAGGATGCCGGCGAGGCCGACATAGACTGCGACGTTGAAGTCGATGCCAAGGAAGCGAGCCGAGATCAGCCCGGTGCCGAAAATCTGCGCGACCACATAGGTAAACGAGCAGGAGAACAGAACGATCACGCCGATGAAGCGGGCGAGATTGCCGCCATAGCGCGCCGACAGGAAGTCGGGAACCGTGTAGGCGCCGAACTTGCGCAGATAGGGCGCAACGAGGATGGCCACGAGCACGTAGCCGCCAGTCCAGCCGAGCACGAAGCCGAGGCCGTCATAGCCGAGCAGGTAGAGCGAGCCGGCCATGCCGATGAAGGAAGCCGCCGACATCCAGTCGGCGCCGGTCGCCATGCCGTTGTAGAGCGCCGGTACGCGACGCCCGGCGACGTAATATTCGCCGACATGCATGGTGCGGCTCAGGATGCCGATCACCGCGTAGATGACGATGGTAAAGCCCATGAACAGGTAGCCGATTACAACGTTCTCGACACCCATGGCGCTCAAGATGGCCATCAGGATGATGAAGGCTATGAAGCCGCCGGTGTAGAGGCCGTAGATGCGGCCAAGATTGGAGGTGAAGTCGCCTCCGCTTGCGGTGGTAGATGTCGTGTTAGCCATTGACGTTCCCCCCGATCAATCTTCATTGACATGATGCTCTTCGTCGATCGCGTTCTGGCGCCGTGCGAACCAGAACAGCATGACGACGAAGGCGATAAGCGAACCCTGGGCGGCCATGTAGAAGCCGAGCGGAAAACCAAAAATAACGATGGTGTTGAGTTGCTCCACGAACATGTGGATGACGTAACCGAAGAACACCCACAGGCCCAGCATGACGAACATGAGGCTCTTGGTCTTGTTCCAATAACTTACGCGGTCTGGTGTCGCCATAGCGTTGAACCTCCCTTGGTTGGCAGCTTGCGAACCGTCTCGACCGCAAGGCGCCGTTTAAAGCTTGCCTCTTCCGCTAAGGCGGAAGCCCTCCGGCATGTGTAGCGGTCAGGTATAGAATCAGTGACCGTAACTTTATAGGAGTAACACTTCTTGCCGCTTCTGTTCATACGACTTTAGAATCGGTGAGAGGACTGGAGAACCGGTGAGAGGACTTGAATCGGTAAGAGGGCTGGCGGTGCGGCGTCACGGAGGCTAAACGATCAACATCGGTTGGAAAAACCGAAGGGAGAGCGTCATGGGCCTGCTGACCAACCTGTTGCCCGAGTTCCTGCGTAAGCCGCACCCGATCGGCAGCGTCAGCGACCTGGCTGACTTCATGGATTCGCGCGCCGCCTTCCTGGCGCAGAAAAGCATCGTCGAGTTCTGCCGCGTCAGGGCAGGGGTCTACTGGCAGAAGCTGTTCAGCGAGAAGGAGTTCCAGGCGGCGCTCAACCATTCACGCTGGCGCGCCTACCCTGCCTGCTATGCCATCGTGGCGGAAATGGTGGAGGGTGCGCTGCGCGAACCCGCCGGCTTGCGCCAGCGAGGCCTGCCAGCGGCGCTGGAAAAAGTGGCCTTGGCAAGCTTCTCCAAATATGCCGTTCCGGACGGCTCGCCCCCGACTTTCTGGGAGGACGCCACCGAGCTCACACGTCAACGTCTCGCCGCCACGCAGATCGGTCCGCCGCGGCCGGTGCGCGAGATCCCCGAGCCGCTGGCGCGAACGGTTTTCGAGATGGTCCCGATCCACCCCAATCTCCTGACCAACGACTATGACTATATCTTCAACTTCCTGAGGATGAATCTGCTGCGCGCGCATGAGGATTTCCTTGCGCAGGCTGACCGCAGCGCCCTCGTCGACGAGTTGCTGGGTGCCGCGCGCATCTGAGCTTTGTTCCGGCGCGCCGATATCCAGGGCTCCCCGTTCGGCCTCGCACCGTCCGAGCGTCGCCGGCTATGCGAACATCAGGTCCCGCACCAGGTCGGGTGCCGACTGGAGGCGCTTGATGAGGCTCTTGAGCTCTGCCTGCTGCTCGCGCGTCAGGGCATTGATCTCGATACGGTTGGATACAGGTATACCAGCGTAGATGTCATGCGTCTGCTGAGCGAGCAGCAAGCCGATCAGCATGGAATGGCCGGCCAGCATCGCCTTCATGTCGCGCTCGCCGCCGATATCCTGCGCGATCAGCCTCTCGAGCCGGGCACGCGTGCTCCGCTCGCGGATGCCGTGGCGAATTGCAAGCGTGCGTGCGGTCGCGACGATCGGAAAAAGGCCATACTTCTTGATGTCCAGCCGGCCATTTTCAAGCTGAAAGCCGCCAAAAACAGTGAAGGGATTGCCGGTTGTCATCTGCTCGCCGAGAAGCTTCGCGAATACCGGCTCGGCGTGGCCACGGTCATACGCATATTCGATGAACTGCGCGGCCAGCGTCGTGTCACCGTGAACCGGCCGCAGATCGTAGACGATATCGACGTTGAGCAGATCCTCCGGCCGTAGGCGGCGAACCCAATCTTCGACGCGCCCCTTCCAGGTGTCGAGGCTTCCGCGGAATGCGGCGTTCGCGGCCATTACCCCGCCTTTGCAATACGGCACGCCTGAGATGTCGAGCATGTCGGCGAGCTTGGTGCCGAGCTTTTTGAACCAGCTGTCTTCGGCCCCGCCCGGCTCGCCATCTGCGAAGACGATTGCGTTGTCCTGGTCGGGGGCTATCAGGCTTTCGCCACGGCCGCCTGAGCCGAGCACGAGCACGGCGTAGGCGCAGGGCGGCGGGCCGTGACCTTCGATCTGCATCTGTTGTTCGGCAAGCACGGCGGCGCGGCGGGTAAGCGAGCAAAGTTCATCGCTGATGATTTCCGCCACCGCGCGCGGGTCGATCGCTTCGCCGATGAGCGAACGTACCACGCCCGGCAGCATCGACCAGGTGGCGGCCAGTTCGGCGGCGTCCTTGGCATGTTCGATCGTGTCGTCGAGATCGATGGCAGCGGCGGCGCGCAGCCTCAGCAGGTCACGCGCCGAAAGCACGCCGACCAACACGCCCCCGTCGTGGACGGCGAGGTGGCGGACTTTCAGCCGACCCATGCGGCCGATCGCCCGATAAGCGAAGGCGGCGGCGCGGATGCTTATCAGCGGTCGCGTTGCGATGCTTCCGACCGGCATGTCAAAAGCCCGCTCGGCGTCGGACGATATGCGGCGCAGCAGGTCACGCTCGGTAACGATGCCATACTCCTCAATCGGTCGATCCGGCGTTCCTCGGTCGGACACCAGGACCGAGCTGATCTTGCGCTTGACCATGAGGTCGATGACCTGCCTTGTCGGTTTGGTCGATTTCACCACGACTGGCGGGCTGCTCATGAGGCTGCCGACGCGATGGCGATAGGCATAGGGATCAACCGGCTGAAACGCGGGAGCCTGGGGTCGCGACACCGGCTCGGCCCAGCCGGCGCGATGGCCGGCTTCGAGAGCATCCGAAAGGGCAAGGCAGGCGACTTCGGCCTCTCCGAGTGTTCGGATGTTGCGCTTGCGCAACTCCGGTATCAACCCGGCAAAGATGTCTCCCGCCGCGATCGCATCGCCCAGAGCCGAATGGCGGCCAGCTATCTCCAGGCGAAGCCAGGCGGCGATCGTCTCCAGCGAATGGTCCGCCAGATTGGGATTTGCTATGGTTGCAAGAAGCCGGACGCACAGCGCCCGAGGCTTTTTCCAGGGCAAACCGGCGCGGCGGCATTCGCGCTCCAATACCGCCAGGTCGAAGCCGATCGAGTGGCCGACAAGGATGCGGTCGCCGACGAACTCCTGGAATTGCGCCCATGCATCCGGGAAGCTCCCGGCGCCGTCAACATCGCCATCCGTGATGCCGTGGACGAGCGAAGCCTCGGACGGGATTGCTTCGCCAGGATCGATGAGGAGATCGAACCGAGGTTGCCGGACGACCTTGCCATGCGCGATGCCGATCGCGCCAATCTGGACCACGCGCGCCTTGGTGGCGTCGGGCCCGGTTGTTTCGGTGTCAACGGCGGCAGCCGCAATTGCTATCAGCGGTGTCGCGCCGGTCGCCGGCTTCAATTCCGTCCCCTTCGGCATAGCCGATAGCCTTCCTCTGCCGGATTTCTTGCCGAGACAGCGCCCTGTCGATGTCGGAAAGGTCGATCCTGCTTGCCCTGCAAACATAGAGCGCGCCAACGGGCCGCGTCGATGGCCGAATTTCATGCTGTGGCGTTCGCAAAGATGCCCCGGTCGGCCTGGAGCTGCACGCCGGTACGTCCATACTGAATCCCGGAGGACCACCCGTCCAGGCGGCACATTCGCCTTAAAGTGATTTGATACGGTCGCGGCGCTCGCACATTGTCGGCGAGTTTGTTGCCGAGGCGCCGATGGATGAGATCAGGCGGGTTGCTGTGGGGTGTATCGGGCGCGCCGTAATGTTCGGATCGCTTGCCATCGGCTGTGTCATGGTCGGCTTCTCCTTCAGCCCGGTGTCCGCATTCCGCTCCGGCGCGTTCCTCACGCTGACGATGGTTCTGGCCCTGATGTGGAAAGCCACGACCGCAGCCAGCAAGGATCCCAAGCACACCGAAGTCTGGCTCTACCTTGATGAGAAATCGCGCCCAGCCGATGGTCCGGCGCGACGGGTGTTCGGCACCATCATGAGTGACGTTTATAGACTCTACGCCCGGATCGCGCTCGGGGTGGCGGTCGGGTTCTTCCTGGTGTCGCTCGTGCTGATGCTGTTCGGTCTGGAAGCTTACAGGCCGCCCGCCAAATAGGCGGCCCGCCCCCCCATTCCCGCCCCTCCGCCTGCATGAGCCCGGCGTTTTGCCATCGGGCTTGGAAGTGCCGCTCTAAGCAGCAAACAAACCAAATTTCCATCCAGTTTGAGAAGAACATTCTAAGGATCGCTGGAAAATAGCACTCGACAAAGTCTACTGATTTTATAGATTGATCGCCCAGACGGAGGTCGATATGTCCTATTTCCAGAACGCCCGGATTGCCCGCAAAGGCCAAAGGCTCGGTTCTGAGCAGACGTGGCGGCCGGCCTATGCGGGCGCCTTTGCCTATTTCGTCTTTGCCCTTGCGTTCGTGTTCACCGGGGCAGTCGTTCTGGGTCTTATTCCCTGATGATGGCCCCCGAGTGATCGGGTCCTGACTTACAGGGATAGCGATCTGCCGTTTCGCAATATCGGAGTTGAATGAACCGAATGCCGGTGTGCTTTTGCGCGCCCTGATCTCAACGTGATGGAGGAGATGGCAATGCCGATCGAGTTCACGCATGTTCCCGGTAAAACTCACCCTGCCGATTCAACCGTGCCGTTTTTCTACGATTTCGCGGAAACCGCGACAAAGCTGTCGCTGATCGAGAACATCGGTTTCCAGAAGATCGTCGTCGACGATCCGGCCGGGCTGCTGACCAATATGGATATTGCCGCCCGGGCGTTGGACCGCACGTCCTCACTCGAGGTCGTTCTCACGCATTGGGCCGGTGTGATCGAGCCGACGGTGGCGGCACGGCAACTGGCGGCGCTCGACGCGAAAAGCGGCGCGCGGTTGTCGCTCAGGATGCTCAGCGAGCCGCTGAACGATGACGATGCCGAAACACGTCCGGTCGGTCATACGGTCGTCTGGCAGCGGATCGACGAATATCTGGTGCTGCTGAAGCGGTTGTGGTCGAACGACAGGCCGTTCGATCATGAAGGCGCCTTCTACAGCGTCAAGGGCGGCTATGTGCCGCGCAAGGGGCCGACTGTCGCTGACGTGACCATCCGCATGGGCGGCCAGTCCGGAACGGCCCTCAAGGTGGCCGGGCGGCATGCCGATGTCTTCGAACTGGCGCCAGGTTCGCTCAACGAGATCCGCCAGCTGATGGAGCGGGTGCGCAGTGCCGCCGCCGAACACGGCCGGGCCGGCAAGCTGCGTTTCGCGCTTCCCGTCCGGATCCGTTCGGAGGACAACGCCTCCTGCCAGAAGGCGGTCGAAATTGCTGGGCCGCCGGCGCAGATCGCGTTGTCGCTGCTCCCTTATGCAGCCCTGGGAATCGAGGAATTCATGATCATCGGCGTCGACAGGCCGCGCGAGATCGCAATGGCTGGCCGCGAAATGATCGCGCTGCTGCGCAACACTCTGGCGCACCGCGAGGCTCCGCAGCCCGAGGCGTTTGTCTCTCGCTCGATCAGAGAAGCACGTGCCGGGTGAGGAGCCCGCAAGGCTTGACGCCGAAAGTCCTCGATGCGGTGGCAGAAGCCTGGCTTTCGCGCCGCACTGGGCGCCGGCCGCCGTTCGTCGAATGGCAGGGCTATCCGCTGTCTGGCCGCCAGCCCGAAGCGCTTGGCAGTGCCAAGGCCCCGATCATTGCCTTTCCACATCAGCACCATGAAATAAGGCCCTCCGACCAGAGCAGCCAGCAAACCCGCCGGAATCTGCCATGGGAAATGAGCATTCGGCCGGTCCAGTCGGCCGAAACAAGCATCATGCCGCCAAGCATCGCCGATGCGAAAAGCTGCGGTAAGGCGCGTTGGAAGCCGAGCATGCGGGCCAGGTGCGGCGCCGTAGGAATCGAGCGCCGTGAACAGCGTGAAATTGCTCTCCTTGAGCTGCAGCCCGTCCTTGTAGAAGACGCCCTGGAGTTCGAAATGCCGCGCATCTGCAGGCCGTGGCCACGATTGTCGGTGCCGTAGAGATTGCCGCTTGCACCTGGCGTATAACGCAGCGCGCTAGTCAGGCTGTCCACCGCCTGCGCTTCCATCTGGTCTTTGGTGATGACCGATATCGATTGCGGCGTCTCGATCAGCGGTGTGTCGGTCTTGGTGGCGGTGGAGCCCTGGGTGGCGACATAGCCATCGACCGTTCCAAAGGCGCTTTCGACGCGTTCCTGGACGTTGATCGGGTCGAGAGTGGTGGTCGCTTCCTGCGCGACGGCGTGGCCGCTGCCAAGCAGCACAGGCAGCGACATCGCCGCGATCAGCAGGTTTCGGCGCGCAGTCACTTCATCTTGAGTTCTCCCGCGACCTGAACCAACGACCATCTCGGCGCGCTCCACATTTTCGAATTTCGACGCAAATCCGGCGCGTCACGACATTTTGTTGACTCAAAAAGCCATCATCATTGTTGACTATTAAACTCATGTTTCATAGTCAACCGGGCATCGGCGCCGAAAACCGGGATTGCCGAAAGCCGGATTTCGAGATGCACGCACAAAGCTGGAGGGAGGCCGAGACCGTGGCAGGAACTCATGCCCAGACTGCCTTCCATGTCGAGGCGGTGCGGTTCGCTGTCGGCGAGCGGACGCTGCTCGGGCCGGTCACACTCGAACTGCAACGCTCGCGCGTCTACGGGCGGATCGGGCACAACGGCTCTGGTAAGTCGACGCTGATCAAGCTCCTGGCTCGCCAGCAGCCGGCAAGCTCGGGCGGCATCACCTTCGCGCAGCGGCCGCTGGTGCAGTGGGGTGCGCGCGCACTCGCCCGCGCGCTCGCCTATCTGCCGCAGATGACGCCGGCGGCGACCGGCCTGACCGTGCGCGAACTGGCGACGCTCGGCCGCTACCCCTGGCACGGCGCGCTCGGCCGTTTCGGGCATGAGGACAGGCGCCATGTCGACGAGGCGCTTGCCCTGACCGACATGGCGGATTTCACCGACCGGCTGGTGGACGAATTGTCCGGCGGCGAGCGCCAGCGCGCATGGCTGGCCATGCTGTTGGCGCAGAATGCCGGCGTCATGCTGCTCGACGAGCCGATCTCGGCGCTCGACATCGCCCATCAGGTCGAGGTGCTGGGGCTGGTCAGGGACCTCAGCCGCAAACGCGACCTGTGCGTCGTCGTCGTGCTGCACGATCCCAACATGGCGGCGCGCTACTGCGACGAATTGATCGCACTGAAGGACGGCAGGCTGCTGACGCGCGGCACGCCGGACCAGATCATGCAGGGCGACGTGCTCAAAGGTATTTTCGGTGTCGAGATGGGCGTGTTTGCGCACCCCGTCACCGGCCAGCCGATCGGCTATGTGCAATGAGGCCACTGTGAGAATAAGGAAGAAGCCCTTGTCCAGACATGGTTTGTTCGCGGCGTTGCTCGCATCCGTCATCCTGTCGGCCGGCGGCACTGCCGCCCAGGAGCAACCGGCCGCCCCGGCGATCGAGGCGCCGGCTCCTGCGCCTGGGCAGGCTGCGCCAGGCGCGGCCGCGCCACCGGCGATGCAGCCCACCGTGACAACGCCCACCGAGACCACGCCTATCGAGACCATGCCTATCGAGACTGGTCCTTCGACGGCGACGTCTTTGACCTTACCGCATGATCTGTCGCCATGGGGCATGTTCATGGCGGCCGATATCGTCGTGAAGGCGGTAATGATCGGGCTGGCCATTGCGTCCTTGGTCACCTGGACGATATGGCTGGCCAAATCGCTGGAAATCCTTGGCGGCAAGCTGCGCGCCCGCCGCGCGGCACAAGCGATCGGCAATGCCGCGACGTTGAACCAGGCCGGCCGCGCGCTTGGCCACAATGGCGGTCCCGGCGCCCTGCTGGTGCGGGCGGCAGAGGAAGAGACCGCGCTTTCGGCCGGCTCGCTCGACCATGTGTCCGGCGACGGATTGAAGGAGCGGGTCACCTCGCGCCTGTCGCGCATCGAGGCGGCGGCGGCGCGGCGCATGTCGCGCGGCACCGGCGTGCTGGCGACGATCGGCTCGACTGCGCCCTTCGTCGGCCTTTTCGGCACGGTCTGGGGCATCATGAACGCCTTCATCGGCATCTCGCAGGCACAGACCACCAATCTCGCTGTCGTTGCCCCGGGAATCGCGGAAGCCTTGCTGGCCACCGCGATGGGCCTTGTCGCGGCGATCCCGGCGGTGGTCATCTACAACGTCTTCGCGCGATCGATAGCCGGCTACAGGCAGATCCTCGCCGACGCGTCGGCAGGGGTCGAACGGCTGGTCAGCCGGGATCTGGATTTCCGCACGGTCGCGCCGGCAAAGCAGATGGCCGCGGAATGAACACGGAGTGACTCCATGGCAGCTAGAATTCGAGAGAACATCGACGGCGATCTCGAGGAAAACCATGAGATCAACGTCACGCCGTTCATCGATGTCATCCTGGTCCTGCTGATCATCTTCATGGTCGCGGCGCCGCTGGCGACGGTGGATGTCAATGTCGACCTGCCGGGCTCGACCGCGACGCCGGCTCCCCGGCCGGAGACGCCGCTGTTCCTGACGCTGAAAAACGATCTCAGCCTGGCGATCGGCAACGACACCGTGCCGCGCGAAGCCTTCGCCGCCACGCTCGTCGGCAGGACAAAAGGCGACAGGCAGACGCGCATCTTCCTGCGCGCCGACAAGGCGGTCGGCTATGGCGATCTGATGGAGGCGATGAACCTTCTGCGGGGCGCCGGCTATCTGAAGATCGCGCTGGTCGGTCTCGAGACCGCGCCCGGCGATGCCGCGGCGCCGCAAGTCGGAACGGGCCAATAATGTCGCCGGCGGCCGCCCTGCCGATGGCCGATCAGCGGCGTTTCGGCATGCGCGAGATTGCCTGGTGGGCGGGCGCGGCTGCGCTGGTTCTGGTGGCGCATGCCGCGATCGGCTATGCGATGCAGAGCTGGCGCCCGGCCGAGCCCGATGGCGGGCCGCCGCAGGCGCAGGTGATCGAGTTGTCGCCGATGGCGTTCACGCCAGCCATGCCGGCCCCGATACCGGACGAGGTGGCGCCCGATCAGCCGGATCCGGCCGAGGAGCCCGTAGCCGAAACGGAGCCTCCGCCCGAATCGCCCGTCGAGCAGGCAGAGCCGGTCACCGAGCCGTCGGAAACCGCTCCGGCCGACACAGTCGAGCCCACCCCGCCGACCATGGCGGAGCGGGTCGACCAGCCGCCGCTCGAGGAGGTCATGCCGGACGTTGCCGAGGCCGTCACGCCACAAGTGGTCATCCCGCTGCCGCAGCCGAAACCGGTCGAGGCACCCGTCGAGGCCAAGACAAAGAAGCAGGCAAAGACCGAGGTAAAAGAGCCGGCCGAGGTGAAGGCGAAGAAGTCGGTCGAAAAGGCCAAAAACCGTCCGAAAAAGGAGAAAGCCGCACCGCCGCGGACGACGGCCAGTCTCGCTGCGAAACCCGCAGCCAGGGCGGCCGCACCGAAATCGGCCAAAGCAACGGCTTCGAGATCAGGTGTGAGCTCGTCCAAGTGGAACTCGCAATTGCATGCGTGGATCAGGCGGCATACGCGCTATCCGAGGGCAGCGAAAGCCCGGCGCGCGGAAGGTACTCCGAAGGTGACCTTTACGGTCGACGCATCCGGCCGGGTCCTATCCGCCCGGCTTACTCGTTCCTCCGGCGATCCGGACCTCGACCATGCGGCGCTCAGCGCGCTGCAGGGCGCCAAAGTGCCGGCGCCGCCGCCGGAAAAAGCGGGCACATCTGTCGCGGCGCCTTTCACATTCAAGCTGGATTAGGGCGACACACCGAGACCATTTGATCCTGTCCTGTTCGAAGTTGTCTTTGCCGGATGCAGACCATTGCAGCCCGCATCCGGCGACGATTTTCGACTATGGCTGGCGCTTCTCTTGCGAGCGCGCGTCCCTTTTCTTGCGCCAGGGCGCGTTGGCTTCCCAGTCGCCGGCCATGATGCAGCCATAGGGCAGGACCTCGTCGACGATCTCGGCCAGGCCGAAATGCTCGATCTGATAGACGTCGTTGCTGCTCCAACTGACGGGAGTTGGGATTGCGACACGAGATGAAGCGGCTGGATCGCTCTCTCCTTGTCGTCATCAAATTGTCATGCGGTGGCCGTAGGAATCCATAATTCCGGATTTGTGGATACATGGACAAGACGACAGCTCTTCTCGCATTGGCAGCGCTTGGCCAGGACACCAGGCTCGAAGTGTTTCGCCTGCTGGTCCGGGCGGGCGCAGACGGTGTGCCGGCCGGCGAGATCGCCTTGCGCCTCGGTACGGTGCAGAACACCATGTCGGCGCATCTGAAGGTCCTCGACCATGCCGGCCTGGTCCGTGCCGAGCGCGACGGCCGGACAATCCGCTACGTCGCCGATATGACCGGCTTTCGGAATCTCCTTGCCTATCTCATGGAGGATTGCTGCAGCGGCGCGCCGGAGCTCTGCCAGCCGGTCATTCAGGCGGTGACCTGCAACTGTTAGAAGGGACTACGCCATGAGCGAGCCATACAACGTGCTTTTTCTCTGCACCGGCAATTCGGCGAGGTCGATCCTCGCCGAAGCGATCTTGAACCGTGTCGGCGCCGGCAAGTTCAGGGCCTATTCGGCCGGATCGCACCCGAAGGGAGAGGTCCATTCCTACGCGCTCCAGCTTTTGAAAACCCTGAATCACGACACGTCCTTCGCCCGTTCGAAGGACTGGCAGGAATTCGCGGCTTCCGGCGCGCCCGAGATGAATTTCGTTTTTACCGTCTGCGACAATGCGGCCAATGAATCCTGCCCGGTGTGGCCGGGACAGCCGATGACGGCGCACTGGGGCGTGCCCGACCCGGCCGCCGTGGAAGGCACCGACGCCGAAAAACATCTGGCCTTTGCCGAAGCCTATCGCATGCTCAACAATCGGATCTCGATCTTCGTCAGCCTGCCGATGAACACGATCGACAGGCTCGCCCTGCAGAAACGGCTGGATGAAATCGGCCGCGATCTACCGAAGGCCGGCTAATATGGCGGTTGACCTGTCCCGTCGCATTGTCGCGGAAGCGCTCGGCACGGCAATGCTTGTCGCGACGGTTGTCGGGTCCGGGATCATGGCCGACAGGCTGACGGGCGACGTCGCTGTTTCCCTGCTCGGCAACACCTTGCCGACTGGAGCGATTTTGGTGGTGTTGATCACCATACTCGGACCGATTTCCGGGGCGCATTTCAATCCGGCGGTGACGCTGGTTTTCGCCCTCAGGCGGGAAATCGAAGCGAACGCCGCACTGGCCTATGTCATCGCCCAGCTTGTCGGGGGCGTTGCCGGGACGCTGCTGGCGCACGTCATGTTCGAACTGCCGATTCTACAAATCTCGCAAACCGTGCGGACCGGAAACGGACAATGGCTCGCGGAGTTGGTGGCCGCCTTCGGCCTGGTCTTCACCATTCTGGCGGGACTTCGCTTCCGTTCGGATGCGATTCCCTGGCTGGTCGGCCTCTACATCACCGCGGCCTATTGGTTCACCGCATCGACGTCGTTCGCCAATCCGGCGGTCGCCATTGCGCGAGCGGTTTCAAACACGTTCGCGGGCATCCGTCCTGTTGACCTGCCGGCGTTCATCGTCGCCGAGCTGCTGGGCGCGCTGCTTGCCATGGCCTTGGCAGGATGGCTGCTCAGCGAGCCCAAACCAATCAGACAGATGAGAGCCGCGAAATGACCATCACCATCTACCATAACCCCGACTGCGGCACCTCGCGCAACACGCTCGCCATCATCCGGCAGTGCGGCGAAGAGCCTGATGTGATCGAGTATCTGAAGAACCCGCCGTCGCGCGAACGGCTGGTCGAGCTGATCAAGGCGACGGGAATGACGCCGCGCGAGTTGCTGCGCGAGAAGGGTACGCCGTACGCCGAGCTCAACCTCGGCGATCCCAAATGGACCGACCACGAGATTGTCGATTTCATGCTGGCGCATCCGATCCTGATCAACCGGCCGATCGTGGTGACGCCGCTCGGCACCATGCTTGCTCGGCCGTCGGAAGCCGTTCTCGATATCCTGCCCAATCCGGATATCGGGCCGTTCACCAAGGAAGACGGCGAAGTGGTGATCGATGCATCGGGGCGGCGCGTCTGAAGGTATAATCCAGTTCTTCGATAATCTTGGAAATAGAACTTGACGACACCCGGCAGCGGGAGCTAGCGTATTACCATGAAACTCGAACAAGCGGCAAAACAGCTCGAGGCGCTCGGCAATCCGACGCGGCTGAAGCTTTATCGCACGCTGGTGAGGGCGGGCGAGACCGGACGACCGGTCGGTTATCTGCAGGAAGCCCTCGGCATCGCTGCGTCGACGCTGTCGCATCATCTCCACCGGCTTATCCTGACCGGCCTGGTCACCCAGGAACGCCAGGCAACGACGCTGATCTGCCGTGCCAATTACCCTGTCATGAACGATCTCCTCGGCTTTCTTGCCGATGAATGTTGTGCCGATGCCGTATGCGGCCCGGCTGTCGGCGAGGCTGCTGCGTAACTCTTTTTGGCCTATATTTCTATAATCCTAGAAGCATAGAAGGTGCATCATGGTTCCCAACAGCAATCTCCCGGTCGCCATCATCGGCGGCGGACCGGTCGGCCTGGCGGCTGCCGCCCAACTTGTCAGCCGCGGCCTTTCGGTCAAGGTTTACGAGGCTGGTTCCGCGGTCGGGTCGAACCTTCTGGATTGGGGTCATGTGCGGGTTTTCACGCCGTGGCGCTATTGTGTCGATGCGGTCGCCCGAAAACTTCTCGAGAGCCACGGTTGGCAGATGCCGGAGCCGGAGGCGTTCCCCACGGCTGGCGAGATCGTCGACCAGTATCTCGCGCCGCTGGCAAAGCTTTCCGAACTGGCGCCGTCGATCGAGACCAATGCCCGCATTGTCGCCATTTCCCGGTGGGGAGCCGACAAGGTCTTGAGCAAGGCGCGGGAGACGCGGCCGTTCCTGCTTCTGGTCGAAACCGCCGAGGGCACGCGCCGGGACAGCGCCCGCGCCGTCATCGATGCGTCCGGCACCTGGCAAACGCCGAACCCGCTCGGTGCGGGCGGCCTGCCGGCCGAAGGTGAGAAGGAATTTGGAAACCGCATTGCCTACGGCATACCGGATGTCCTCGGACGGGACCGTCTTCTCTATGCAGGCCGCACGACATTGGTCGTGGGCGCCGGCCATTCCGCTGCCAATGCCTTGCTCGAATTGGCGGAGCTTGCGCAAACCGAACCGGGCACCTCGGCACTTTGGGTGACGCGCGGCACCGACCTTGTCCGCATCTACGGCGGCGGCGATGCCGACGCCTTGCCGGCGCGGGGCGAACTCGGTTCGGATGTCCGGCATCTCGCCGAGAGCGGCCGCGTGCGGCTGGTGACGGGCTTTGCCACGGTTGCCATTCGCGAGGTCGACGGCCGCCTGGTTGTCGAAGGCCAGACAAAAGACGGATTGCGCACGCTCGGCCCCGTCGACAGGATTATCGCCGCGACCGGTCAGCGCCCTGATCTCACCTTGACCCGCGAGCTTCGGCTGGACCTTGATCCGTGGCTCGAAGGCGTCAAGGCGCTGGGGCCGCTCATCGACCCCAATGAACATTCCTGCGGCGATGTCCCGCCGCATGGTCATCGCGAGCTCAGCCACCCCGAGCCCGATTTCTACACGGTCGGCGTCAAAAGCTACGGCCGGGCGCCGACGTTCCTGCTGCTGACCGGCTATGAGCAGGTCCGCTCGGTCGCCGCGGCGCTCGCCGGCGACATGGCTGCGGCCGATGCCGTGCAGCTGGTGTTGCCCGAGACCGGCGTCTGCACTGTGCCGGCGTCACTTTCAGGCGCGTCGTCCCAGGGTTGCTGCGGCGGGCCGGCGCCAGCTGCTGTCGATGCCTGTTGTGTCGACGACGCCAAGGCGAAGGCGAGCGGCAAGTCAGGCTGCGGCTGCGGCAGCACGCAAGCGATCGCAGCAGTGCGCAGCGGCGATCTCGAGATCGCCGCTCGATGAGCGACCGGAAGATCCCGGCTGCCGCGCTCTGGGCGTTGGGGCTGACGCAGATCATCGGCTATGGCACGCTCTATTACAGCTTCAGTATCCTGGTGCCGTCGATCGCGCTCGAATTCGCCTGGCCGGAACAATGGGTTTTCGGCGCCCTGTCGGCGTCGCTGCTGGTGGGTGGCCTGTTTGCACCGACAGCCGGGCGCTGGGCCGATCGTTTCGGCGCCGGCCGGGTGATGACCTTTGGTTCGCTTGCTGCCGCAGCAGCGCTTGTCGCTTGCGCGCTAGCACCCGGCCGGGTGAGCTTTGTGCTGGCTCTGGTGGCGATGGAGCTGGCGTCCGCCTTCGTGCTTTACAGCGCCGCTTTCGTCGCGATCGTGCAGATCGGCGGAGCCAGGGCGCAGCGCAGCATCACCCATCTGACGCTGATCGCCGGCTTCGCCTCCACCCTGTTCTGGCCGTTGACGGCTGCGCTGCACGAACACCTGACCTGGCGCGAGGTCTATTTGGTCTTTGCCGGCATCAATGTCGCCATCTGCCTGCCCATCCATGCCTGGCTGGCACGGCTGTCGCGTCGGACAGACGAAAGCGCCTCACCGACACCTGCGGCCGTCGCGCCGGCAGGCCGTGCCTTCACGCCACGCGACCGCAGCAGAGTGTTTCTGCTCATGCTTGGCGGCTTCGCGATCGAGGGTTTCGTGCTGTCCTCGATTCTCGTTCACATGGTGCCGCTGACGACGGCGCTCGGGCTTGGCTCCGCCGGGCTCGTCGTAACCACGCTTTTCGGGCCCTCCCAGGTGGCGAGCCGGTTGATCAACATGCTGTTCGGCGGCCGGCTGGCACAGACCTGGCTCGCGGTGATCGGCGCGACATTGCTGCCGCTCGGCCTTGTCGTCCTGCTGGCGATGACACCATCGCTGCCCGGCGCCATCGCCTTCGTCATCCTGTTTGGATTGGGCTCGGGCCTCGCCAGCATCGTCGGCGGCACGCTGCCCCTGGAACTGTTCGGGCGGGAGCGCTACGGCGCCCGGCTCGGCTGGGTGACGGCCGCGCGTCAGTTTTCTTCAGCGCTTGCGCCCTTTGCCCTTGCCATGGCGATGGCAGGCATCGGCGTCCAACCATCGCTCTGGTTGACCGCTGCGGTCGGCATGCTCGGCATACTGGCTTTCTCGGCAATCATGCTGATCAGGCGGCAGCCTCTCGCGCATGATCGCGTGATGCTTACCTCGGCGAACTGACGTCGCGTGCAGCGTACAGCTGTGCGCAACAGCGAGCGGTCGGCTATGGGCGCTCGACGGGCTGTGATGCGGTTGATAAGCCCTCTCCCCAAGGAGAGTCGAGACATGACCGTTGCGATCGAGATGGGCCACACGACCGCAGGCGCCCCGGCGGCACTGGATCTTGAGGAACTGCTGGCGACCCGCCTTTTGGTGCAGGGCAATTCGGGCTCCGGCAAATCGCATCTGCTGCGCCGGCTGCTGGAGCAGAGTGCCCCCTGGGTGCAGCAGGCCATCATCGACCCCGAAGGCGACTTCGTGTCGCTGGGCGAGCGCTTCGGCCATCTTGTAATCGATGCCGAGGAGCATACCGAGCGCGGCCTGCAGAGCGCCGGCGAGCGGGCGCGCATCCATCGCGTTTCCACGGTGCTCAATCTCGAAGGGCTCGACGCCGAGAACCAGATGCGTCGCGCCGCTGCCTTCCTCGGCGGACTGTTCGAGGTCGCCCGCGACCACTGGTACCCGATGCTGGTGGTGGTGGACGAGGCGCAGCTCTTCGCGCCGGCCGTCGCCGGCGAGGTTTCGGACGAGGCGCGCAAACTCTCGCTCGGCGCCATGACCAACCTGATGTGCCGTGGCCGCAAACGCGGGCTTGCCGGGATCATCGCCACCCAGCGGTTGGCCAAGCTCGCCAAGAATGTCGCCGCCGAGGCCTCCAATTTCCTCATGGGCCGAACTTTTTTGGACATTGATATGGCCCGCGCGGCCGACTTGCTGGGCATGGAGCGGCGGCAGGCCGAGGCTTTCCGCGACCTGGAGCGCGGGCAATTCATGGCGCTGGGCCCGGCGCTATCGCGCCGTCCGCTGGGCCTGCGCATCGGCCCGACGGATACCAGCCCGCGCAATGGCACGCCGCGGCTGATGCCGCTGCCGGAAGCAGCCCTTGAGGACGCGCGCGCCATCATCCTGGCAGCCCCGCCGCCGGAAACTGTCCGGCCGCAGCGCCGGTCGTCGCCGGACCTGCTCGATCAATTGATGGCGGCGAAGTCGGCGGCGCTGGAAATCCGCCCTGAACCGGTGGAGCCGCCGATCAGCGCCGAGGATTTGGCGGAGCGGCGTGAGCGGGTGGACCGTGTTCTGCGCGCCGTGCTGGCGCAGCCCGACGCGGGCTTCCGTGTTATCGGCGTGCTTTATCAGGAGTTCGTGGTTCGCTGCCGGATAGAGGGCCTCGCCTCGGTCGTGCCGGACCTTCCCGAGTTCCGCCGCATGCTGACCCGCGCCCGCGCCGGCCTCGGCTCCGATATGGCGGGGGATGACGCTTGGCAGGATGTCTCGGTGCGCGCCTCGCTGCTGCCCGAGGATATGCAAGGTGTGTTCATGATGATCGCCCGCGCAGCGAAGGAGGGCTGGCCCTGCCCGAGCGACGCAGCAATTGCCCGCGCCTATGGCTCACACTCACTGCGCCGTGCCCGGCGTCTGCTGACCTATATCGAGGAGCAGGGCCTCATCGTCTGCCAACTCGACGGGACTGGGCGGCGGACGGTGACGCTCGTCGAACTGGCCTGGGCGACCGCACCGGGCGACCCTAATGCGGCGGAGGCCGAGCAGGGGCGTTTGGCTGTGTGAGGGGCGGACGGGGCGCCCGGGCTCAGCCAGAAGATGAGGTCAGCCCAGAAGATTGCGCGCCGCTCGCATGAATATTTTCGACCCGATCGGGATCAAATCGTCCGGAAAGTCATAGTCCGGATTGTGCAACGCAGGGTGCCGCTCGCCCGCACCCAGGAAGAACATCGCCGACGAGGCGCTGTGGCCGAACAAGCCGAAATCTTCCGAAGCACGCATTGGCAGGGCTTCTTCTCCGTGCACGACGCCTTCTTCATCGAGAGCTCGCCGCAGATGCTCTACGGCGTCCGGCGCATTGACGCTGGCCACAAATATCTCTTGATAGTCCCACCGGGCAGAAAGGCCATGCTGGCTAGCGATCTGTGTGACCAGCGATTCAGCGGCGGCGCACAGGTTCGCCATGCGCTCGTCGCGCCGGGTGCGCAGCGTCGCCCAGACCTCTGCATGGCCGGGCGCGATGCCGAACACCGCTTCGCCCATCGCGGCATGGGTGACGGTCAGCATGCTGAAGTTGTCGTCGGCAAAAGTTCCACTGCCAAGTGCCGGGAGTGCCGGCATCAACTGGCTGATTGCCATCATCGGCGAGACGCCGGTCTCGGGCATGGACGAATGCGCGGTCTTGCCCTCCAGCACGATGCGCATGCCGCGTGAAGCGCAGTTCACCACTCCGGTCTTGAGCCGCACCTCGCCGAACGGCACGCCCGGCAGATTGTGCAGCGAGAATGCGAAATCCGGGGCGATCTCGCCAAAGCGCGGATCGGCGACGACACCGGCAGCACCATTGCCGGTTTCTTCCGCCGGCTGGAACATCAGCACGACGCGACCGCGGGCAGGTTTTTCGCGCCCCAACTGACGGCCAAGTGCCGCCAGGATCGCGGTATGTCCGTCATGGCCGCACATATGCGACTTGCCCGGCACGAGTGATGCATGTTCTACGCCAGAAAGTTCATAAATCGGCAGCGCATCGAGTTCCGAGCGAAACATCACCGTCGGCCCCGCCTTGCCGCTTTCGTAGATCGCCGCCACGCCATGCCCGCCCAATCCGGTCAGCACCTTGTCCGGCCCCGTATCGGCGAGGAAGTCGACGACCTCTTTAGCGGTCTTCTCCTCTTCATTCGAGATTTCGGGGTTCTGGTGCAGCTTGCGCCGCCACGCTATAAGCTCGACGATGTCTCGATTGGTAAGGGTCACGTGTTCCAACTCCGTTTGCGCTCCATTCTAAGCAAAAGCAGCCATTGCTCCAGGGTCAAGGAGTCTCGAAATGGAAGACCGGGAGCTCAGAGTGCCCTTGGGTTGTAAGAACCAGTATTTCGGCGATCCGTTCGAGCCTGGGCCTTCTCGCGCACAATGGGTCGAGCGGATGCCGTGAAGCCTGGCCGACATGATCATCCGCCGCTCGCCCGCGCGGAGCTGCCTGAAGATACGGCCGCTCTTGCCCACTATCTCATCGGCAAGCTGGTGGTGCGGGCGTTGCCGGAAGGCATCGTCAGCGGCCGCATTGTCGAGACCGAGGCCTATGTCGCCGGCGATGCCGCCGGGCATGGTTACCGGGGAATGACCCCGCGCAACCGTTCGCTGTTTCTCCAGCGCGGGCACGCCTACGTCTATCTCGCCTATGGCCTCTCATACATGCTGAATGTTTCGAGCGAGACGGCTGAGATCGGAACCGGCGTGCTGATCAGGGCGCTCGAGCCGCTCGAAGGCGTCGGAGTCATGCGGTTCCATCGCGGCGTCGAGCGCTTGCGCGACCTGGCGCGAGGACCGGGTAGGCTGGCTGCCGCGTTGCGAATCGACCGTTCGCTCGACGGGCTCGATCTTTGCCGGGAAGGCCCGCTATGGCTGGCACGAGACGACCACAAAGCAGGCGAAATCGGGAAGAGCATTAGGATCGGCATTTCGAAGGACGCGGATCGGCTATTGCGATTTTATGTCAGGGGGAGTGCGTTTGTCAGCGGCCCAAGATCGCTGAGCCAGGGGCAGCGGTAATAGCAGAGTTGCAGGTAAAGTATCGGAGTCTGATTTGCGCCCAGAAGAGGACAATCGAGTGCGATTTATGTGGTAACCGCAACGGGCCGTCTGCTGTCCTTCCGGTTCGGGCGCGATGCGTTAGAAAGCTGACGTTCCTCTTGCGACTTCGAGTCGTCATCTGGTGGGAGGCGCCAGAGCCCCAAAGGCGGACGATCGACAGCTTTTTGAGGTGAGCGTAACGAGATTCGTCAACGGGCGGATGCCGAACGACGGCACCGACCCGAGAACAGTAGCTTTATCATTTTTTTGAGTCCTGCGCGGTAAGGTTCCGTGCATGTGGTTGAAGACTTACTTGATCATCACCGGCATCGGCGCGTTCGTGGCGCTGACAATGCCCTGGCTGGTCATCATCGGCAGTTTCCTGATTATCCCGGGGATCATCCTCGCGTCGATGCCAACGGCTTTCATGTATGGCGTCGCCTTCGCGCTGTTCCGCTTGCTGCTCGGAGGTTTCCTTTCAGGGGTTCCTCTGAACGTCATGTCGGGCGCTGCGACGCTGGCACTGTTCTGGACCATCCCCCAGCCAGGCCTCACCTGGGCGAGGGGCATGCTGGCCAGCCTGAAGGAGCCGGACATTCAGGCGAGCGCACCGATTGCACTCAAGGGCGACATTCTCCTCGCCCGCCCATTCGAGGGCCGTTGCGATGCACTGTGCGCGGCCTTGCTCAAGACCCCGGGCGTCACTTCGGTCCGCATCCAGACCCCTCGCGGTCATTCCAATACCTATCGCATCGTGCCGGACTCGACGCCCGGCAAACGAAGCACCGTCATCGGGCATGGCCTGCTGGAAGAGCGGCGCTACGATGCCTCCGATCCGCTCGCCCCTCAGCGCGCGCTGGAAGCCGAATGGAACCTGACGATGTCAGAGGGCAAGGCGCTGCTGCAAAGCGACGACGCCCTCGAACCCGACTTCACCATCGCGATCGAGGACGGCCCTGCCGTGCCCGATGCCAAGCCCCGATCGGAACGGGTGGATTGGTCGCTCAAACCCACCGCACCCCACCGCAAGGCGCTCACCATCACCGACGCCGGTGAACAGGTGCTGCTGCGGCAGTCAATCCTGTCGATCTTTGCCCCGGCGGCGCCGATGCTGATCGGGACTTCGGGCGGGATCGAGAACTTCCGGTTCGGCTGGGCGCGTCGGCGGCTCGGTGACGGAAGGATGTACGCCGAGGTTCCGGTCAACCGGTTGCTACTCGACCACACCAGCGTTTCGCGCGGCGTGGATATGGAAGCGGCGAAAACGAGAACGCGCGAGGAACTTGCCAGAGCACTCGACGATTTGCGTAAGCCGGTGAGCGATCCCGCGTTCGCGCTCGCCAATCAGTGGATGGACTCGTTCCGCGCGAACGACCAGCCGCTCGGCGAGAGCGACCGGCGTCTGCTGGTTCGCATCTTGGAGGACCCGCGGGTGCGATCCTCAGACGGGCTGTGGGCGATCATCAAACAGGTCGATGGCGACTCCGCCGGTCTGCGGCGGCTTGCCGCCCGCCGCTACCTCGCGGCCACCGACAAGAAGGAGGCGCGCCACTGGATCAATGCCCTGGCCGGCCTCCCTGTAGGTGCATACGCCGATCCTCTGCCGGAAGAGCGCGAGATTCTCGCCGATCCGGCGGTCAGCCGCTTTGCCACCGGCCTGATCAAGCGCCAGGGCGACCGCGGCGTCGATGCCGTGCCCGACCTGTTGCGGCTGCTGCGCGAGTACTCCGTCTACGATCCGGGCAAGTATGGCTTCAGCGACCTGACCGCGGCTACCGATGCCGTGCGAAGCGGCTTTCGCCGCATTGGCCCTGCGGCCTCTTTCGCGCGGCCTGAGATCGAGCAGCTCCTGGCTTCGCCGGGTCTGGAGTACCGCTACAAGACGCTCGGCCAGGAAGAATGGGACACGCTGCTGGTCGTCCTCGGGAAGCCTGTCGAAACGCTTACCAAGCCGGAAAACCGAGGTGGTACCGACGCGAGGTACCGCGAGCGCGTCGCTCAACGGGCCGCCAAGCCTTACGATCCGCGCCGGGATTGATCGCCGAAACGGGAAGAAGAATCTTCGGGGACAGAGCTACGTCCGGCGACAGGATGGATGATGGGCTGGCCCATTCGGGGTGTCGCGCGGTCTGAATGTCCGGATCGTTTCAGTGTCGATCAATAGCTGCCATTCCGCTTTCCACCATGAGCGGTCGCTATCCCTCTGGGGTCCTGCCACGCGGTTGGGTAAAAGCCAATCAGCGTACTGCTGGGACTGTCCGGGAATGGGCAGTCAGAGCGGCCGCTAGTACGTTGGCGTGACGGTGAAGCTGTGACGGTCAATCCAAGCACGCCACAACCCTCGTAGCCGGACATGTTCACCGGCGTCTAGCTCGATCGAGGCGACATTAAGCGGGCCGACGGGATCTGCCGGCTGCGCGGAGACGATCGCCCCAACTCAAGAAACGCTTGCCGCGCAATGCTGATCGATGGTAGGCGCAGTGCGAATGCAATGCCACCGTAGGTGGTTCAGCGTCGTGAGGCATTCCCATGCATTGCGTCCTATGGAGCTATCCGTCGCCAGTGGGCCTTACGACACCGATGGCGGACAAGTTGTTTGCAGATGTTGCCGACATGTATCTCAGTGTGCCGGGGCTTGTGCGCAAATACTTTGGCTACTCGGAGGACGGGCGGACCATCGTCGGCATCTATCTCTGGCAATCGAAGGCAGACGCTGATGCATTCTACAGCCCAGACTGGATCGCGGGGGTGACCAGCCGCTGGGGCGTGATGCCCACCAAGAGCGAGTGGCACGTGCCGCAGGTGGTCGAGAGCGCTGAAGGCAGGGTGATCAACGAATACACCCACACATTGGCGGACGCCGGATAGCTGAAAAAGTCGGCGTGAGACCTTAGGAGGGTCAATGAGCTTCGGTTGGGGCCCTTCAGGAGTCTCCGAGTGACCACCCGGCGGCTGGCAGCTATTCTGGCAGCCGACGTCGTGGGCTTCTCGTCCATGATGGAGCGCGACGAGGAAGGTACCTTCGCACGCATCAAGGCACTTCAGCGCACCATCCTCGCGCCCCAGATCGCCAACCACCAGGGGCGCCTGGTGAAGACCACGGGCGACGGTTTCCTGGCCGAGTTTGCGAGCCCAATCGAAGCCCTCCGCGCGGCCATCGCCATACAGGGCGCCATCAACCTATCCTCGGACCGGCCGGACTGCCCGTCAAACCCGGTTGCAATTCGGATTGGCATCAACCTCGGCGACGTCATCGTCGAGGATGATGGCGACATCTACGGCGAGGGCGTCAATGTCGCTGCCCGCCTCGAAGCACTCGCGCCAGCGGGCGGCATCCTGATCTCCGGCAAAGCGCACGACGAAGTCGAGGGCAAGCTGAATTGCGGCTTTGAGGATCGAGGCTCAAGATCGGTCAAGAACATCGCTCGGCCGGTTAGGACCTACCTCGTCCAACGTGAAGAACCGGCCGCGGCTCGCTCGATACGAGGCGCCGCCCTGCAGCAGGAGATCGAATATTGCCGTGCCCCCGACGGCGTGCGCCTCGCCTGGGCCAAGGTCGGCACGGGCCCGCCGATCGTGAAGGCGGCCAATTGGCTCAACCATCTCGAATACGATTGGGAGAGCCCGGTATGGCGCGCCTTTCTGGAGCGGCTGGCGAGAGGCAGCACGCTGATCCGCTACGACGCTCGCGGCAACGGCCTCTCGGATTGGGATGTACCGGACGTCTCCCTCGACGCATGGGTGAGCGATCTTAAGGCTGTGGTGGATGACGCAGGTCTCGACCGCTTTGCCCTGCTCGGCGTCTCGCAGGGCTGTGCGGTCTCGATTGCCTTCGCGGAGCGCTATCCCGAGCGGGTGTCGCACCTCATCTTGTATGGCGGGTTCGCGCTTGGCGCTCGCAGACGCTCGCCTGAGAGCAGGGCGAAGCGAGACGCCATGGCAACCCTGATGCGTTTTGGTTGGGGTGCGGATGAGCCAGTCTTCCGCCAAATGTTCACCTCGCAGTTCATGCCCGACGCCACAAAGGAGCAGGCGGACGTCTGGAACGAGCTTCAGCGGCGGACGACCTCGCCCGAGTGCGCGGTCCGCTACTTCGAAACGGTAGGTGACCTCGACGTGCGCGATCTCCTGCCTCGGGTGCAGGCACGGACCCTCGTAATGCACGTCCGCGGCGACCTCATCGCTCCGCTCGAGAGCGGGCGCGAGGTGGCGGCCGGCATACCGGACGCACGGTTCGTTGCGATGGAGGGGCGCAGCCATTTGGTCCAGGAGGGCGAGCCTGCCTTCGAACGGATATTCGAGGAGATACGGCTATTCTTATCGAGGTGACGCCCCGAATCTTCTCTGCTTCGAGCGAGGTAGGCGGTGTGGACGGATTTGACGGTGATGAAGCCGGCGGCGAGTGCGACGAAGCGACACCCATTTCAGCTTCGTTGAAACACCCCTGCTGGAAAGGGTTGAGTGGCTACAGCCGAACGTCCGCTTGTGTCCAAACGTGCCGCCTCGCCTGTTCACTCGGATGTCGGCTTTTGGATGCGGCTAGGGTCTACTCAACGACCGACATGCGGCGCAAATGCCGCCGTCGCGTGTGAGATTCTGCTTCGGGTCACAAGCAGAACAGCAGCCCCCTACGGCTCGTCCCTCTCATCGCGCAAATTAGACACAACGCGGCGGTTCTGCGACCTGCAGGCGGTGTCGGGGCAGTCGCGGACGAGCCTGTCCTTGCCGTAGCCCTTGGCCCACATGCGATTGCGGTCTATGCCGCCGGCGGCGAGGTAGTCCATCACCGCATCGGCGCGCTGCTGCGACAGCGCAGTTTCACTTGCGCCGGGATCGTCGGCGAAACCCTGCAGCTTGAGCAGCCAGCGCGGATGCTTTGCTAACCAGGCGATCTGGGTGTCGAGGGTGGCCTTGGCGACAGAATCGAGCGCGGCCGAACCTTGCGTGAAATAGGTGCGGCGGCCGACATTGAGTATAAAATCCTCCTCGCTGCCCGGCTGCACGTTCTGGAAGCCGGCAACCTCGGTGTTGGTGATGTTGGGCGTGGAAGGGGCCAGCGTGTTGCTGGTCGAGCAGGATGCGGCCAGCACCAGCAGGCCGGCGGCGAGCAGCCGGCGCGTGTTTTCAATCATGCGGTTCATGAGGCGCCAATCATTCGACAGTGGTGGAAGCGGGCGCCTGGTCGGCGATGTGCGGCAGGACCTGCACCGCGGTGCCGATCGGGCAGCGCTGGTAGAGGTCGATGATGTCTTCCGGGAACATCCGGATGCAGCCGCTGGAAGCGTCGGTGCCGATGCTCCATGGCTCCAGCGTGCCATGCAGGCGGTAGCCGGTGTCGGCGCCGTTGCGGTGCAGATAGAGCGCGCGCGGCCCGAGCGGATTGTTGGACGCGCCGCCTGCGACCATGTGCGGTAGGTCCGGCTTGCGCTTACGCATTTCGGGGGGCGGGACCCATTGCGGCCACAGCGCGCGGCGGTCGATCGTCGCGCGACCGTACCATTTGAAGCCGTCCTTGCCGACGCCGACGCCGTAGCGGATGGCGGTCTTGTTTTCCATGATGACGTAGAGGAAGTGGTGACGGGTATCGACCACGACGGTGCCGACCGGCTCGCTGCTGAAATACTTGACGATCTGGCGATGCCATCTCTTGTCGATCTTGGCGAAGTTGGTCTTGCGATAGACAAAATTGTTGTCGCTGGCGGTACCGGCGAAAAACGATTTTGCCGCCGCGGCTTGAGCAATATTGCTGGTTGCACCCACCGCGACCAGCGCCAGGCCGCCGAGCACGACACCCCTGCGTGATAAAACCATCGGCAATATCCCCCCCATGCCAAAAGCCTGGCGCACCATAGTTGAGAATTACTTCGCCTCAAAGTGGAAAATGCTGCGTTGCTTCAGTCCGCCATGTCCGGACATTCGGCAATTTGGCGGCGAGTGACCGAATTGTGGCAATCTTGCCGAGGACGAACGTCTAACCTAAACCCCATCCAGGATCTTAACCAAATTGGCGCGACTGTTTGGGACCGGACGCAGTTGCGACATTTGCCCTATCCGGACGTGTGAGCGATGCCGTGGGCATGATGCATGCTTTTTTTCGTTCGGTTGCTGCGATGATCGTGATGTCCGGCGTGGCAGGTTGCACCAGCATTTCCTACTACGCACAATCCTTGAAGGGTCACGTGGAGATCATGGCGGCGCGCCAGGATGTCGGAGAGCTGATCGACAATCCTTCGACCCCTGGGACATTGCGCGCTCGAATGGCATCGGCGAGCGCCATCCGACAGTTTGCGATAGATGAACTAGCGCTGCCGGACAACAATAGCTACCGCAGCTATGTTGACGTTGGTCGGGACGCGGTGACATGGGCCATCTTCGCAGCGCCGGAATTCTCGCTGACGCCACGAACATGGTGCTTTCCGGTGTTCGGATGCGTTCCGTACCGAGGATACTTCTCCAAAAGGTCGGCGATTGAAACCGCTGTCGAACTTCAGAGACAGGGCCTGGACGTCTATGTGACGGGCATCACTGCATATTCCACGCTCGGCTGGTCAAGTGACCCGCTGCTAAGCACCATGCTCAGCCAAGATGAAGCGGGTCTTGCAGGGCTGGTGTTCCATGAGCTGGCCCACCAGCGCGTCTACGTACAGGACGATTCCGCGTTCAACGAAGCGTTCGCTGCCGCTGTCGAAACAACCGGTGTAAGAAAATGGCTGCGCGCGAATGGGGATACTGCCGGTTTGCGCCGTTACGAAGCCGACCGGAGGCGCAGAGCTCAATTTCTTGCGCTGGTGTCGCAGACCCGAGACGAGCTAAGGCACGTCTATGACGACAGCGCTACCTCTGAGCAGAAGCGGGCCGCAAAGATAGCCGCGATCGAACGGCTGCGAATGCGCTACCGAGAGATGCGCGACAGTCGCTGGCGTGGATACCGGGGATACGATGTCTGGTTCGATTCTCCGATTAACAACGCGAAGCTCGCCGCGACTTCCGTCTACGGCGATCGGGTGGCGACGTTTCTCCGCTTGTTCGATTTGTGTTCGGGCGACTATCCACGATTCTTCGCGTCGGTTCGACGGATAGGAGCGTTAGACAAATCTGACCGCGCCGAAGCGCTCAAGGCGGCAGATTCATGCGATTGATCCGGTCAAATCCGAAGGCCAGAAGCGGCGAATCGGTCGCTGATGTGCTCGGCAAGCCGGCGCAGGTGATTGAATTGACCATTTGTCGGCCGATTTCCCAGGTACTTTGACGTCGGCGGGGCCGGAAGCCGCATGTCGGCCTACAGAAGCCAAAAGCGGACTTGCCTGAACTCCCCGCGGGATCTTGGACCACAATGATTGCCGGCGGGCCGTGGCGCCTCAGCGTGCGCCCCTACGAGGCCGAAAACCTCACGCTCACGCCGCGCTGCCGAAAATAAGCCTGCATTAGCTTGCGGCCCGAACGGTTGTTCTGCGCCAGCCTGGTTGGATCGAACACCGCTTGTTCTATCCCCTCTCGCGCCAGCGCTGCTTTGAGCGCCGCGATATGTGCGTCGATGTCGGCATTGTTCGCCCGGAGCGATGCATAGATGCTGTCGGTCGCCTCGGCCACGGTCGGCTCGCTCACGGGTGTACTCCTTTGGCTATTCGGGCTGCGGCTTAGCACAGATCAGCGGCTTCGCCGATACCGATAAGACGGCCAGATGGGCGGCAACAGTGTTCCTTGGGGTCGGTTGTGAATCATGGGTTCCGCCTGAGTCGGAGACGCAAGCCATGTCGACACGAACGAGTGAGGAGGATTGGACGCACACGTTCGAGTATCCGGGCTTGCCTGCCGCGACGCGGGCGGGGCGTGAGGAAGTTCACCTCAAATTGCTCTTCGGAAAC